>JBDTJC010000238.1:0-20015 GCA_039936055.1 Polyangiaceae bacterium | reverse complement strand
GCTGTCGTCGATGAACGATTCACCGATGCGGCCGGATTGATCGAACGAGGGCACGATCAGCACCTCGATGGTGCTCGGATCTCCGTCGTCGAACGCCTTGATCAAGGCGCGCTCCTCCAGCGTACCCGGCGCCGCGTCGGCTTCGACGAAGTGCGACAAGCCGTTACCCAGATCCACCTCGCCCAGGCACACGCGGAGCGTTGCGTCCGTGCTGAGTGGCAGACTTGGGTCCGCCTCTGCGCTCACTCCGGAAAGCGCGCCGGCCGCGTTCCGGATCAAAACATCCACCGCGGCGCCTGCGCCAGCTGTGCTGCGCGGGTTCGGGCTGAGCCGAGCGCTCAACCCGAGCGCGCGAACGGCACGAGCGAGCCGAGCGGCCACGACCCCAGGCGCTTCCCCAGGATGGCTGGCAACACGCACAGCGCGACCTTGCACCCTGAGCGCCAGCTGCCCGCCACTGGCCGGCAAGCCAGCCTCACAACCCACAGAAACCAGGGCAATTGGCGGCGGATCCACGACCTGGATGTCTGCGCCGTGTGGACCTTGCACATCAATGCCGCACTGGGCCCATAGCCTGCTTGCGGCCTGCACCTCAGCCCGCGCCCTGCTGATGGCGGACGCGACGTCCGCGCCCACGGCCGGTGCGCCGCCGGCTGCGACGCGCAGGATGCGCACGCGTAGTTTCAGCGCGAAGCGTTCAGCGCCGGCGAACAGCACACTGTGGGGCGCGCCGACCCACCACGATCCGAGTGTTTGCCCCGATGCCTCGACGAGGATCTGGCCGCCGAGGTCCGCCTGCAATGAGCGCTCTCTGACAGCGAAGTAGTCGCGGTCGAGACGATCCGGAGTGAGCCGGAGCGGCTCCGTAGCCCAGCACGAGCCGGAGATGTGCGGCGGACACGGCCAGGCGTGCAGTGTTGGCTCTGCCAGGGCGTCTAAAAGCGCACCGTTTTCGCGCTGGGAGCGGACGCGCACGGCGACGGGTATCCCAGAAAACCCCGAGAAAACCAGGCGAACTGCTTCGCTTTCGAGCGCGGCAGCCGGCGTGGTCGTCGGCTGGTCACGACTCAGAGCAAGGTGGCCGCGCGTCGCGTCAACCCAAGTTTTCCCGTCGTTGGCCAACGCGAACACCTGCCCCGTAGCGACCGACTGCGCGTTGCCCACGCCTGAAGCGAGCAAGCACAACGCGGCGCAGCGCAGGGACGCGCGCATCACTCACTCCACCCAAATTGGATGCGTCGCACCGTGGGCTCCGTCACGATTTCAGTAGCTCCCCTAGCGTGCGCCGCTTGAATCAGCGCACCCCACGCGAGGGACGCGAGCTGGCGCGACGCGAGTAACCCGTTCGCACACTCCAGCGCGAGGTCACGCTCGCCTGCGTCGAACAAGACGGCCGCGGCGAGCCCGCGCACGGTTTCGCGACGTGCGTTCGTCGCGGCCGCGCGCAAGAGGTCGAGCGGCCGGCTGTCCTCGTAGTCACGCACCAGGTGCAGAGCGGCGCGCACGCTCGATTCATCCGCCAGCGGGCTGTGTGTGAGGGCCTCCAGCATGGGGCGCGCGGAAGGCACCTTCTGCCGCGCTAAACGAAACAAGAACGTCGTATCGCGATCGGCGCTCGGCCGGTCGCTCAAGCGCGCCACGAGCTCCAGCGTAGGGCGAATCGCTGGCGGTGGAGCGTCGAACGAAAGCGCCCAAGCCACCATCGCCCAAGCCGAGCGCGAACTCTGAGGGCCCACGTTGGCGCGCTGCGCCGCGTCCTTCAAGGGCCCTGGATCACCAGCGCGCGCTGCCACCTCCGCCAAGATCAACCAACGACCCAGATGGCGCTCGGCCTCGCGCAGCACAGCAAGCGCCGGCGCGACCGTGGCGGGCAACGGCGTGGCCCAGGTCAACGGCACGAACAGCTCTAAGCACAGCGCGATGCGGTGACTCTCTTTGATCTTGGGCGCGAGCGACACGACATGCGCCCCCAGCGATTCCCCGCGGGCGATGCGCGCGACTTCGGCCGCGAACGCGACGTGCGCGTGGCGGCTGCGCGCGACGTTGGCCAGCGCTTCCGCGAGCGCGGGATCGGTCGTGCGACAGGCGGCGGACAACGTGGCGAGGGGCGAAGTGTCTGCCAGGGCGAGCGCTTTTTTGAAGATCGGCGTGCTGCGACGGTCCGGGAGCTCGGCTACGGCGCGGGCGCTGGCGGCGTACAGCGGGCGGTCGAACGAGGCGCGACGCACCAGGAGCTCGAACGCCTCCAGCAACCCGTCAGCGAGCGTGCTCGAGTAGGGCGCCAACGCGCGCAGCACACCGGCCAACCGCGCTTCCTGCGCCGGCCGACGACGCAGCGCCGCGCGCAAGTCGGCGCTCAGGCGGGACACCACCTGCCCGTCGATCACGTCCGCGCGTTCGGCCCGGGTCAGCATGAGTCGAGCCGACGAAGCTAACATCCATTCGCACGCGGCCTCGCGCATTCGCGCTTCGCTCGGCAGCACGCGAATCCGCCGTATTGCGGCCACGCTGTCTGTTTCTTCAAACGGGGACCCGCCTGCCTCAGCTACAGTAGGGCAACGCCTCACATGACGACCTCGATACTCAGCGAAACCGACTACGACTCCGTCGCCACCCCGGAACTGCAACGCCTCATTGCGAGCTTGGACGAGCTCGCGAGTGATGCTGTCGAAGCCGAGCTGGCGAGTGATATCCTCACCATCGAATTCGAAGACGGCGCGCGCTACGTGCTCAACTCGCACCGCGCAGCCCGGCAGATCTGGCTCTCGGCCGAGCGCTCGGCGTGGCATTTCGACTTCCTGCCCGACGGCAAGACCTGGGTCGCCGCCAAGAGCGGGGACGAGCTGTGGTCCACCCTCACCCGCTTGGTCTCGACCAAGCTGGGTGAGCCAGTCACGCTTCGCTGAACGCTGACGCCGCCTCGAGCGCCGTCAGCCCGCCGCTGGAGCCACGTGCAGGCGCAGCGCTTCATCACCGAGCGTGTGCTCCTTCGCGGAGTCGTGAAGAGCGAATTTCACCTCGGTCGCGAGGCATTCCTGGCGCAGGTGCTGCTCGCCGCCACGCGCCACGCGCAGCAGGCGTTCGCTGCCGTCCAGCCACAGCTGCACGCGCGCCGTAAACTCCAGCCCGAGGTCTTTGCGCGCGGCCTGCACGCGGCTCGCGACTTCGCGCAGGAGGCCTTCGTCAATCAAGGCGTCCGTCAACGTGGTGTGCAGCACCACGACGCCAACGCGCCCGGTTTCCGCGGCAAAACCGGGGGCGGCCTCGGCGCTGACTTGGATTTCTTCCGGGCCAAGCAGGTACGTTTCGCCTTCAATCGTGACCTCCACCTTGCCGGTGCGCGATAGCTCGGCGTACAGCGCGCTGCCGTCCGCCCCTTCCAGGGCTTTCTTGGCCGCTTGCACGTTCTTGCCCAGGCGCGGACCGAGCGCGCGGAAGTTGGGCTTGATGCGGAAGGCGACGGCGCCGTCAGTGTGGCCTGGGAACATGAAGCGCACCTCATGCACGTTGAGTTCCTCTTGGATCAGCGCTTTGTATGCATCCAAGCGCGGCATCAACGTGCCGTCGTTGAACACCACGTCCGCGCGTTCCAACGGTTGGCGCACCTTGAGCCTGTTGGCGGTGCGCACGCTGAGCCCGAGGCTCACGATGTCGCGCACCGCGCGCGTTTCCTCGACCAAACGTTGCTCGATCACCGTTTCATCACAGACCGGAAAGCGGTCCAGATGCACGCTTTCTGCCGCCCCGGGAACACCCGGGGAAACCAGCAGATTTTGGTAAATTTCCTCGCTCAAGAAGGGCACGAACGGCGCGATCAGCAAGCTCAGCTTGGACAGCGCTTCGTGCAGCGTCGCGAAGGCGTCACGCTTGTCTTGCTCCAGGCCGGAAGCCCAGAAACGCGAACGGCTGCGGCGCACGTACCAATTGGACAAGCTCTCGGTGAAGTCGATCAGCGCGAGCGCCGCGTCGTAGCTCATGTACTGATCGAGCGCGCTACGCACGCTCTTCACGGTGAGGTTCAGCTCACTCAGGAGCCAGCGGTCGAGCAGGTTGCGCTCGGCGGGCGGGCGCCCCGCGTGCGCCGGATCGCTCGGGCTCCAGGCGTCAATGTTCGCGTAGATGGTGAAGAATGAGTACACATTCCTGATCTTGATCAGGAAGTCCTTCTGCAGCGTGCGCACGTTGCGCAGCGAGTGCCGCGTGTTACTCCAAGGCGGCGAAGAGGCGTAAAAGAACCAGCGAAACGCATCCGCGCCCGGAGCCGGCGTATGCGGGTCCTCCGCGGTGACGCGCTGGTTGAACGCTGCGCGCGGCACCTCTTGCGGCATCGTGCCGAGGCCGGTCAGGATCTGCTCGGTCACGAGCGCGCCGCGGTCAGCCTCCGAGAGCACGAGCACGCGCCGCGGCAGCTTCTTCAAGACGCGCAGCGTCACCGGAAGCGTGTGTTCGGCGCGGTCGGGGCGGTACAGGACGACGTTCGCGCCGTCCTCCAGATCCATGCCTTCCAGATCTTCACGCGCGATCAGCGCTTCACCCGGTGCGGCTTGTTGGCCAAAGGCCTCGCTCAGCACGCCGAAGTCCATGCGCACGCGGTCCAGGATGATCTCTGGAGGCGTGTAATTGCCCTTGCTCTTGGACTCCTTTTTGCCTTCACGGTCACACACGTGACCAAGCACGATGCAGTTCTCGTACGGGTACGGGAACTCACGCATCCGGCTCAAGCCCAGCCGCGCCTGCGTCTCGCGGTCGAAGACCAAGGACGAGATCATGAGCAGCGAGTAGAACCAGCCGCGCGTTTGATCGATCGCTTCACTGATGAAGTCAGCTGGGAACGCCGCGTCGAAACGCGCCGCAGAATCCGGCTGATGGGGGAAGCCCCATTGCGCGAAGGGCATGCAGCCGGAGTCGAACCAGCAGTCAATCACCTCCGTGGCACGCCGCATTTCCGCGCCGCACGTCGGGCACGGGAACGTGACGTGGTCGATCCACGGCTTGTGCACTTGGAGGTGCGGGCTCAGCTCCGGATTTTTGCGCCTTTCTTCGTGAAAATACGCAAAAGCTTGGGGATTTCGGGTCTCGATTTCGGCGATGCTGGCGGGCGCATGCTTGTGCTCGGAGTCCGCAGTGCACGACCAGACATTGAGCGGCGTGCCCCAATAGCGCTCGCGGCTCAGCGCCCAGTCCACATTGTTCTTCAGGAAGTCACCGAAGCGGCCATCCTTGATGTGATCGGGTAGCCAGTTGACGGCTTGGTTGTTGGCCAGTGCGTCATCCAAGCGCGCGGTAGTGCGGATGAACCACGCCGGACGCGCCAGTTGGATCAGCGGGTCTTCGTCCGAACGCCAGCAGTACGGGTAGTCATGGCGATACACTTCCTCGAAGACGAGCAGCTGCCGCTGCTGCAAATCATGGATGATGTCGCGGTCGCAGCTCTTGACCCAGCGCCCAGAAAACGCGCCAAAATCAGGCCTAAACTCGCCATTGGGGAGGATAGCGCACAATAGCTCCACGGCCAGCGGGTCCGCATAGCGCGCGAGTTGCTTGCGGTGCGCGTTGTGATCGTCCTCGCCGAAGGCGGGCGCGATGTGAACGATGCCGGTGCCGGTATCGAGCGTGACGAAGTCCTCAACGATGACGCGCCACCACAAGGCGTCTTCGCCACCGGCTTTGAGCGTCACGCGCGCGTCAGCCAGGGCCTTCGAGTAGAAGTCAAACGGCGGGCGGTAGCGCTTGCCCGCAAGCTCCGCGGACATCACGCTGCGCACCACGCTGAGCTCGTGCCCGAGCTTCTCACTCAAGGCGGCGCGCAAATCACTGGCAACGATCAGCTGAGACACGCCGAGCGAAAGCGCGCGCGCCGGCTTCTTGCCCTTAGTTTCCAGCGCTTCCCCGACGCGAACCACGTCGTACTTCGTGTTCGGGCGGAGCGCGGCGTAGCTGTTCGAAGGCAACGTCCAAGGAGTTGTCGTCCAGACCACGAGCGCCGTTTCCGGCTCGTCCAGTAAGGGGAACGCGACATAAACGCTCGGGTCATCGACCGTTTTGTAGCCGAGACCGACTTCAGCGGCAGACAGCGCGGTGCCGCCTTGTGCCCACCACCAGACGACCTTTTGGCCTTGGTAGAGCAAGCCCTTGTTGAACAACTCGGACAACGCCCACCACACGCTCTCCACGTAGCTCTTGTGATAGGTGACGTACGCGTCTTCCAGACTGACCCAAAAACCAATCCGGGAAGTGAGCCGCTCCCACTCGTTCGTGTAGCGAAACACGCTCTCGATGCAGCGTTTGACGAAGGGCTCGACGCCGAACTGCTCGATCGCGGCTTTGCCGTGGATGCGCAGTTCTTTCTCGACCTCCACCTCCACCGGCAGACCGTGGGTGTCCCAGCCACCTTTGCGCAGCACCCGTTCGCCCAACATGGCGTGGTAGCGCGGGAACAGATCCTTCATCACCCGCGTGAGCACGTGGCCGTTGTGCGGCAAGCCGTTGGCGGTGGGAGGGCCCTCGTAGAAGACGTACTTCTTGTCGGAGGATTCGTTAGCGGCCAAGGCCTTTTCGAAAATCCCGCGTTCGCCCCACAGATCCAAAATTTGCTGCTCGTACTTCGGGAAGTCGAGTTCGGTGGGGACGGCTTGGAACAGCGGTTTCTTCATGACGGGCGGCCTGTTGCGAGGCGTATACCATACCCGCGGCGGGTGGCTGTGCACGACGCCGCTCCGCTTCAGAGCCGCAAAATACCGAGGGCGCCGAGCAGCGGTGCTGGGTCCGCAGCGAGGGCCGCGCCGATCACGGCAACGCCCGAAGCGCCGGCAACCAGGCAAGCCGCGGCGTTGCCCGCAGCCACCGCGCCCAACGCGAAGAGGCCGCCGCCGCCGCGAGCCGCTGCGCTTTCCAACGCGGCCAGCCCCAGCGCCGGCCGCCCTTTGCGAGCCTCAAAAATCGGCGACAGGAGGCGCGCGTTCAAGCCCGCTTCTACCGGACTCGCCACGTCATGGCAGGCCCGCGTCAGAAACAGCTCCGGCCCGAGGTAACGCCGCGCATCCTGGACCGTGATCCCCGCTTCGGGCAGATGAAACGCGAAGCACCCGAGCGCACGCGCCAGATCGGCGCGGTCAGCCACGCCGAAGCGCTGCCCGGCGGAGCTCGCCAACCGCGCCAAGCGCTCGCCCAGCAGCCAACGCGCACGCACCGACAAAGCGTAATCGCGTAACGTGAAGAGCACGCTGCCCGCGCGTGCGCGCCGCGCCAGCTCAGCGAAGCGCGCGAGCATCAGCTCTGGCTCGGCACGCTGCGCATCCGTGAACACAATCAAGCGCGGCGCGGCGAGCAACGGCTCAACCTTCGACGCGCTGAACCAGGCGCAACAGCGCCAGCGCGGCGCACACCGCCAGCACCGCACCCACCGTGTCAGCCAGCCAATCCAGCGGATCGGACGAACGGTACGGGACGAAATGCTGGCAAACCTCCAGCAGCGCGCCCAACACCGAAGAGCCGAGCGCCCCGAGCCAGAGGCACTTCCGCAGCGAGCCCCGCGCCGACGAAAAATGGACCGCGCGCGCCAACAGCAATGCCAGCCCGCCGAAGGCTGCGGCATGCAGGAGCTTGTCCGTGGGCACGAAGCCCAGCTCCGGAAGCTCCCCCATACGGATCAAACCGCCGTAAAACAGGGCCGCTACGTAAGCAACGGCCGGAAGCACGTGAAGCGAAAATGCCAGGGGGCGGTTCGCTGCGGAGGCGGACTGAGCGGTCACGAGTGGTTCTCGACGTGTGGCCTGCAGCGTGACACATTTTGGTTACGGCGCGAAATGATGCACACAGCCTCGCGCAATCTTTCGCTCGTTCGGTCCCCGGTCAAAACCATCGGATTTCTGGTGGACCGGGTGGACGTCGCCTATCAAAACCAGATCCTGGACGGCGCCCGGGACGCCGCCCGGGACGGGCGCGTGCAGCTGCTCTGCTTCTCCGGTGGGATCTTGGGTAGTGACGCGCGCGGGGGCTCGCGCCGCAACGCCAGCTTCGACCTCGCCAACGCCGAGAATGTGGACGGCCTGATCCTGATGAGCGGCACCATCGGCAATCAGATCGGGCACAGCGGCTTGCTCGCATTCGCCGCGCGCTTCGGGGATCTACCGCGCGTCAGCGTTGCGGTGGAGTTGCCCGATACCGCCAGCGTGGTCGTCGACAATCGCACCGGCATCGAGACCGCGATCACGCACTTGATTCGCGTCCATGCCTGCCAACAGATCGCCTTCGTGCGCGGCCCCGAGCAGAATTCGGAAGCAGAGCAGCGCTATCAAGTGTATCGCTCAGTGCTGCTCGCTCACGGCGTCGCGTTCGACGAGCGCCTGGTCACGAGCGGGGATTTTTTGCTCGAAAGCGGCCGCCGCGCCGTAACGGAGCTGTATGAACGCCGCGGGCTGCGGCCCGACGCCATCGTCGCCGCAAACGATCAGATGGCGTCCGGGGTGCTGGAAGCGTTGCTCGCACGCAAGATCTCCGTACCGAATGACGTCGCCGTCGTTGGCTTCGACGACATGGAGGAAGCCCGCTTCACCTCCCCGCCCCTGACCACGGTGCGCCAACCGCTGTACGAGCAAGGGCGTGAGGCGGTGCGCTTGCTGCTCAGTGAGCTGTACGGCGGCGCACGGGGCGGGTGCGTCACGCTGCACACGGAGTTCATCGCGCGCCGCTCTTGCCGCTGTTTCAACGAGCAATCACGCATTGTACTACCGGCGTTGCCCAAGCGTGCCAGCTTCGAAGCGGCGCTCGTGGAGCGCCGTCAAATCGTGCTCGCGGATTTGGCGCGGGCGGCGCGTGGTGGGTTCGGGGCCTTGGGCTCCGGTTGGGAGGCGCGCCTCATCAGTGCACTCACCAATGACTTGCGCGGGGATTCGCAGTCGGCGTTCGCGACCAGCATCGAAGAGGCGCTGCTCAAGCTGCTCGAGCAAAAGACCGACTTCAATTGGTTCCATGACATGTTGAGCGCGCTGCGTCGGCACTTCCTGGCCTGCCTGGAGGCCGATCCGGAGCGGCGGGCGCGCGCCGAAGATCTGTTCCAGGACGCGCGGACACTCGTGGGTCAGGTCAGCGAGCGCGCGCAAGCGCAGCAGAAGCTGCTCAACGCACGCTGGTCGGCCGCGCTCGCCGGCGCGGGCGCAGCCCTGATTTCGTGCGTGGAAATCAGCCAGTTGCAGCGCGTCATCGCCGAGCATTTCCCCCGCCTGGGCGTGCGCAGTTGCTTTATCTCGCTGTACGGCGAGACCCCCTCGGGTCCGAACCAGCTGGCCGTCACCTTCACGGAGGGCGCGAGTTTCCCGGAGCACGCGGCCGCCGCCGCACGGCGTTCCGATCTGCCGCGCTGGCTGATGGACAACGGCGTGTCGGGCGCCTTCTACGTCGCCACACTGTTCTCCGAGGAGCGAGTGCTCGGCTACGCGTTGCTGGACCTCGGTCCGCGCGAAGGCATCGTGTACGAAGCCCTACGCGAATTCTTGAGCGCGACCCTACGCAACATCGCGATCCACAGCCGCGACCGTAGCAGCTTAGCCTGACCCTAAAATCAGATCCCCCCGTAATCGTGCCCGTGCCCGTGCCCGTACCCGAAAAACGGAAGATGGCCTTCCATTCCGCGCGGTTGCGACAGTCACCATCGGGGCGCTGCCTTGGCGTCGGCTCTAACTCAATCCTCACAGCTCTGGGCCAACTTGATCAGCATCGACACAATACGAACAACCATGGCTTTACCGGTCCGGTGTCCGCTCTCTTCGAGCAACTTGAGCCGACAGCAAACGTCCAGCAGAGCGGCCGACTCCGTCGCCGATCCGCGTGCCGTCAGATAGTAGCGTCGTTTGTCTGGCTTCGAGTGCTTACCCGCGCCCTCCGCGAGGTTAAGCACTATCGATAGCGACGCCCTGGAAAACTGATCCGAAAGGTGGCTTCGGCCGCGCGGCAATCCTTCGATCACCCCGCTGGCGAGAACCAGAAAATCTAGCGCGAGATGATAAACATCCAACCGCTCGTGATCCAGCTCCATCCCACACTATCGGCCGTCCGCCTCTCGCGTTGCCTCTTTCGGGCACGGGCCCGAAAGCAATTCAGATCCCCCCGTAATCGTGCCCGTGCCCGTGCCCGTGCCCGTGCCCGAAAAGTGTGCGCTGCTTCGGCGTCCGCTGCGACTCACTCCGCACAGCTCGGAGCCAACTGGATCAACAGAGAGAACCGCTCGTGATCCAGCGCCATCCGACTCCATCGGCCATCCGCTGCTGCCGATGCGCCGATGCCTCTTTCGGGCACGGGCACGGGCACGGGCACGCTTACGGGTGCCAAGGCAGGACCGGCGCTTACAGCAACGCCGTTTCCTCCAGTTCGCGGCCGCGCGTTTCCGGTAGGACGAGCCAGATCACGACTAGCGCAAATAGCGGAAATATGGCGGTTGCGCTGAGCGTGGGGCCCCACCCGTAGACGGGCACCAAGGCCGTCACCACCGTCGGCGACAGGCAATAGCCAATGCGGCCGATCAGGTTATTCGACCAGGCGAACGCCGCGCCGCGATACTGCGTCGGAAATAGCTCCGTGGTGAACGCGTTGAGCACCGTGAGCACCGTGTTCACTCCCAGCACCGCAAACACCAAGGCCAGCGTGAGCATGGCCGCGCTGTGCGCGGTGTACGCGCCGATCACCCCACCGATCGTGGCGGCATAGATCAAGGTGGCGCCAATCTTGCGCCCGACAACGTCCAGCAGCTTCCCGGCTGCGAAGGCGAGCGGCATTGAGGCCAACGCCGCCAACTTCACCGCGTTGCCGACTTGAGCGTCCGTCATGCCTCGCTCGGAGACGGCGAATTCCTTCCAAAAGGTGACGGCGTTCTGGGTGCACAAGTACGTGAGGAACCAAATCACCGCGAGCTGAAGCACGCGCCGCCGGTGACTGGTGCCCCAAATCGCAAACAGGCTCTCTTGCTCTTTCGGCTTGGTTTGCTGGGTAAAACGCCCGGTTTCGCGCAGGCCACGGCGCGCAATGGCGAGGATGACCAAGGGCAGCAAGCTGACGAAGTACACGCTGCGCCAGCCATATGCAGTGTGAAGCAGCAGCGGCACCACGCCCGCGCACACGATGGCACCGAAGCCGCCCGAAGCGCTCACCACCCCGATCACCGTGCCGCGGCCATGCGCCGGAAATTCCTCGGCGGCGATCACCATGCTGGTCGACCATTCCGCGATCAGGAAGACGCGGGCCGCCATTTGCAGCACCGCGAACACGTACACGTTGGGTGATAGCCCAGACAGAAACGTGAACAACGTGTAGCCGATGATGGTCGCGGTCAGCACCGGCTTCCGCCCCCAGCGGTCCGCCTTGCGCGCCAGCGCGAACGCTAGAATGGTGCCGCAGTTGATGAAGCCAACCAGCGTGCCGCTCCAAGCCACGCTAATGTGCAGATCAGCCCGCAAATTGGGCAGAATCTGAGTCAGGGCGAAGAAATCATAGCTTTCGAAAAAGCTCGCCACGCTCAAGAAAACGAGCAAGCGGCGCTGATAACTGGAGAGCTTGCTCGCCTTCGGCGCAGCCCCAGCGGAGCTCGGCGCGGGGCCGCGGCTCATTCGATCAGTCCGGCTTCGGGGCTCGATGCGTTGGCGTACAGGCGCTTGGGCATACGCCCCGCCA
This sequence comes from Polyangiaceae bacterium, assembly GCA_039936055.1. GTDB lineage: Bacteria > Myxococcota_A > Polyangia > Polyangiales > Polyangiaceae > PMG-095. The sequence goes on along the minus strand of JBDTJC010000238.1, from coordinate 8,354 downwards.
GGAACGCCTTGCGCCCCGCAACCACGCCGTCACGCATCGCCTCGGCCATCAACACCGGTTTCTTCGCGTGCGCGATGGCGGTGTTGAGCAAGATACCGTGACAACCGAGCTCCATCGCGATCGCCGCATCGCTCGCGGTTCCGACGCCGGCGTCTACGATCACCGGCACTTTCGCGTTCTCCAAAATAATCCGCAAATTATAGGGATTTCGGATGCCCAAGCCCGAGCCAATCGGCGCGGCCAGCGGCATTACAGCGGCGCAACCGAGGTCCTCCAGCTTGCGGCACACGATCGGGTCATCGATGCAGTACGGCAGCACCGTGAAGCCCTCCTTGACCAAGATCTTCGCGGCTTCCAGGGTTTGCTCGTTGTCCGGATACAGCGTCTTCGGATCGCCGATCACTTCTAGCTTCACCAGATCGGCGATGCCGAGCTCGCGCGCGAGGCGCAACGTTCGCACGGCTTCATCCGCCGTGTAACAACCGGCGGTGTTGGGCAAGACAGACCAGCGCTTGCTGAGGATCAGGCTCATCAAAGACCCTTGACTGCGGTCCTTGAGGTCGACACGCCGCAGCGCGACCGTGATCAGTTCGGTGCCCGAGGCAGTGAGGGCCTGCTCGGTTTCCTCCACGCTTTGGTACTTGCCGGTGCCGACGATGAGCCGGGACTGGAACACGTGCGAGCCGATTTTCAGGCCATCTTGCTCAGTCATTGCGCTTTCGTTAGCGCCGCCCCCGGCGCGCGGCAACGCCAAAGCGCGCTACACTCGGCCGCGATGAGCGACTGGCCGAGCGACGTCTTGATTCACCCGAGCGCCTGCGTGGACGCGGGCAGCGTGATCGGCGGCGGCACCAAGATTTGGCACTTTTCACACGTCATGGCCGGCGCCGTGATCGGCCGCGCGTGCACCATCGGCCAGAACGTGTTCGTCGCAGCGGGCGCCCGGCTCGGTGACCACGTCAAGATCCAGAACAACGTGTCGGTGTACGACGGAGTACAGCTGGATGACGAGGTATTCTGCGGCCCCTCGTGCGTGTTCACGAACGTCAAGAATCCGCGCTCGGAGCTGTCCCGCCGCACCGAGTTCGTCGTCACGCGCGTGCGCCGAGGCGCGACGTTGGGCGCCAACGCAACCGTCGTGTGCGGGGCGGATTTGGGGCGTTATGCGTTCGTCGGCGCGGGCGCGGTCGTCACGGGCCAACACCCTGACTACGCGCTGCTCCTCGGCGTACCCGCACGCCAAACCGGCTGGATGAGTCGCCACGGGCAGCGTCTGGAAGCGCGTGACGCGAGCGGAAACCTACTATGCCGAGAGAGCGGTTTTCGTTACCGTGAGGGCCCCAACGGCACCCTCGCCTGCCTGGACCACCCAGAAGACCTGCCCCTGCCGTGAAGCCTCCCTCGCCGACCGCGCGCCTGCTCAGCCCCGAGCCCAGCGTTCCGTTCTTCGATTCAACCGCGCAGACCTCCGAACTGCTGGACGAAATTCGGCCCGCCATGGACCGCGTGATCCAATCGCAGCGCTTCATCTTGGGTGAAGAAGTGGCCGCGTTCGAGCGCGAGATCGCCGCCTACTTGGGCGTGGCACACGCGGTCGGCGTCTCCTCCTGCACGGACGCGTTGAGCATTTCGCTGGCCGCGCTGGGCATCGGCCCCGGGGACGAAGTGATCACGACGCCGTACACGTTCTTCGCCACCACGGGCGCGATCTTGCGCGTCGGCGCGACGCCGGTCTTCGCGGACATCGACCCAGTGACTTTCAATCTCGACGCGGAGCGTGCAGCTGCGGTCGTCTCGGCCCGCACGCGCGCCATCCTGCCGGTGCATTTGTTCGGGCAAGCCGCGGACATGAAGGCGCTTCGCGGCTTGGCCAAACGCGCCGCGCTGCCGTTGGTCGAAGACGCCGCGCAGGCACTGGGGGCCACCTTCGCGGGCGAGCGCCTAGGAAATCTCGGTGATTTGGGGTGTTTTAGCTTTTTCCCCACCAAGAATTTGGGGGCGTTCGGGGACGGCGGGCTGGTCACCAGCAACGACGATCGCCTCGCGGAGCTTTCGCGCTCACTGCGCGGTCATGGTTTCGGCGCAAAGCACCACAGCCTCCGCCTCGGCGGCAATTACCGGCTGGACGCACTGCAGGCCGCGGTGTTGCGCGTGAAGTTGCCGTATTTGGACGGCTTCAACGCGCGCCGTCGCAAGAACGCCCAACACTACTTGGACAACGTGACCGAGCACGCCGAGCTACTGCGCCTACCGCGTGAAGCCCCCGGGAGGCGGCACGTGTATCACCAGTTCGTGGTGCGCAGCGCGCAGCGCGAGGCGCTGGCGACGCACCTTGCCGAGCGCGGCATTCGCACCGAACACTACTACCCGGTCCCGATCCACCTGCAGCAAGCCTGCGCCCACCTCGGCTACGGCCCCGGGGACTTCCCGGAGGCGGAAGCCGCCGCCCGCGAGTCACTAGCGCTACCCATCTTCCCGGAGCTGGAAGACTGGATGCTGAACGCGGTCGTTGCCGGCCTGAACTCGTTTCGCGAGCGCGCGCCGCGCGGCTAAGTAGCCCGCGTTACGTCCCGAGAGATCAACCGCCAAGGCGCCAAGGCCGCCAAGGCGCCAAGAGCGCCAAGAGAGCCAAGGGATGATTGACTTGAGCAAATCGGGACCCCGTGGGCGGTGCGATCGCGGCCCGATTCGGCAAGAGAATGAACCGCCAAGGCGCCACTCATGATTGCTCACATCTCCCGACGGCTGCTTTCGCGTCTTTCTCCCAGACGCTGTGCAAGGCGACAGGGGACGGTAGACCCGGGTAACTCTGGGCTGCGGGTAACGCTCGCCTGGCGAGAGCGGTGTGCGGAATGACACCGCGTTGCGACGTGTCGTTCGACGCCGCTCGCGCAGGGAGCGCTACTGGATGGTTTGTGTGCTGCGCGCGTGCGAGTTTGAGAGTGAACGCACGCTCGGGGTTACATCGGTAGAAGTCGAACTGCGCTAGTGTGGCTTCACTCTCTGCACGCGCGTTTGTCCGCGGCGGGATTGTTGAGGTTGAGGCTGATTGGGCTTGACTGATTTCTGGGCCGTGAAGCGTTGAAGGAGCTGGGGGTGGCTGAACTTCGCGCGTGCTGAGGCGGGCGGGGTGCAGCGGATGCGTTTGCATGCGCCCTCGGCTCAGAACGCGTTCTGACGCTAAAAACGGCTGTGCCGAGCGTTGGTGAGGTCGAAATATCCCGTGCTACATCGGATGCATGAGGGAGCGGCATTGTTTGCGTGGGTTGCGTGGGTTGCGTGATGAACAGCTTTTGAGTGCGTTGTCCGGCTTGGTGAAGACGGGAAATGCGCTCAATGCAGATGTCTTGGCGCATCTCGCGGAGCTCGACGAACGCCGGCTGTATCTTGAGCTCGGGTTCTCATCGTTGTTCGCCTATTGCCTGGAGTCGCTGGGCATGGACGAGTCCTCCGCGGGTCGTCGCATCACGGCCGCGCGGGTGTGTCGAAAATACCCGCAGGTGTTCGCGCGGGTGGCGAGTGGCGCGTTGGGGCTGTCAGTGCTGTGCGCGTTGAACCCATACTTGAATCAGGAAAACGCAGCCGAACTCTTTGGCGCCTGCAGTAGCAAGAGTCGGCGGCAGGTAGAGGAGATCTTGGCGGCGCGCTTTCCGCGGCCAGATGTGCGGGACTTGATCCGCCGCGTGCCAGACAAGCCTGCAATCCGGCCGTCGGCTGCGCGGGTCGCGAGTCCGGAGCCGTCGAGCCCGAGCGCCTTGCCCTCAGTCCCCGCGTCAGAGCCGTCAGAGCCGTCAGAGCCGTCAGAGCGCGCCGCAATCAACGCCCCATCGCCGCGCGGTTTCCAGCGCGGCGAGGCGCGACGAATCGAGCCGCTGTCGGTGGACCGCTACGGCTTCCATTTCACCGGCAACGCAAACCTCAAAGCGAAAGTCGAACACGCGCGGGCGCTGCTGAGTCATGAGCTGCCGAGTGGCGAGCTGGCGGCACTGTTCGAGCGCGCGCTCGATGCGCTGATCACCGACCGCGAGAAGCGCCGCTTCGCGGTCGGGCGCAAGCCGCGTCGGGCACCGCCTGCGAGCGATTCGCCGTCAGTAGCGCGGGATTCACGCTCTCCAGGAGAGTGCTGTGTGGAGCCATCGGTGGACGCGCCATCGGTGGACGCGCCATCGGTGGACGCGCAGCGAGTGGCTCAGAGCTCGGCGAAGCGATCCCGTCACATTCCGGCAGCGATATCCAGGCTGGTGTATGCGCGGGATCAGGGGCGCTGTTCGTTTGTGGCGGAAGACGGGCGGCGCTGCAATGGGCGCGTTTTCCTGGAGATCGACCATGCGACCCCGCATGCGGTGGGCGGCGAGCCGTGTCTGGCGAATCTACGATTGCGCTGTCGTGCGCACAATCAATGGCATGCGTTTCGGTTCTTTGGACGGAGGCATGTGGAGGCTGCGCTTGCGCGAGCGCGCATGAAGCCCGAGCGCGTCGGGAGCGACCAGGCTCGGGTGTTCGCGCGAGGAGGCGCTCCGGATGTGTAGGACCATCAGAGTCGCCAAGAACGCCAAGGTCTATTGACTCGAGAAAACCCGGGCCCGGCTGTGCGGCTCTAAGCGGCGTCGAAGACGAATACGCCGGGCGCGAGGACGCGCGAGGGCTTGCCTAGGGCGCGCACCAGGGGCGCTTCGCTGCGCGCGACGAGGAGCGCGCCGCCCGGTGTCAGGGCGTTGAGTAGGCTCTCGACCACGCGCAGGCGCGCCTGCGCGCCGAAGTAGATCAGCATGTTCTTGCACACGATGATCTCGTACTGCCCCGGCGGCAGGCCGTTCATTACGTCGCGCGTGACGAAGCTCACCTGCGCGCGTAGGCGGAGCGCGACGCCCAGTGCGTCGCGGCCGGCGGAGGCCAGGTACTTCGCGTGCAGCGGCGCGGGCAAATCAGTCACGCTGCTGGTTGGGTACACGCCGCTGCGCGCCACGCTCAGCGCGGCCTCACTGCGGTCCATCCCGACGACGCGAAAGCCGTCATCAAACAACGCGCTGTCCTCATCGAGCAGCATGCCGAGCGTGTACGCCTCTTCACCCGTGGAGCAACCCACGGAGAGCGCGCGCACGCGTTCCACGCGCAGCGCTGGCAGCACCAAAGTCTTCAGTGCTTGCCACTGCGCGGGATCGCGAAAGAAGCGCGTTTCACCGACGCGCAGGGTGTCCGCAATCTCCGCCAGCAGCTTCGGCTCGCCTTCCAAACCCTCGGCGACCTGCATCGGATCCTGCGCGCGCAGCTTGGCGATGCCTTCGAGCAGCGCAACCAGACGCTGCTCCATCCACCCGGGCCGCTCCGTGCCACGCCCGCCCACGCCGTGGGCGCGTTCCAAGAGCTGGAAGACCCGTGCGATCGCCAGGCGATTGGAGTTCATTGCGCTGCGGAAATACCGGCCAAAGTCGCGAGGTCCGGAGCGCTGAACAAGCTCGAAACATCCAGCACCGCGCACGGCGGTGAGGTCGGAATCACGCCCAGCACGAAGCCGCGAATGCCCGGTGAAAGCGAGCTGGGCGTAAGCGTGAGGCCGGTCAACGGCACGTCCAGCAAACCGAGCAGGGCATCCACGCGCAGCCCCGCGCGGCGCTTGGCGCCCGAGACTTCACGCACCACCACGATGCGCGCTTCGGCGTGTGTGCCGGGCGCTGAATCCGTGCCCAGGAGCACCGGCAAATCCAAGATCGGCAACACCTCACCACGCAGATTGATGATGCCTGCGAGCGCGCTGGGCGCATGGAACACGCGCGTCAGCGCGCGCACGCCAATCACCTCTTGCACGTTTTCGAGCGGCAGCCCGTAGCTCGCCGAGCCGACGCTGACGCACATGCAGCGGCTCCGGCTCGCCGCTTCGTGCGAGCCGTCCGCCTCTACCGTGCGCACCGAATCAAGCACGCGCTTATGCGAAGCCGGCTTTGCGCGAGGTCGCGGTCGGCCCTTCGATGGCGCCCGCGTACACGTCACTCAACGCAAGCAGGTACATCTCACCGCGGTTGGTGCGGGCGTGCACGAGCTTACCGTCAATGCGCATGGCCTCCACACGGCCCACGGTCAGCCCTGCCCCACCATAGGCGACGTACAACGTGAACAGGCGGCCGTCCGCGGCGGCCAGCCAGCCTTTGTCGTCCTTCTTCGCTTCAGCGGCGCTGAGCAGCGCGGTCAGGTGCTCTTCGGTCATGTCGCTAAAGTTTTTCTTTTCCCGCCCGAAGTCAAGGAGGTGGCGCTTTTCTCGTTGAGGCGCGGGCAACTCGCTCTATCGTGCGCGGGTGCCAGCCAGCGGGAGCGCGGAAGAACCGAGCAAAAACGGCGCCTCGGGAGCGCCAAGCGCCGAGAAAGCCGACGGGCCGCACATTGAAGTCCGCTCGCTGCTGAAAAGCTTCGGTGACACGAAGGTGCTCACGGACGTGAACATGAGCATCGGCCGCGGGCACATTGCCGTCATCATCGGTGGCTCGGGCGCGGGCAAGACCACGCTACTGCGCATCCTGATCGGCCTCGAGCGGCCCACGTCAGGCTCCGTCATCGTGAGCGGCCAAGACATTGCCCAGCTGAACGACCGCGAGCTCAACAAAATGCGGCTCAAGTTCGGCATGGTCTTCCAGTACTCCGCGCTGTTGGATTCCATGAACGTGATGGACAACGTGGCCTTCCCGATGCGCGAGCACACGAAGCTGTCGGACAAGGAAATCCGCCAGCAGGTCACGGCCAAGCTCAATGCGCTCGGCCTCGACAACGTGGAAAAGCGCTTCCCGAGCCAGCTCTCCGGCGGCATGCGCAAGCGCGTTGCGTTGGCGCGTGCGCTGATGCTCGAGCCCGAGATCATCATGTACGACGAGCCCACCAGCGGCCTCGACCCCGTAACGAGCCGCTTGGTCGACGACCTGATCGTGGACACGCGCAAGAAATTCGGCGTAACCAGCGTGATCATCTCGCATGATATGGTGGGCGCGCTGCAGATCGCAGACGAGATCTACCTGCTGTCCAAGGGCAGCATCGTCGCCTCCGGCTCGCCGAGTGAGCTCATCCACGGCAGCAACGAGCTGTTGCACCAATTCTTGGTCTCCAGCGGCGTAACGGCGATGCCCGGCGCGGCAGAAAAGCTCGCGCACGGTGATTGAAGTAGGCGCCGTCCCAGACTACTAAGTCGGCCATGTCATCGAGTGGTCGTACGTTCTTGGTCACCGGCGCTGCCGGCTTCATCGGCAGTCACACCGCGATTCGGCTGATTGAGCGCGGCGAACACGTCGTCGGCCTCGACAACGTGAATGACTACTATGACCCGTCGCGCAAGCGCGCGAACCTGGAGGAAGTCCGGCGCATCGCCAAGAACAGCGGCCAATTTACGTTCGTCGAAGACGACATCCGCAACCGTCCGATGGTGACGGAGCTGTTCAAGCAGCACCAATTCAGCGGCGTCGCGCACCTCGCGGCGATGGCCGGCGTGCGCATCTCTGTCGAAGACCCGTGGCTCTATTACGACACCAACCTGACCGGCACGCTCAACCTGTTAGACGCCGCGCATCAGCACAACAACCCGAACTTCGTGCTCGCCTCCACCTCTTCTGCCTACGCCAACACCAAGCTCGTCCCGTTCATCGAGACGGACAGCGCGGACCGCCCGCTCGCCCCCTACCCCGCCAGCAAACGCGCCGCAGAAATGCTCGGCCACTCCTACCACCACATCCAAGGTGTTGATTTCACGGCCCTGCGCTTCTTCACCGTGTACGGCCCGCGCGGCCGCCCGGACATGATGGCTTACAAAATCTTCGACGCGATGCGCACCAACGTGCCCATGCCCCTCTTCAACGGCGGCAACATGTACCGTGACTGGACCTTCGTGGACGACATCGTCTCCGGCGTCGTCGCCGCCGTCGACAAGCGCCTCGGGTACGAAGTGATCAACATCGGCCGCGGCGAACCCGTACTGTTGTCGGACTTCGTGAAGTCACTGGAAACGTTGGCCGGCAAGAAAGCGCCGCTCGTGTCGGAGCCGATGATGCGCGCGGACGTGGCGTACACGTACGCGAACATTGATAAGGCGAAGGCGCTGCTCGGGTACGCGCCGACGGTTTCGGTGGAGGACGGGGTGAGGCGGTTTTATGAGTGGTATAAGAGCGCGGTGGGGGATCCGGGGGCCTAAGGCCAATGCCGATCGCTTAGCGGCCTAAGCGATCGAAATTATTTAACAAAATAGAACGCGCTTTCCATTGGGATCGAGATCTGTTCCATCGGTGTGTGGAAGGAGCAGGTCCGATGGGATTTGAGCGCGTGTTTGCGGCCACTTCAGCGTATGGGGATCCGGAGCGATTCGAAGTATTTCGACGTCATCT
>JBDTJC010000237.1:0-45586 GCA_039936055.1 Polyangiaceae bacterium | reverse complement strand
AGCGCTCCACGATGGCTCGCGAGCCGAAGGCGGTTGCTTCGACCAAGCTGCGATACAAGCGGGGCGCATCCGTGCCCAAGCTGATGCCGGTGATCGCGCCGGTGAGGCGTTGGTTCGCATCCGGAGTTCGGCGCCCGTTCAGCCAGTCGAGTGCGAGCGGCACGGTCTCCTCGATGTTCAGCGCTGCCGCGCCTCGCTCCAGCGCGGGGATGAGGGCCTCGGAGATGCCAGCGACGATTTGACGCTTCAGCTCTTCCGAGCCGACAGGCAGCGTTGGTAAAATGCTTTCGAGGGGCCAGGAGAGGAGCGTCTTGAACCAGGCGTACACGTCCCCGAATGCGGATTGCCCTGCCTCGTAGCCGGTCATGCCTCGAATCACGGAGCCATCTACCTGCCCGCAGATGCCGGAAACGAGCTTCTCGGGCCCGCTCTCGGGCGGGGCAACGACGATGTCGCACGTGCTCGTGCCCATCACTTTGAGGATTCGATTGCGACTAATGCCGCCACCCACAGCTCCCATGTGAGCGTCGAACGCTCCGACTGCGACGACGGTCTCGCGTGACAGGCCAAGCTTCGCCGCCCACTCAGCGGAGAGCGTGCCGAAGCGACTGTCCGAAGTGAAGGTGTCGCTGCCGAACGTTTCTTTGAGAGCTGGGAGCTTGCGGTTGAGCTTGGCCAGGAAAGCGTCCGAGGGATAGCCGCCGAACTCCGCGTGCCAGAGCGCCTTGTGCCCGGCCGCGCAGCGACTCCGCTTCACCTTTCCGAGATCCCGCGTGCCGGTGAGCACTGCCGGGATCCAGTCGCAATGCTCCAGCACGGTGACCGCGGCCTCCGCCACTGCCGCGTCCGTCTCCAGGATGTGCATGGCTTTCGCCCAGAACCACTCCGACGAATAGATGCCGCCCACGTATTTCGTGTAGTCGACCCCGCCCCAGGTTCGCGCGACGTGATTCAGGCGTTCGGCTTCGGCGACTGCGGTGTGGTCCTTCCACAGGACGAACATTGCATTGGGGTTCTGGGCGAAGGGCGCGCTGAGCGCGAGTGGCTGCCCAGTGCGGTCCGCCAACACCGGCGTGGAGCCCGTTGTGTCCACGGCGATGCCACGCACCCGAGCGGCCACGCTCGGGCCGACCTGTCCCAGTGCCTCAATCAGCGAGGCCTCCATGCTCTCCAGGTAGTCGAGCGGATGCTGCCGGAACCTATTCCGGATGGGATCGCAATACAGACCCTCGGCCCAGCGAGGATAGTACTTCACCGAGGTGGCAAGCACGCCGCCAGTGCGCGCGTCCGCAACGACGCTGCGCACCGAGTCCGTACCGAAGTCGATACCTATTACACAGGCGTTGCTAGTCACGATGTCTTCCGGTGATTGTGGGCCATGGGATCAGCGCGCTGTCTTCTAGCACTGCCCGAGCAAGCGGCGGTGATGATGATGATTTCACGCGAATCAACCGGTTGAATTTATCCGTCGGGGGCCGGGAAAGTCAAGCCAAGCGCGCCATGCATGAGCCTCTCAGATCGGCTCGCTATGCGGTAAATTTCGAAGCGCTCCGCAATACGTGAGCAGTGGCGGCAAGCGAGGAATTCCGTCTGAAATAGGTGAGCAGCAGGCAGCGGGGTCGGGCGACCAGCCAACCCGGGTCGGACGCGGCGGGGGGGACCCGGAGCAGCCGAGGCCCCCGTCCTCCGCGCACGCCAAGCACCCCGGGGGAGTACGCCAAAAAAAGCGAGCGCCAAGCACCGCATCCCCGCGTCATTCGGGAGCGTGGCGACGACGACGAGCGCGTTCGGTGCGCCCCTGGTGAGGGCCTTGACGCGGGCACCTGTCGTGTCGCCGGCGTCAGGCGAGCATGCGACGAGCGCGAGTGTGAGCGCGGTGCGGCAAAGATATAGAGCGCGTTGCGTCATTTTGTGATTGGGCCTCGAAGTCCGAAACCATTGCGCCGTGCCATGCTCGCAGGTAGCAAACTCGCGCACGCTGACTGTGTCGGGAAGGGCAGGGAACCTTGACTGATCGGGGGGGGCGGACGACAATCGTTCCTTGCAGATCGTCGGACCTCTGCCCGCTTTTCCCGAGTGCCGAACCGACCGCGCGCCGAAAACGCGCGAGTTCCCAGCGCTTGGCATGAGCTTCGCGCGCGCTCTGCAACTGCTCGCGTTAGCAGTGACGTGTTGCCTGGTGGGCTGCGAGCCGACGGTCGTGATCGGGCAGGTGAGCGCCCAACCGGCTTGCGTGGACGCGGGCACGCCGAGCATCGGCGATCCTGTCGCGCTTCCGTGGTCGACGGGCTTCGAGAACGAAACCTGTGATTACTACCAAGCGGCGGGCTTCTGTTATGTCCGTGGCGCAGCGAGCTACCAGACCGAGACGACCCACGTACATTCGGGCAATTTCGCCGAGTTATTCAGCGCGACCGGCAACGACAAGATCAACCCTGCGCAGGTGCGCTGTGTTCGCCAGGGGGTGCTGCCGCCGGCTGCCTACTACGGCGCTTGGTACTACATTCCGGTCACCGCCACCAATTCCGGATTGTGGAATCTATTCCACTTCATGGGCGCGACTACCCCTACAGCCACCACGCACGGCCTTTGGGATGTCTCGCTCGTCAACGGGCCCGGTGGCAAGCTCAACGCGCGCGTGTTGGACTTTCTGTATACCGAGCCTGCCGGGTCGCCAGGCGGGAATGCAACTATTGCGACCGTGTCCGTGCCGATCGCCACTTGGTTCCATTTGGAATTTTTCCTCAAGCGCGCAAAGGACGGCACCGGGGAGGCCGCGCTGTATCAGGACGGCGTTCGCGTCGTGCGCTATGCGAACCTGATCACTGACGATACGAACTGGGGTCAGTGGTACGTAGGGAACTACGAGGATGCGTTGCAGCCTCCGGATTCCGACGTGTATGTGGATGACGTCACGATTGCGACTACCCTCGGCTGGGCGCCGCCGTGAATGCGTTGTCGCTGGAATATCGTGGGTATCCAAGAAACGCGCTGATTCACCTGCACGCGCGACCGCGCTCGGTGTGCGTATGCTGTCATCGAAGAATCTTGTCGTAGCTGCAATGGCCCGTTCGAGTCACTCGAGGCACGGAATGGCAACGCTGGCGCCACTGCAAACGTGACGCTATTACACGCCCGCCCACGCACTAGTTACGTTTTCATGTTGCGTTTCGCGCGCTGGCCACTGGCTCTGGCATGAGAGCAAGCAACGGCGAGGCGAGTGACGTCGGCGCTGCGCCGAACGGGTCGTACTGCGAACGGCGTAGGCTTGGCCCGGTGACGGGCACGCCGTGAATCCTATGAGAACAGCCATGAGATCGATTGCTGGTACCGCACTGACGATGTTTGTTTTGGGCTGCAGCTCGCCTAGCTCACCGAGCCCGCCGGGTTCCAGCGCCGGCGCGAGTCAGGCGGGCGATGCTGCTGTCCCTGCCTCCGGCGGTCAGAGTGGCGCGGGTGCCGCAGCTGCGGGCGGGAACGCGCCCTCGAGTGCCGGTGCTGCGAGCGCCAATGCTGGTGCTGGGGGTACCGGCACTGGCGGCGCTCCGGGCTCGGCAGGAAACGCTGGCGCGGGCTCGGCAGGAAACGCCGGCGCGGGCTCGGCAGGCGCTGCCTCAGTCGGTCCTGGCTATTACGTGTCGCCGACAGGCAGCGACAGCAACGCAGGCACAGCGAGCGCTCCGTTTCAGACCCTGGCGAAAGCGAGAGATGTCGTGCGCACCGTCAACGCGCAAATGACTGACGACATCCACGTCTACCTGCGCGGCGGCAACTACCCCCTCAGCAGCGCGGTTGTTTTCGGCCCCCAAGATTCGGGCAACAACGGGCATCGCATTCGCTACGAAGCTTACCCGGGCGAAACGCCGGTCTTGAACGGCGCGACCCAAGTGACCGGCTGGACGGCAGCGACGGGCAACGTGTTCAAGGCCCCACTCGCCCGCACCACCAAGCTCCGGAACCTGTACGTCAACGACGCGCGGGCGCTGATGACCAGCAAGGTGGTCACGTCCAAAGGCGGGTACAACACCTATTCGGTGACGTCGGGGCAAGCCGCGTGGGCTTGGGCAAGCGGCAGCGGCAGCGATGGCGCCAAGTACAGTTTGACTGACGTGCCCGACATTGCGAGCAACAAGGACGATCTCGAGATCGTCAACGGCACGACGTGGAACGAAAACATCGTGTGCGTGAGGGACGTGGTGACCACGTCAGACAATAACCGCGCGCTCCTGTTCCAGCAGCCCTACGGTGCGATCGCACAACTTCCCGGCTGGAGCTCCGGGTTCAGTGTGACCGGGACGCACACCATCTACAACGCCTTCGAGTTCCTGAACGCTCCTGGTCAGTTCTTCTTCGACAAGACCACCGGCACGCTCTACTACTACCCGCGGTCCGGTGAGACCATGGCCAGCGCGGATGTCGAAGCTCCCGTGACCGAGAAGCTCATCGACATCGTGGGAACATCGACCACCCAGCGCGTCAAGAACCTTACGTTCCAGGGGCTCACGTTCGAAAATACGGACTACGGCCTGGTCACCGTCGCGGGATCGCACGGCAAAGCCTCGGTTCAAGGCGCGACCGTGTTCATCGCGTACGGCGACGGCAATTGGCACAACAGCAAGTACGAAATCGTCGACACGCTGCCCGGCGTGATCAACGCCAGCAACGCGGACTCGCTGGAATTCCTCTCCAACGTAGTGAAGCACAGCGGCTCCGAGGGTATCTCGCTGATCAATGACGTGATCAATACGACTGTCACGGGGAATTATGTCACGGACATCGCCGGCAGCGGCGTCACCGTCGGCCACCCGCAACACGTCATTATCGGGGACGGCGGAGCCCACGAGAAGTACCCGGCGGGCGTCGAAGGCGTGTGCAAGAACGATTCGATCACTAACAACGTGCTCTACAACCTGAGCTCGCTGCCCGGCTTCGGCGGCCATGCGGGGATCACGGCGTTCTTCGTGGATACGCTGGCGATCACTCACAACCATATCCAGGCGACCGCGTACAACGGCATCAACCTGGGCTGGGGCTGGAGCAATTTCCCGGATTCCACGACGTGCAAGAACAACTCGGTCAACGCCAATCGCTTGGTTGACACGCTGAGCCGGCTGCACGACAGCGGCGCCGTGTACACCATCGGACAAATGCCGACGTCGACCATCAATCAGAACTACGTCAAGGGCATCCCCGCAGGCCTGACGTATGGCCTTCACAACGACGAAGGCAGCGCGTTCATCACCGAGAATGACAACGTGCTGGATATCTCCACCGGTGTTAAATACACGATCAACAGTGAGCTCTATGGGAACAAGCACGATCTGACGATTTTGCGGACCTACGCGACGGTGAGCAAGATGGGCGTGACGCCGCCGAATAGCGTGATCGACCCACCAGTCGCGGTCCCCGATAACGTTTGGGCGGTCACGCAATACAAGACCGCTTTGGGCTCGGGCATCCAAGATGCCTTCCAGACGCTGCTCCCGCGCAGTCTGCTTTCGCTGGCTGACTACGTATTCCCCGCTAGCTGTGCTGTTGCAGTCGGGGCCAGCAGCCTCGACATTCGAAGCAGCGGTGACCCCGCGAACACCGTGTGGCTCGCTCCTGTGGGCACGACGCAATTCGTGGCCGGAACGACGATGACCAAGGCCGCTGGTGACGCGGTTGCCATCGCGATTCCCGCCGGCGCCGCAACGTACAAATTGTCGGTCGTGGATTCGCAAGGCAAGAAGCTCAGCGAGTCCGCAGCACTGCTGAGGGTCAAGTAGCCGATTGAGCAGCTACGCAAAATCGGCTTTACTCAGGCGCGTCGAAGGCTAGAAAATCCCTTACGGGCACTGAGGCGGGCGCCCCTTACTTCCTTACGTTTACCAACGAGTGAAATCCTTCAGTGAGCAATGTTTTAGCGATGCTTGATCAATCCATCTTGCGGTGTAGGGCCGAAATCCTTTTCGCTGGCCTGTCCCTCGGGCTCCTGGCCTGTAGCTCCGGCCCGGAAGGCACCCCGCCTGCGAGCGGCGGCGGTGCGGCGCCCGCGGGCGGCAGTCTGAGCGCGAGCGGCGGCGTTGGTTTCGGTGGCGCGCCAACACCGAGCGGCGGTGCGCCCGTAGCGAGCGGGGGCACCACCGGCGGCGGCCCCAGCGTCTCCTCGGGCGGTTCGTCTCCAGGCGCGAGCGGCGCGAGCAGCAGCATGGGCGGCGCGAGTAGCAGCATGGGCGGCGCGAGCAGCAGCATGGGCGGAAGCGCGACGGATGCGTGCGCGAAGATGAGCTGCGGCAGCGGGCAGGTGTGCAGCAACGGCACCTGCATGTGCACGACGGGCATGGTCTGCTCCGACGGCTGCTTCGATACGCAGAGCGACCAGAACCATTGCGGCAGTTGCACGACCAAGTGTTCGACTGGTGGTGCGTGCGTCTCCGGTTCCTGCGTGAACCCGATGTGTAACCCTGACACCATGCAGCGCAGCGGGCACATCACCACGTACAATCTGGCGACGTCATTGGTCGCGTGTCACTACCCGACCAGCACGCTGCCTCAGTACTACGGCGCCATGAACGAGTACGACTGGAACAACTCCGGCGTATGCGGCGCGTGCGTCGAGATCACGAATTCTCAGAACCAAAAGAAGCTCACTGTCCAAATCGCGGACGAGTGTCCGTACAAGGGCAACGAGACATGGTGCTTCCAGGGCAGCCATCACATCGACCTCAACGGCGCCGCCTACGGCGCGCTCGGCGCCAATAACAACCCGGCCATCACTTGGAAGTACGTCCCGTGCGCGGTGACCGGTAACATCAAGTACAACTTCGACAAGGCTTCACAGGAGTACTACCTCGCGGTCACACCGATGAACGCCCAGAACCTCGTGGCTAAGATGGAAGTGAAGGTCAAAGGCGTCTATACGTTGTTGAACCACACCAACTACAACACCTACGAGCTCACCAGCGGCGCCGGAACGGGCGCTCTCACCTTCCGGCTCACTGATATTTACAATCACGTCATCACGGACACGGTGACGCTCAACGCGGGTCAAGTCGTGCCTGGAGCTGTGCAGTTCGCAGCATGTCCGTGACGCGTGCTCGCTCGTGGCGAGCACGTTGCATAGGAAGCGGCCCGGAGTGGCGATCGAGCCGGCGTCTGCCGCGTTGTTGTCTGAGGTAACCAGCACCGTCGCACGGGGCATGTCCGAGCACTCCGCTGCATCGCTGGACGATCGCGTCGCGACACAGATTTCCCGTGCCACCCGAGCGCGATGACGAGGCCAAGCAGCTCGGAAGTAAGCGCTCGATGACCCGCTCCTTGGTCATAGATTTTGGGGGGGCTTCGGCGCTCGGACGCCTCGAATCTCAAGCTCGCTCGTACATGGACTCGCAATGCGATCTTCACTGTGCAAACGGACCGGGAGTACGCCATTCGGTGGCCTTCCCGTACGACAACACGCACCCCTACCGGCTGATTCTCGACCTGCACGGATACGGTGACACGAACAAGGAGACCGCCGGGGAAGACTACTTCGGGCTGTTCACTGCTTCGAACAACACCACGGTCTTCATCGCGCTCTCCGCAATCAACACCGATTGGAGTAAGGGAGACAATCAAGCCTACGTCCAGGCCGTGCTGAAGGCCGTGGAGCCTGATCTGTGCGTTGATACCTCACGGGTCATGCTGGAGGGTTTCAGTCAGGGCGCCGCCGAGGTTTGGGAGCTCGCCTGCGGGCTGCCGGGGGTGTTCAAGGCCGCCGTCGGCCACTCGGGGGGTCATCTGGGTCGGCGCAGAGCGGTGGATTTGCTCTCGGGTGTCGTCCGCGTTCGGATTGACGCGGAGATTCCAAGCTTGCCGCTCAAGCGCGCCGCCTCGACGACGATGACGAGACCTGCCCCCACCGAGAGAGGATGCATAATCGCTGCAAGCCGCGGTAGCTTCCTTTATGTCACTCTCATTCGCACGAGTACTAAGCCTCCTCCGCGAACCGACGCTCCACTTTTTCGTGATTGCTGCGCTAGTGCTGGGCGGCCAGCGCCTGCTGACGGGCAATCAGCGCACGATCGTGCTTAGTTCCGCGCTGAAAGCGGATCTATTGCGACACTACCAAGATCAGCTGAGCCGCCCACCGACGCGCGCGGAAGCGGACGCCTTCATGACCGCGTGGAAGACGGACGAGGCGCTCTATCGTGAGGCGTTGCGCGAGGGAACGGACCGCGACGATCCGACTGTCCGCAACGTGCTCATCAGCAAGTCGCGCTCGCGCTTGACGCTGCAGACACCCGTGCGCGAGCCGACCGCCGCCGACTTGCAGGCATACTTGACCCAACATCGCGACCAATTCGTGGCGCCTCTGATCTACGAGCACGTTTACGTGACGTTCTCCAAAGCAGACGCGGGGGCTGCGCAGGAGCGGACCAAATACGAGGGTGAGTTCCTGGCAGGCGCGACGCCCGCGTCGCTCGGCTTGCGCAGCACGGCGGCCAAGGTGGACCGCGCGCGCATCGAGCAGGCCTTCGGACCGGAAGTTGCCGCGCGGATTGTTGCCTTGCCGGTGGGTCAATGGCACGAGCTCGAGACCCCGGAGCAGTTGTTATTGGTCGAAGTGCTCGGTGTCGAGGGTGGTTTGCCGCCACCCGACGTGCTGCACTCGCGTTTGGTCGCCGGGTGGACGGACGCCCAGGAGCAAGCGGCTGCGGCGCGAAGCACTCGCGCTATCACCGACCGTTACCACTTCGAAGAGCCGTCCCGATGACGCCAGGCCGACTGTGTGCGCTGCTTTTGGTGCTCGTGCCGTTGCTCTTCGCGGGGCGTGCTCAAGGCCATTCCATCGATTCATCGACGCTGACACTGACCGAAATCGCCGCCGGGCAGTTCCGCGTCGACTGGCAAACAACGGCGGGCACGCTCAAAGGGTTGCGTGCCCCGGCGCAATACCCGAAACCCTGTCAACAACGGGGTTCACTGCTCGATTGTGGTCCGCTCGGCCTCAAGGGCACCATCGAGTTTCCGTGGCTCAAAGACAGCGCGTCCCAAGTCACCGTGCTCATCGATTGGCTCTCCGGATCGCGCCTGCTCCGAGTGGTCGGCCGCCGTTCACCGCGTTTGACCGTGTACGGCATTCCGGAGTCCGCGGGTTGGCGCTTCTTGGAGCCCATCGCCGTCGATTACATCAAGCTCGGGATCGAGCATATTCTGACGGGCTTCGATCATTTGATGTTCGTGCTGGCCGTGACGATGCTCGTGCAGAACCGCCGCGCGCTGGTCGGAGCGATTACCGCGTTCACCGCGGCCCATAGCCTGACGCTGTCGGCCACCGTGCTTGGCTGGCTATGGCTGCCGCCAGCGGCGGTCGAAACGACGATTGCACTCTCGATCGTGCTCGCTTGCACCGAGTGCCTGCGACCGGCCGATTCGCTCGCACGCCGCGCGCCGTGGCTCGTCACGTTCGCGTTCGGCCTCTTGCACGGGATGGGCTTCGCGTCAGCGTTGCTTGAGACGGGTTTGCCGGAGAAGCATATTGTCTCGGCGCTCGCGTTCTTCAACGTCGGTGTGGAGCTCGGTCAGCTAGCGGCCATTACCGTCTTCTTGGGCGCCGGTTGGCTCGTCACGCGCATAGAAAGACGCCCCGCTTGGACGACTCGTGCGTTCGTCTATGCAATGGGCACGACGGCCGCGTATTGGTCACTTGAGCGGGGCGCTCTGCTGTTCGTGCGCTGATGACTACTGGACGGTGACCGAGCCCGCATCGAGCGAGATCTGGTAATAGCCGTGCGGGTCCCACGGAATGGTCTTGCCACTCTGGGTCACTGTGCCGCCGGTCGTCGTGATGCGGACGCACGTGTTCTTTGGGAAGTGAGCCGGCAGCGTCCACGTCGCACTCGTCGTCGCCGACGCGGAGATGAGCTTTTGCCCCTGCCAATAGGCGCCCACGTTCGAGATGCCTTCGGTCCAATAACCACCCGAGACCGCGGCCGTCATCGCGGTAGTGACGCTGTCGATCGGCACCGGTTGGTACGTCCCGTTTTGGCTGTCGAAGCCGTGAATCACGAAGATGCGCCACTTGCCTGTTTGGAAAGTGCCCTGGAGGGTCGCAGCTGACGCGCCCGTATTCGGCAAGTACGCCGGCAAGAGGAACGGGCTAGTGCTATCGCGCGGCGAAACCGCGGCTGCCGAATTGCCGCAAGGACCGCGATTCTGGAAGAGCACGTTCGGCGCAACGCTCGACCATGACTGATCGCAGTTCGGCGCCGCCATGCTGTTCGCGTTCACGCCTAAGTTCGTCATGATGAAGCTCTCGTTTTTCGACAAGTCGCTTTCGGAGCCGGCCGATTGATGGCTGTACGTGTGATTGGCCAGCTCCTGGCCGTCGGCGATCGTGGCTTTGTAGCCTGAAATCGTCGATGCGTTTCCACTGAGCCAGCTGCCGACGACGAACCACGTGAAGTGTGCCCCCGTTGCCTTGAGCTGGTTGTAGTCCGGCAGTTGCGACGGCGTGTTGTCGTCGAACGTAAACGAAACGGCACCTGTGAAGCCTGCCCAGTCGAGCACCTTCAAGCCACCGGCTGCCCCCGTCGGCGCGGCAACACCAGTCTTGCTCGGTGCGAGCGAGAGGTTGTCGCACTTGGCGGCCGTGCCGCCGCCCGTGCCCGACCCCACTCCGCCCGTACCAGTGCTCGGCGCACCTGCCGCTGCGCTGGTGCCTCCCATGCCGGCGCCCGAACCACCTCCGGTGCCCGAACGGCCCGCCGCGCTGGTGCCGCCCGCACCGGGAATGCCTCCGAACGACACGCTACCGCCCGCGCTCGTGCCACCCGCCCCGCCAGTGAGGCCGGAGCCGGCGCCACTTCCGCCCGCCGAAGACGTACCCGCGCTACTGCCGCCCAGCGAGCCTCCACTGCCGCCGGTGGCGAGAGCGGCGCCCGACGCACCGGTGCCGCCAGCACCGGTGCCGCCAGCACCGGCGTCGTCGCCCGTGGGGGTAGCGGATGAGCAAGCCACCATCGAGAGCAAAAGAGCAGCGGCCGAGACTAGGTGCTTCGAGTACAAAAGGGCCTCCGAGCGTTCACTGGGCAAAGTGAACCGGCTCACGTGAGAGACTAGCACGCCTGTCGCGCAGCAACGTCTCACGTCGGACGCGAAGCGTTATCACTTCTGGCTACGCGAGCGACGCGCGCAGTCGCTCATCACCAGCGTCGAAAGATTGCACTCCGATGCGATTTGCTCGCCGCCGGCTCCGGTCCCGGCTCGATATCCTTTTGCATTCGTCCCGCGCACGGCTCACAGAGGTCGCGCCGCGTGGCGTGTGACACGCTGCTCGTAGCGTGGGAGCCGCGGCAAGTACCAGGGGCTACTCACTCTGCTTGGCGCCGCTAGCGAAGCATGCGGACTAGACCGCGTACTCAAGGCCAATACCGTCAAGAAACGTACACACTCCCTCTTTCGGCAAGGCAGCTATTGGTATCTCCCGCTTCCAAACCTGCGTGAGGACCGACTCCACCCCTTGAGGGAAGCGTTAGGGAAAATCGTCGCCGATCACGAGGTCTCGCGCGAACTACTCGGCTTCATATGAGGGGATGCATCAGGAGTTTGCCCCCTCAGCCCGGCGCACGCAGTGAGCGACTGCGCCGGACTTCTGGATTACGTGGCTGTGCCACGCGGACGAAGCTCAGTTCCCGCTGGGCAAGCCCGTGATCACGACTGGAGTCGCGGAGCCGCCGCCGACGAACGACGCCCCGTTGGGGCCGAGCTGGCCGACCAGGTTCGAGCCCCAGCACTTCACCGTGTTGTCGGTCTCGATTACGCAGGTATTGGCGAACCCAACGGCCGCCGAACTAACTTTGCCAAGGCCCGCGATGGGCAACGGGTACGGGCCGTAGTCGACGGAGTCGAAGAATCCGTCTTTGCCCCAACACGAAAACGACTGATCGGACAGGATGGCGCACGCGTGGTGATCGCCGTGGCCGATCCACTTCGCGATTCCGAGTTGTTGTACGAGCTGTGGCGTCGTTTGGTCGGTCGTGAGCCCATTCCCAAGTTGACCCTGAGCGCCCGCGCCCCAGCAACGCACGCTGCCGTCGCTCGAGAGCACACAGCTACCGGCGACCTGCGTGATGACGTTTGCCGGCAACGCCGGTAACGCGACCGGCGCGCCATTCGCGCCCGACCAACACTTGACCGACTTGTCGGAAAGTAACGCGCAAAGATCGTCCGTGATACTGGTTACGCCGGTCAGTGACGGGACGGTTTGCACTGCGGTGGGAACCCCGTCGTTCCCGCCATCGCTGCTTCCCCAGCAGCGCACGGTGCCGTTCGACAACAGCACGCAGGTAGTATAAATCGCCGTGACTACGCTGTTTGCACCGCTCACCCCCACGGTGGCGGTGGGAGTTTCAGTGCCGCCGCTCGTCGCGAAGCCCAAGCCGGTGATTTGGCCATGATCATCGCTGCCCCAGCAGCGGATCGTGTGATCCGCCAGCAGAATGCAGGAGGTGTAGGAGCCGACGTCAACCTGAATCGCTGTGCTGATCCCAGACACCTCGACGGGAGTCAGCGAGCTGGAGGACGCGCCGCCATCGCCGAGTGGCTCACTCCCCCAGCACCAAACGTGCCCGTTGCTCATCAATGCACAGATGCGCGTGCTTCCGATCGAAATCTGCGTGGGACGGAGCACCAAGCAGGCTCCGTTCGAGCAGCCCGAACTGCACGTCTTGTCGGTTGACGTATATGTACAGCTGCCAGCGCTACAGGCGCCACCCGAATAGCTACGGAGCGCCGTGCTGTTCACGCACGTGGCGGCCGCGGGCGTCTTGCAATCCGTCGCAGCGCAGCACGCGCTGTTAACGATGCACGCGCCGTTACAAACCTTGTAGCCCGACTTGCACGTGAACCCGCAGCTGCCGTTCGCACACGAAGCATCCGAGTTTGCCGGGACGGGGCACGAAGTGCACAAATTCCCGCAAGACGTCAGGGCCGTATTCAACCCGCACAGGCCCGAACAGTTGTGTGAACCGCTCGGACAGACCCCGGTGCAAGCCGCGTTATTGGCGATGCAGGCTCCAGCGCACGCGCTCTGCCCCGAGGGACAGCTGGCACCGCAGGACTTCCCATCGCAGCTCGCGCTGCCGCCAACCGGTGCCGGGCACGGCGTGCAGCCCGCGCCGCAGTGGTCTGCGGAACTGTTCGCCACGCACGCATTGTCGCATTGGTGTGTGTCGCTCGGGCATTGGCAGGCTTGGTTGACGCAGCTCCCGCCTGTCGGACAGTCGGCGGAAGTGCAGCAAGCGGTGCTTGAGATGCACTCGCCAGCGCATTCACGTTCGGGGAGCGGGCACGTCGCAAGCCCGCCCGAATCCCCGCCCGCAGCCGCTTGTCCGGCCACGCCGCCGTCGCTCGTTGCAGACCCGCCGTCGCTCGTTGCAGACCCGCCGTTTCCTTGAACGTTGCCAGCGACGCCGCCGCGGTTGGAGGTGCCCGCGTGCGAACTCGAGGCGCCCCCCGTGCTCTCGCCGCCGGCGAGCGCGCCGCCACTGCCAGCCTCAGGTCCACTGCCAAAACTGCGCTTGGCGACGCCACACTGCACCAGCAACGGAACGGCCATGACACAAAACACGACCGAATACCCACGAGCAAACTTCGACACGGCAAACCTTTCCCGACGTGCAAGGCGCGGGCCTTCCGCCGCAGTTGCAGCCAATCATATCCAGACAATAATCGCAACGCAGCGACGGGCACGCGAATCAAGTGTCGGTTAGCCAACGGTTTCTACGCGTTGCTTGCCGAGGAACGCTCGCGACTGTCCCACCGACACATGCCCGCTCTCTTAAGCCCCAACTGCGCCGAGATTCAGGGCCATTCGCGGTCGGGAACGCGACGGTTTGAGTTCGCGAGCGAGCGACGCGATGGCTTGTCCGACGATGCGCGAGGTGCGGACCCAAGAGCAAGATGTTGGGGCCGCGAGCGCATCGATGATGTCGCGGGCGAAGGCACGAGCGACGTGTCGGCAGGCGAGCGGACGGAGCTGCTCAAGCGGGAGCTCGTTGTCGAGCGCGGCTTGAAAGCGTAAAGAATGCACGAGTACTTGGGCGAGCATGGCGCCATAGGTCATGGCTTCGACGGCGTCGGCATCGGCCGTGAAGGAGCGACCCAGGTCAGTGGCTTGCTTTGATTTCGCGGAAGAGCAACGGCATGAGTCAGCGCAGGCGATAGGCCTGAACGATCTGTCGAGCAGAAAGCTGGCTTCGTGGGGCCGATACTTTCGCGGTCTTCTTCAGTCGCATTAGTACGTGAGCGCCTGCGTCTTGAGCGGCACCGAACAGGTTTCGCTCGAAGAAGCCAAGGTCGAACAGATAGAGCACGCCCCGCGTGAAGCGCGGCACGAGCTTTGCCAGAGCGGTGTTTCGGACGCCGTCTCAGCGCCGCCTTCGGCGTGCTCCAGGAGGCCGGTCTTGGTGCTGTATCCCACTCCCCACTTGCTGCCGGCGACCCGCGGTGCAGGCAGGCAAAATCTTGCGTCCTCGTGGAGGCACTCGCTGTCCAGTCCCGTCGTAGACGCGCACGTCGCCGAACTGCGCTAGCGGTCCGCGGAGAGAAAGCCCGGCGCTACTGATGACCGACGCAACCAGTCGCTCGAGCGCAGCGCGGAAGAACTCCGCAGCGCTGGCCTCCTTGAAGCGTTTCTGAAACGGGCACGGGCGGATGAAGCCGAAGCGACGCACGTGCAGGCGGCCTTGAGTCCGCCTGGTGGCAGCCCAGTGCACAAAACAACCGAAACCGCCCCATGGTCTTGGAGGTCTGGAAGTCCAGATCACGACGACACGCGAAGCCGGGGCGCCGTCGCAAGGATCCGCGCGAATTGTTGACGGCGGCCACGAAGCCCGCCCCGTCGCATTGTTGACAACAACCGGCGCCGTCGCGCAACCCGCAGTCACGATAACTATATGCACGCGGTGAGCGCAGGCGTCGTTCGGATATCGATTGCGGTGCACGCTCCGGCGACTCACGCTGCCTCGAAGTACTTGCCGGTTTCGTCGTATTCGCTGGCGGACGGACATTCGCCGCAAGCCGAGCCGGTCACACACGACTGCTGTCGGAACTCCACGAGGTGCACCGAGTTGACGCCGCGCCCGGATGCCGTCCAGACGCGCACACCAGCGTGCGCGATTCAACGCGCTCGGTGCGGGGCGCGACCCAACGCGTCCGGTGGTCCGGGCGCGTTGGGGTCGCTTACTCAGGGTTGAGGTGCGGGCGGAGCAAGCGCCAGAGCAACTTGATCATCGCGTACACCGCGCTGGAGCGCGGTGCGCCCGACGTCAGCGAACGCTCGACCGCCTGCGCCTGCGCCGCAGAGAAACCGCAAGCATCGCCAGTAGGGATGCGGCCGCACCAGTCCGCGGCACCCTGCCGCCCACCGACGTATACGAACACCCGGACGAGCTGGAATCGCCCGGCGTAGTGGCAGCTCCGCCTAAATCGGATGGGGGCGTTGAGCTACCGCTGCCGCCGACCGTTCCGGGCGCGCCAGCGGCGACGCCGGTCGACCCGCCGATGCCACTGGCGAACCCGCCTGAGTTGCCAGCGCCAGCCCCACTGCCGATATTTCCAGCAGTGCCCGTGATGGCCGATCCGGCGACGCCGCCTGCGCTCGAGGAGCCGCCACCGGTCCCGCCGGTGGCCGACGATCCGCCGTTGCCGCTTGCGCCCGACGAGCTCCCGCCGGCTCGCCCGCCGCTCCCGGCGGATCCTCCCGCCGCCCCTCCGGCGGATCCTCCCGCCCCTCCGGCGCCACCCGCACCGGCACCGCACTTGGTGATCTCCGGGTCCACCGCGCCAATTTGATCTAAAGCGAGGAACGGTACGACATAGGTTGCGTCGAACAACGCATCAGAGGGGCCGTGATCGCCACCGATCGAGTCGAAAGCGTCCAGCACCACGTACCCACATGAGTTGGTCCACTGCTGCTCCGAGGCTTGATGAGTCCCCAACGTCAAACCCGTGTTCATCTTCGTTGGATTGGTGCTGAGGTTCAGGAGATTGATGTACTGACTCTCCGAGTACGACATGTTCAAATAGCTAATGGTCATATCCGCGGAGCCATGAAAGAGCTGCAAGCGGGGCCGATGTCCCGTGTACCCGGGATCCATGGCGCTCACTAGGCTTCCCCACTGTTGCGGGGTGTAGTTGACCTTACCGCCTGCGCACGTCCCATTGTACCCAGTGGCATTGCTTGAGTTGTCGTTCGGCCCGTGGCACCCGGCCGGCATGCCAGCGAACGACGCGCCCGCCTTGTAGATTTCTGGGTAGAGTGCCAACTGGAGCTCTGTCATCATCGCGCCCGACGAACAGCCGGCCACATAGACACGATCCGCGTTGGCCTGGTACTTGGAGAGCGCATACACGACCATTTGCTTGATGGCATTGCTGTCGCCGCCTGTATTGCGTGTCCACGCCTGCGTCGAATCCGTTGTCCAGCATCGCTTGCTAGACGCATTGCTCTGCGGCACCACGATGATAAAGCCAGACTTGTCGGCCGCGGCCTTCAGGCCACCTGCCTGACCCAGAACAGTTTGGGCGTCGCTAGCGCACGAGTGGATGAGCGCCAGCACAGGGGGATTGACGGCCACCTTGTCAGGCACGTAGACGTACATCAGTACGTCCGAAGGCAGGTTAGCCACCCCTCCGGTCCAATTGCTGACCTGCTGCAGCGACGCCGCCTTTGCGGCCGGCCCGGCTGCTAAGCCCAGGGCGAGCACAGACGTGCCCAAAACGAGGTGACTTATTCTCTTGGTCAAGCTCTCACGACCTTATCTTCAATTGCGAGTGAGATTTCATCTCTGCGTACCGCGGCGCTGCAGAGCCCGGTCACCCGTCGAGTGCCGGGCACCAGTGAAATGTTACCAGGTTTCTTTCGGACGGCTGCGGAAAAGCAGATGCTAGGACTCCGTGCAAAACGTCGCGCGTCAGGTTACCGAAGCTCCGACTCTCACCGCCCTGCTGCTTCGAAATGCCACGTCGTGAAGCGGCTCTGCTTCATCATTCGCGCCAAGACGGAAGGTCCGGCTCCAGTTCGAGGCAGAAGTCATCGAAGCCGCTGGACGGATCGTAAAACGCGGCGTCGCTGACGGAGCGTGGCGTTCCGGGGCGGGGCGCGCGCGCGCAGCAAGACAAGGGCCTGCTTGGCGGCCACCTATGCGTGCCACTCCGGGACAAGCCCTCGAAGTAGGGCGTTTAGCGTTTCGTCACAGTCGGCTTGTGCGCGGTCGGGCTCAAGGAAGAGGCGCGGCTCGCCGTGCAATGCTTGCGGCGGGCTGAGCTCGACCGCCTGTGCACCGGCGCGCTGGCGCTCGGCTAGCCGAAACGGCGCATCGCCGAGCGCGCACCGTTGATCAATGCGAGTAAGCGCTTCGTGCGCTCCGTGAGTGAGCACCAATCACATGCTGCCTAAGGAACGTCGAACGTCGAACGTCGATAGGTAAGTAAGTCAGACCGCTGGTACTCACCCGCCAATTCGTTGCCGGTCGTCGGCTCGAAATCGCGCGTGTTGAGGTTGCTGAAATATACTGGACTTTCACCAATTGCATGGCGGTCTGACGCATCTGTGAGCACGGCGCCGAGCACCAGCTCGTCAAACGGCTTCAGCGATTTTCTCCGAAAAAGGTCAACTGTTCGCTCAGTCGCCGGAGCCGACGGCGCTAGCACTTCGACTTGTTTCGCGACGTCATCCAATAGGTCAATGTAGTCGTAGAAAGCATCGCGACGAGCCTCGCGTAAACTTCTGGTGCATCGCCGCGATCGCTGGACCACCTGCCGCGCCAAGCCGGCCAGAAATCGATCGACTTTGTCGGCGAATCCGAGGTCCTCGCGGATTAACCTGAACTCCCCGCGAAGACCGCGCGGCTCGCCTGGTGTCGATTTTGTGACGGGAGCGCCCAGCCCTCGGCACTGCCCGACGTGCCTTACGCCGTTCGAGCCTCTTCTCCGTCGTCGAGTCGGTTGTTGTGCGGTGTGCGCATCTGCACGCTTGGTGTGGTCACGTGTGCCACGGGCCTTGTTGCCTGCGGGGCGACCAGCGATGGGTCGGTCGGTGGCTCTGGTGCAACGGGGGCCGCGGGTGCCGCGGCGACTAACGAAAGCGGCGGAGCTGTCGGTGTCGGTGGGCAACCGTCGGCGAGCAGCGGAACCTCGGCGACTGGCGGAGCGCTCGCTGGCGGCGGAACCTCAGCGGCAGGAACCTCAGCGGCAGGAGCCTCAGCGGCAGGAGCCTCAGCGGCAGGAGCCCCTGCGGCCGGCGGAACCTCGGGTGTCGGCGGTGACGCGGCTGGCGGAATGTCGGTGGCCGGTCGTGGCGGAGGCTCCGGCGGCACGAGCGGGAGCAACGGCCCTTGCGACCTTTATGCGTCGGCGAACACGCCGTGCGTCGGCGCGCACAGCACCGTGCGAGCACTCTACGGCTCGTACGGTGGAAACCTTTATCAGGTGAGGCGAGCGTCAGACAAGACGACCAAGGACATTGCGGTACTCAGCCCTGGAGGCTACGCGAGCTCAGCCACCCAAGACACCTTCTGCGCTGGCACGACCTGCACGATTTCGGAGATCTACGATCAGTCCCCGAACGGCAACCACCTCACCAAAGCGACGCCGGGCGGTTGGTTAAATAATGGCGGCCTAGAAGCGAACGCGACCCAAGCCAAAATCCAGCTCAACGGTCACGCGGTCTACGGCGTCTATACGACGTCGAGCTTTGACAACGATGCGGGCTCGGTGGGCTATCGCAATAACCAGAGCAAAGGTGTCGCCACCGGCGACGCACCCGAGGCCATGTACATGGTCGTCAGCGGCAAGCACTACAACCAATATTGCTGCTTCGACTACGGGAACGCAGAAGTGAACAACAAAGACAACGGCAAGGCCACGATGGAAGCCGTCTACTTCGGCAACAGCACGCAATGGGGCAAGGGCAGCGGCGCGGGCCCCTGGGTAATGGCGGATCTCGAAGATGGCGTGTTCGCGGGGATCTCCACCGCCGCCGCTCCAACCAACACGTCGCTCGTCGCCAGCTACGTTACGGCAATGCTCAAAGGCCCCTCTGGGAATCGGTTCGTGCTTAAGGGCGGGGACGCTCAGTCCGGTTCCCTCGTGACCAAGTATGACGGTGCACGACCAGCCGGTGGCTATACTCCGCAGAAAAAAGAGGGTGCCATCATCCTCGGCGTCGGGGGAGACAACAGCCATACGGGTGAAGGAACTTTCTTCGAGGGCTGCATCACCGCCGGCAACCCGCCGGATGCTACGGATGACGCCATTCAGGCGAACATCGTCGCCGCCGGCTATGGGCGCTGAGGCGTGAGAACCGCACAGCTGCCCGCTTAGACGAGCGCCTTGCTGTCGCGTGCGGCGGTGGCCCATACTCCCGGCTCTACATGTTAGCCAAAAGCGCGTCTTACGCGTGTGCTCTGCTCTTCCTCAGCCACGGGTGCCATTCGAGTCGTTCGCAGCCAGAGCCTGCCCCCGTCGTGCGAGCCCAAGCCAGCGTCGAGACGCCGCCGAAGCCGCCAGCGCCACCAGCGCCGTCGCTCGTTGCTCCCACGCGCCTCACGAGCTTGCCCATCTCCGCTTATGCCTCGTCACTCGCCCTCGACGAAGACGCGGTTTACTTGCTGACGAGCCATGCAGCGTATCGGCTGGTCGCAGGCCAGCCTGCGCAAGGCATTCGGCTCGAGCTCGGTATTGGAGCGACTCTGACCCCATCTGCGTTCGTTTTTTGGTCGGAAGGCGGCATCTGGCGTGCGCCGAAGCAGGGCGGCGTCACGCGCCGGCTCGCTAAATTCCCGCACCAACCGCAGTATTTCGTGGCTTCGGGCGAAGCCTTCGCCTGGGTCGACGAGAGTGAGGAGGGCTTGTATACGATCCAAACGCTGGTCGAAAACCATCCCCAAATTCTCGTCACCTCCACGGGCGAGATCCGCGCACTCAATATGATCGGGGATGCCGTCTACTTCGTGCAACGGCCCAGTGATACCACGTGGCGTCTCGGCGTCGTTCGAATTGCCGGCGGCGCGCCGGAGTACGCGACCGAGCGCAAGGGGCGCGCGCCTGCTCTGCTCACCGGGCTAAATGCCCTCTACTATTACGATCTCGACCAGTCGAAGATCTTCGAGCGCTCGCTCGACTTCCGGAGTGAACGGCTGCAACTGGACAATTTCGTGTGCTCGCCTATCAACGTCTCGAGCCGCATCTTCTGTGGCTGCGTGGAAGGTCTGTTTCAAGTCTTGAAAGATACGCACGAACCAACGGTGCTCGTGCGCGACCGTCCGGGGACGATCAGCAGCATCAGCTCCAACTCGAGCGTCGTGGCTTGGACCGTAGATCTGGGCGAAGATCAGCTCGCCGTAGACATGCTGCCGCTATTGGGCGCGGGCGTTCACTAGTCTCGAGTTGGGCGTTTTTCTAGAGGGGGTGCCCACCCCGCGCCATGCTCGGCGGCTACGCACGAGCCCGTGATCAGATGGGGCGCCCTCGCCTTCGGGGCAAGCGTGTGGCATCCCCGGCAGCACGCGCAAAGCCAGCAAACGCACCTTGGAAGAAACTCAGCGTCCACGTCTACGGTTGCACGGTCACTGTCCGCGTTTTGGTCATCGACGCCCTCTGGTATGTCGCCGCTGGCAGCGAACTCGTTCGCCCCATCGTAGTGCGCGGCTTCCCTGGCCACGAGTGCGACGATGTCTTCGTCTCGACGGACCCGGCCCTCTCGGCACGTGCGATTATCGAATCGTTCGCCAAACGCTGGTCACTAGAGGTTACCTTTCACGAAACGAAGGGCAAGCTCGGCTTCGAAGACCCTCAGAATCGCACTGACCGTGCGGTCGAGCGCACGGCTCCGTTCGCCTTCATCGCGTACACGCTCGTCATCGTTTGGTACGTGCTTCATGGCCAACGCTCGGCCGCCGCCAAGTTGCCGACGATGCCCTGGTACGTCGCACTGACTAGCAGCCTCCGAACCAGGCGTGGGGTTCCGGCGAACGCCCCGGTGAGACAGGCCATCGCGACAGCGCACCGCATGCGGCGAGGCGGACAATCGCTTGCGATTGTTGATGGTCCATCAGATGCGGGGCACTGGCGACCTGTGTCGCCGCACCCCCTCTGGCTTGGCTGCTGGGTGCGCTCAGTTCGGCGGCACAGGGCGGTTGAGCTGCTGCATCAGCCACGTCATTGCGGGTCTGGGGGTGGTGCCGTTCACCAAGCCGCTGTTCGCTTCCCAGGTCCTCCCGGCAATCCAGCCCCAGATGGTGACGCCATGAACCGACGCGGTGTTACGGAAGATCGGGATCTGCGTCTGGAAAACCGAGAGCTGTGTCGCGTCACTGGCCTGGTTGACGTCGTACTCCGTGATGTAGATGGGCAGGCCCGTGCCGGTCGCCATTGTGTTGAGGTTGGCTTGCAGTGTGGCGGCGCTGAGCGAGCTTGCGCCGTGAGCCTGAGCGCCGACGGCGTCGATGGGCGCGCCCCCGGTTTTGATCTGCTTCACGATGTCAATGAAATGACTCTCTTGGTCAGCGATCTCGATGTTGTTGTAGTCGTTTAGAATCAGGATGGCGCTGCCGCAATATTGGCGAGCCAGCTTGAAGGCCTTGGTGATCCAACCGTAAGTACCCGTCTCACCTGCGCCGAGATTTGCGGTATAGCTCGGCGTCGTGTGCGGAGGCGGCTCGTTGACGACGTCGATGAGCTTGGTATTCGGGTAGCGCTCGCAGAAGCTCTTGATCCAGTTCTCCACCTGAGCTTCCGTCGGAGTTCCGCTCGGTTGCTGGCTGCCCCACACGAAGTTGTGCTGTTTGAAAATGATGTTGTTCGTTCCCGCGTACGCGTAGATGGAGTCCAGCGACGCCCAGTTGAACGCACTCGTGGGAGACGACTGAACCGAGCCCCATTTGCCCGCGTTTTCCGGCGAGATCTGATCCCAGTACTTTGAGTACTTCATGCCGCCGGTGTCGATCGAGTTGCCCGTCGTGATATTGCCGATAAACTTCGGCACGGAGCCTGCACCGCCGGAGCCTGTAGATCCCGAACTGCCGGCAGAGCCCGCACTGCCGCCGGAGCCTCCACCTTTGCCCGCGGCGCCTGCCATGCCACTTGAGCCCGCTCTGCCACTCGAGCCCGCTCTGCCACCGGAGCCTGCGGCGCTCGTGCCACCCGCCGGAGGCGCTCCGCCCTCCGTGTTCGCGCCTGCGGTGCCGCCGGAGCCGCTCACGCCCGGTTGGCCACCCGGGCCACTGCCGCCTGCCGGCGCGCTGCCACCCGAGGGACCGCTGCCTGCGTTGCCGACGCCCTGTGACGAGCCCGCGGTGGCCCCGCTACCGCCGGCATTCAAGGCCCCGCCAGGGCTTGCGCCGGTATCATCAGCCGACGACGAGGCGCAACCTGCCAAGCAGAGGCACGCCGCTAAAGTGATCAATTCGATTTTGGGTATACCCACGAGTGTCTCCCGAGCGATTTCAGTCTGGACCTAACCCTTATGCAGTGGGAGCGGTTCCACGTTTCCATCCCGGATAGCGCCCGCCCGCCCAAATATTGGGGAGGGTTCGGCGACGACCGCCCGCGCGGATGTCGAGAGCACTGGGCCGGGAAAGTTACGAAAGCTCCAGGGGGGGTCACCCTGAGCGCAATTCGGCAACTACTTTTTCGACCTCGACAGCATCGGGGTGAGCCAAGCCCCGTTTAACACCCCCGTGCCCGTGGCCGTGCCCGAAAAACGAACACCGCGAGGTGCGCCTGAGGATCGCGTGATGGAACTGGCACGCCGCTGCCACTGCTGAGGAGAATGACTTCGTCGCGCACCTCGCACCGCGACCATTGCGCGCGGCCCGTCTGCGGCGTTCGATCTTGCACTCGGACGTGCGCCTTCGGCGAGTGAGGGTTCCATGGGGAGGGGAAACGAGCAGATGCCGGAACCGAACGTCAGAGTTCGTGAGCTCATGCAATCGAGCCGCGACTTGGCCCGGCCCACCGCCGCGGACCGTGCGCGAATTCAAGCGGCGTTGCGAGCGCGCTTGAGCGTCGTCGTTTTGCCTCCTGAAGCGCAAAGCGTGGCGCAAGCCGCGCGCTTGCCCTGGCTGCCCGTCTCGGGCGTCGTTGTGGGCGCCGTTTTGCTTACGGTGGCTTTGCTGTTCCGTTTCCGTCACGGCTCGCGAGTTACGGGTGCGGCTACGATGTCGGTGTCGGTGTCTGCAGCAGTTGCGGCGCCCGGCTCTGCTGCGTCGCCGCTGCCGCTGCCGCCAGTGACACCGTCTGCTCCAATTTCGGCAGCGACGGCGGTCGTTTCACCCGAACGTCGGCCATCGCCCGCGTCGTTCGTTCAGGATCCACTGGGGCAAGAAGTCGCGCTGCTGGGGCGCGCGATTCGCGACTGGCATACAGGGCGCCTAGGCGAAGCACTGAATTCCCTCGATGAGCATGAACGCAGGTTCCCGAATGGTGTCCTGACGGAGGAGCGCCGTGCTGCCCGGGCGCAAGTGCTCTGCTTGATGGGTCGCCGAAGCGAAGCGCAGGCGGAGCTCGCCCACCTCACGCCTCAGTCGCTCGATGCCGCGCGCGCCGAACAAGTCTGCGACGCGCACTCGACGACCCGCGACTGACGCCGCGCCCTCAACGTGACCGGCGTCGTCGCCGGGAACCGAGACCGACTAGCGCGAGAAGCAGCGGGCTGAACGACGTCCAGTCCGGGCGCGCGATACCGACGGCTTGACACGTGCACCCCGACGCCGCGTCCGATGGAGCGTCCGACACCTCGCTGCCGCCTCCGGTGCCGGTGGGGCTCCCCGCAGCAGCGGTGGCCCCAGCGCTCGCCGTTGCGCCGCTGGTTGCGCCTGCGCCAGCCCCGCCTTGCTCGGCGTTCTCACCACCAAGGCCATTGGAGGAACCGCCGCCCGCGTCCGAACCCGCAATGTTCTGGGCCCCGGCGCTGCCAGTAGCACCGCCACCGGCAGAGCCCACCGTGCCGCCTGCCGATCTACCGGCTGTACCGGTCGACCCGCTCGTGCCGCCAGTCGAACCGCCGGCTCCGCCCTTCGACCCAGTACCGCCTCCACCAGTACCGCCTCCACCAGTACCGCCCGTCGACGCACCGGCGCCGACTAGCGTCGTGACGCTGGACGCATCCAAAGTCACCGAAAGGGAACCGTTCGAGGCCGCAATCTTTCCATCGTTGGCCAGGCTCTTAGTCGCAGACGTCGTGTACTGCGTGAACGAAGAGATGCTCGAGCCGCCGACGGTGACGGCGAGCGGTTTCGAAGACGAATTTGTGTTGACCACGACGATGACGACCGACGAGTCGCTCTTGTATGCAGAGAGGGAAACGCCGGCGGAGGGAGCGGCGGTCGCATCCACTCGGTAAAACCCTGGGCGCACGAACTTGGACCAGTGGGCGATGCACCAGCCGCGCTTGGTCACCGCGCCATTGTTCATGAAGCCGTAGCTGCGCTTGATGTACCACCACGTGTACAGGTTGAACTGGCCCGTCACCATGGCATTGTGAAGCTCTGTCGCGACTCCCAATGCGTTGGGCCACGAATTCGCATCCGTCGTGCTATCCGTGTAGTGCTCCGTCATCCAGCGCTCTTTGCCCGTCCCCTTAGTATCGAAGAGCGGGTAGGCGTAGCTGCCGACCGAAGTACCGTAAAGGTGAGTGCCGAAGACCGTGGCCTTCGCAAGCGCAGCAGAATCGTTCAGGATGGGATCGTAATAGCTCTTGGCGTAACTAAACGATTCGCAGCTCATGAGCTTCGTGCCAACGCTATCCGCGTAGGTCAGCAGAAAGTCGTGGCATAAAGCGGCGGTCCACGAGCCCCAACCGCCTTGCGCCCCATAGTCAGGCTCGTTTTGAACCCCGATGGCGTACAGGTCAACGCCCTGGTTCTTCATGTATGAGACGAAGTTGGTTAGGTGAGTTGCGTACGTCGGGAACTGAGAGGAGCTCATGGTTCCCGCAGCATTCCGGGGGGTCGCGAAAACGATCGCGCCGGCCGCTATCGCTGCCTTGGCAGTCGCCACGTTGACGGAGTCAGGCGAGCCGTCGCTCACCGGAATTCGCAGCGCGGAAAAGCCGAGTTGCCCGTCGCCGTTGCCGAAGGCGAGCGTTCGCTCCGCGGCGGTAAGGTCTCCTGCCCAAGCCGCATGGTTCATGCCTCCGAAACCGCGGATGTATTGCTTCTGGCTACCAAGCGTGACGGTTGCTGTCTGTGCGACGGCTGTGCCGCACGGAAGAAGCAGAGCGAGAGCCAACGGGACTTCAAATTTGCTGCGCGGATATTTCATGAGGGGCTTCTGCCGGATAATCTAGCAGTGGCCTCCAGCACCCGTTTCCATCCCCACAGGCCACGCGCGCGTCAGATTCTCTGGCGAACTCCACGATCTCGTTGCCGCGCATCCCCCTGAGCGGTTCGCCCGATGTCGCCGCATCGGGGCCGAGCGCGGGGCCTCGCGTCTGCGCGGCCCGCGCTCGGAAGCGCATCACTGAGTTAGGAAACTGTTTTGCATTACGGTGACGCGGCTGTCCTTGCAGAACGTGCAATTCGCGCCAAAGAAGTAGCTCTTCTGTGCCATGTCACCCATGAGGTAGTAGCGAAACCAAGCCGTCATCCCCAAAACATCCGGGCCCTTTGCGCCGTTTTGATAGAGCCACCCGCCGTGATCCGACGCCAGGTTGTCGATGAGCATCGAGGGTTGAGTGGTGATCGAGCTGAAAGTCTTGGCGACGCCGTCACAAGGTACAACCGTGTCTTTCCCACCGCAGAACCAGAGCGAGGGTTGGTGAAAGCCCGGGTTCGCCGCCGATCCCGAAACCGTCGATATGGCCGTGATGCGCGGATCGGCGGCAGCCTTGCTCGTCGAAAACCCGCCCTCAGAGTGGCCGAACGCACCGATGTGCGCCGGATGAGCGCGCGATCGGCCACGTTACCAGTCCGTGAATTCCGGGACACGCCCGAAGCCTCAAGCGTCGTCCCGGTGGCTGGAGCCCATGCCTCGCGCTACTTGCCGTAGACGCTCGCGATGTTCTTCTGGATTGCGTCGTCTGTTTGGTCGCTCGTTTCGGCGGCGATTACGGCGCCCTCGGAGAAGCCACCGGTGCCGTTGGAGAAGTGGTTCTGCTACGAGTGGCACGTGACGCCAACCTCGGCGAGTGTGTTCGTCGACGGCAAGGAACTGACGGACGCGAAGGCCACCGGGTGGACCATTGCGAATGCGACGTCGCTGCAGATCGGCTATGAGCGTTTCCAGCCCGGGATGGGCACTGGCGGCGAGCTTTGGCTCGACGACATCGCCATCAACACCGCGCAAATCGGTTGCCAATAGGCTTGAGCAGCGGCTGACCCGCGGCTCGGACACACAACGAGCCGCGCCTTCTCGTCGAACAGATCCGTCGGGGCCGAAAGCGGGCCCCGCTGCTTCGTGCGTCGGCGCTTGGCGAGGAGCAGAACGCCGGCTGCCGCGTCGGTCAAGTTGTGGTTCGGGGAAGCAATGACGACGCTCTAGCCCGTGCTCCCGAGCAGCCCATCGC
Source organism: Polyangiaceae bacterium (assembly GCA_039936055.1). Lineage (GTDB taxonomy): Bacteria > Myxococcota_A > Polyangia > Polyangiales > Polyangiaceae > PMG-095. The sequence continues at coordinate 19,053 of JBDTJC010000237.1, read as the reverse complement.
AATCGCCAATCAGCGCCGCCTCTGCGGTCGTCGGCATCTTCGCACATTGCAAAGCGCCGCTGGTGTTCCCGAAGGCCGTAACGGTGGTGGAGGTTCCAAACGACACCGACTTACCGCAGGCTCCGATCTCAATTCGCGTCACGTCTCCTACGGCTTGAACATCGGCGATGAATTTCTGAACATCCGCGGAGCCAATTGGGTAGCTCATCGGCGGTGCGACAGGCAGATTCTTGGGCGGGTCGATCGTTCGCTCGGCGCTGGCATCACCGTAAACGACCACGGTGATGCCGGGCGCGTTGGTCGAGGCGCTCTGCCGACAGGATGCGACCAACACGTGATCCGTCGGCAGAGCAGGCCGTGGCATGCCCGTCTCCCCTCCTGCAGCCGTTCCTCCACTGCCCGCCATGCCTCCACCGCTACCGTCAGCCACGCAGGCGGGACAACAGGCGTCGTTCACCTGCATCAAGATGAAGCCCGGTCCGCAACCGATTGCAGTGCAAGTCACTGTGCACTGCGCGCCACTTCCCGCGGAGGATGGGCCCCCCGCGGCCCCGGACTCGGTCGCTGCCGGTCGTGGCGGCCCCGCCACACGCCGCCGCCTACACCATTGGCAGCGCGAGGACGAGGCTCTTCAAGACGATATTGTGGATCGACAGGTGGATCCTCCGCGCAAGCATCGTGCCCAGGCATCGCGCATGAATCCTCCGGCCTTCGAGATCGTTGAGCCGCTTCCGCGCCTGAAACCCTGGCACAGGCCGAGCCGCTGCGATCACACTCCCGTGGTCACGCCTCGAGCTCGGTCGGCGCTCAGCGGGCAGGACGCCAGCTGTCTAAACGGCTCACCGAGAGTTCGGGTGGCGACATCCGCCGTCGGTCTGCGTCGTTTTCGAGTAACGAGTAACGAGCGTGGCCACCCACGCCATCCACGCCGGAAGCGGCGCGCACCGTTACGAGGCGAGATCTTCACTGTTCAATGCAGGCAGTGGCGAGCTCCGGCCCCGAATGTGCTGCACACCACGGATCGCGCCCGACTCGCGCGCTTTCGTCAGCGTGGGCAATCGCGCCGTGACGCGACTCGTCCTGTTTGCCTGCGTCGACGGCAGGCTAGCGTCGCCAACGCGAAAAGCACCCCTGCCAGTGGCGGCGGGGCGCTCCGGGGCCGGAGGCTGCAGCCCGCTGGCGGCGTTGGCGACTCGCTCGCGGAGCCACTGCCGCTTTGCGGCGGCGAGCGATTCGCGGTACCGCTCGTAGAGCCGCCCGAGCTCGTAGAGCCGCCGTTACTCGTAGCGCCAGCGCTACTTATAAAGGCGCTGCCGTCGCTCGCGACGCATTGCCCCGCTCTGCACGCTAGCCCTGGCTGCCCGCAAAGCTCGAGGTCCGTGCCGTTGTCTTTGACTCCATCGCAGTCGTCATCGTAGTTGTTGCATACTTCGACGATCGGCGGGCCAGGCACGCAGGCTGATGTGCAATCGGGGGCGAGCCGTGTGCACCAGCCAACACCGCAGGTTGCCCGCGCACCTTCATCGATTTGGCCATTGCAGTTATCATCTTTGTTATTACAGATCTCCACGGCACCCGGGTAAATCAATGGGTCGGAGTCATTGCAGTCATTGTCGCACAGGCCAAATCCCTGGTTGACATTGCATCCGGTGACGGTCGCCTTACCCAAAACACCGTGCCCGTCGCCATCCGCGTCGGTACAGAAGGTCGTGCGCTCCAGCCCTTCGTCGACTTGGCCGTTGCAGTTGTTGTCCAGGCCGTCGCAGACCTCGGGGTTGCCGGGAAAGATCCTTGGCTCGTTGTCGGCGCAATCGCCATCTAGAGTGGAGTAGTGTGCCGGTTGGCTGCAGGCGATCGTGTAGCCGGAGGCCGCCGAGCCCACTCCGTCTTCATCTTCATCCAGAAAATACTTCATGCCGGTGCAGCCGAACGCCATGCTGTAGAACGCCGAGCCCTCGCCGTCCCCGCTGGGACTGCCATTGCCATTGGCGGAGTTGGCCCAAACATGAAAGTCGACTCCGCCGGGCGCGGAGGGAGCGGTCCAACCCACTTGAAAGGTGATTGCGCTACCCGTTCCGGTACGCGCGGCGCTCTGCGTTACGCCGCCGCCGTCCAGCTTCGTTCCGGAATCCACAACGCTCAGATTTCCGACGCTCGCCTCCAGAAAGAAGCCTGCCATGTTACCATTGGTCGCCGACACACTGACGGTCAGACTCAGCGTTTGCCCGGGGCTCACGTTCGTCAGGCTAGGGGTGAGCAACACAGTCGGAATACTGCCTCCGTTGTGGCAGCTGCAATTCTCCGTGGCCATGCCGTTCGCGTGCGCGTGTGCTCGCGCCGGCACACAGAGCGCCAGGAGCGCAAGGAGCAGCGCCGCGCAGTGCCCCAGCGATCCCCGGCTGTGAGGGATCGCTGCATGCCCAAAACTTGGCAGGTTCATCGCGGGCGTTGAAAAGTGGAGAAGAGAAACGTGAGTGTGCCCTCCATTAAACCATGATCGCGCCTGCGATGCGCAGACGATCGAGACCTCAAACGACTGGATGCCTATCAGATATGATACGGCCCGATCACTAGGTTGTCGAAGAAGACCTCCGTCTCGCCTCCGTCGAATCCGAAGGCATCGTGTCCAGGCCCCGTCAAGGGCTCCGGATCCGTCCACGACATCATCTCGTGACCATCGATGTACCAAGCGATGATGCCGTCCTTCCGCGTGACGTAGTTGTGGTACGTGCGGCCGGGCACGACAGGCCAGTCAGTGCGCGCTCGCTGGTGCCCGCCGTCTGTTTGGCCGCCCCGACATAACTCCGACAAGTGATTCTTCCAGCCGCCAAAGACCAACTCGTAGCCGGTCGATTGGCAGCCTTCAGCTTCCGGGTTCGCCGACTTTCCGTCGCCAAAGACGACGACTCGGATATCCCCGTCCGGGCTCATCGTGCGCGCGTCAAACTCCATCGAGATATCTCGTGGCAACCGCCGGCGCAGCCAGATGGGATGGTGGCGGGCGTGGCTGGCGACGAGCTCGCCGCTCACGATTCGATAGCTGCCTCCGCTATCCCGCCAGGTGGAGCCAACCCCAGCCCGCTCGAAGTTCTCGTTGAAATCGGCAACGATCGGCTCGAGCTTCTCTCCGCAACCCACGCCTGCCGTCAGCAGTAGTGCAAGGAGAAAATGGTGTACAGAAAATGCTGCCGCTTTGGCTCGTGGGCGCATCCTACGACGTCTCTTGAAGTGCGCACACCGACCGCCCGAGCGAGGGGTCGCCGGGCACGCCGGAAAGCAACGGAACGAGAGTTGAACTCCGGAAATGGGCCCGCCGAAGTCGGCGGAGCCCCTTCCGGAAAGCGACTACGCCTTCATCGCCGCCAAGGTGGTGCCCCCACCGAGTAGCGTCGCCGGTGTGGTCGCGTCACGGGTCGCAGCCGTGATGATTGTATTCAGTACAGCGTCGTTCTGCGAGCCGGCCGCGTCGATGTAGGTGCCCTGCTTGAGGTAGCCGCCGCCATTGCCCCAGATGATCATCGGCACGTTCTTCGTAGAGTGGGATGGACCATCCGCAATCGAGTTCGTCCACACGATTGCTGCTTTGTCCTGAAGGCCGTGGGCCGCGAACACGTCAAAACCGGCCGCCAGCGTCTGCATGCGCAGCGTGTCGATTTCATGATGCGCTTGCTCGGCGGTAGGATTGCTGCCCGATGCCGAGTCCGACTGGATCCGATGGCTGATCTGGTGGAACGGCCACATGCCGAGGGTCACGTTGGTCGGTACGGTGTACTTGGTGCCGTCCGTGCCGTCGCCCCATTGCAGTGTACCCGTGCGGTTGTAGCCGCAACCAAACCCGATGGCCACGATCTGCAGATGAAGCTTGACGATCTGCTCCATATTGGCGCCGTTGAAGGCGAAGCCCGTCTTCAGCGCATCGTAAGCCGAGGTGGTGATCCCGGCTGTCGAGCAGACCGCGCCTGAAGCCATCTGGGTCATCGTTACCTCGACATCACGGATTGCGTCGAAGTGTTGCTGCAAACGGGTCTTGTCCGCCGCGCTGAGCGCGGAATTCGACATGAGGCTCTTCAGCTCAGCGTGCACGAGGTCGTTCACGCTCTTGCGCGTCGTGGCAAGCTCCGCGGCGACCGGATCGACGGTCGGCGTGGTGGTGGTGGCGCCGCCAGCAGGCGCAGCCGAGGTGAGCCCCACGACTTTCGAGTACAGCAGATAGGGGTTCACGTCCGCTCCGCGGACGTTGCCCGCACCCGCTGCCTTGAACGAGATACGCTCGGCAATGAAGCCCTTCGTACCCGAGTAGAGTGCCAACGGGTCGCTGCCGCCATTTACCGCTTTCGCGATCACGGTGTCGGCAGAAGGGCCTCCGGAGTAGCCCTTGTTTCCGGTCATGCCCGGTTTGATGCCAGTCAGCGTCTGCGTCAGGCCTTCGGCGTGCCCGCAGGCCTGGGGACCTGGTTGCTGGTAGTTGATCCCCTTGATGAACAGGAGATTGGGTGCATGAGCCGCCAGCGCGCTGGTGGCCGTAACGCTGGCGACCGTACCATCCCCCAACGCAGTCAAGCCGGGCGTCGTCAAAGCGCCGAGGGCGGACGGGAAGAATGTGTTTTTGGACGTTGCCGACGAGAAGACGACCCCGTTCTCAGCAACGATGAAGAAGCTGAACACGGGCGCGGCGCCAGCCGCCCACGCCGAGCGTTCAGGTAGCCCTTCCAAGAACGGCAGCCCGACGGCGACCGTTCCGACACCTCTCAGGAAGTTGCGCCTGTTCAAACGCAATACGCGCCCCGTCGCTGTTTCAGACTTGGATCTCACTGTGCACCTCCGGACCGCGTCCTAAATTCGTCTCTCTTCACAAGTTCGAGTATCTCCTGCTTCACAGAACCGCCCGAGACGCTGGTCGTTGCCAGATCCGTCACTAGCGGCATGTCGGCGTCGACGATGTCACGTTGCAGGCCGAAGCTGGCTAGCTTCTTCCCGTAACAATCGTGGGCCTGCTGCCCGCCGGCCAGCGCTTGCATCAAGGCTGCGGCGTCTGCGTAGGTTTTTGTGCCATCGGTGAAGGTGTACGTCCCGCTGCTATCGATGGGCAGCTGCGCGCCGGTGATGTCCGTCTCGGTGGCCCGATATTGGCCCATGCCGTCGTAGTGCTCGAAAGCGAAGCCGATCGGGTTGATCATCGCGTTGTGGCAAAGGCTGCCGCAGCCCGACGTCGTCATGTCGACGAGCTGGCGGTTCGTTTCGCCAGGTTGCTTGGCCGGCAACGTAGGAATGGCGATCGCCGGCGGCCCGAGGGTGGCACACAGGACGTCGAGGTTCAGCGTGACGCCACGGTGGATCGAATCCGGCTCCCCGTTGCGGCCCCAGTACATCAAGTACGGGAGCTGCGTGAAGTACCCGACTCGGTTCGGTCCGAGACTTTGCTCCGTGTAGCCGGTGCTCGGTGCAGTCACGCTGCTTCCGTACACGGCGGCCATGTTGGGCCCAACGAAGCCCGTGGTGGAGAGGAAGATATCCTTGACGCCCAGGCCCTTCGAAAAAATACTGTCGAAGAACAGGTACGAGCTCTCGGTCAGCTCCGGGGCGATGGCCGGGTTGAAGTTCGCGACGCCAGACTTCGTGATACTCGAAAAGAGGTCGAGGTGGAGGAGTTGGCCGTGAAACTTGCGCATGACCGTGGCCGCCGTCGGTTCGTCGAGCATCGTCTTGGCCAGCGCCACCGCGCCGTCCGCAGTCGCCAACGCTCCCGCACCCGCTGCTGAATCGAGCAAAGCGTCACTTGGCGTCGTGTTCCTCAACCAGAGAGAAAGCTTGGCCGCCATCTCGAATGCACTGAGCGGCTGCCCCACCGCCCCGAGCTCCGTCCGAAACAGGAAGTACGGGGACTGAAGCATCGCTCGAATGACCAACGAGGCGCCCTTGCCGAACGTGCTGCGCGAGCCGATGAGGGTCGAACCCGAGTTGAACAGGGCGAGGTAGGTTGCCTGCTCGGCGGTTGTCAGCGGGCGACGGTAAGCTCGACGGCCCAGGGTCGATATCAAACCCGCCGCGTCCTTCCCGGAGTACACGTTGGCAAGTAGCGCGTCTGTCGCGGTGACCTGGTCTGCAAGTGCCTCGGAGGCACCTTGAAAATCCATCCAAGATGAATTGTCGATATCCAGGAACAATTCATTGTTGTCGAAATCGGAATTGCCAGAAACCGCGGCCCGGAAATTGGCCCCGAGGGTGGTCGGTGCAGCAAGCGCCAGAACGCTTTGCACGCTATTGGTCCACTGATCGGTCGTCAGACGAATGAAGCGGTAATAATTGGGCGAGCCTGTCAAGTTGAGCTTGGCGGGCGTGGACGTGGACATGGTTGTACCCGCACCACCGCTGCCCACGACAGCGCCACCACCGGTACCGGTACCGGTACCGGTGATGGCGCTGCTCCCACCACCGCTGCCGGGCGAGACGCCATCCACCACCCCCGTGCAGGCCGAAACCGCGCCGATCAGCACGAGCGCGCTCAATTTTTTAATTCGAACCGTCATCGGGAGCTCCTTCTCAAAGTAGTCATAACCACTGTCTCACACCCGCACCACGAACCAGAGTCCCGGACCGGGACTGCCCACTAAGGCAGAGTCGCGAAGAAGTCGTACATCGACTTGATGGCGAAGCACGGAACGCCGTGCTCCGTACCACTGTAGCTGGGGTCATTGTGCGAGCACCAAATCGTCGGTACCGAGCACCCGTCGTAGGTGATGCAACCCGGGTCGACCATGGGGTGACCGCTGTCCGTGCTCGTGCACGGCATCACTGGGGCATAGGGCTTCGAGGTGGTCATGCACATGTTCGCGGCCCTGAAATCTGCCACTGCGTCGGTGGCCGAGTTGGCACTCCGTTGGTTGTCCATCTTTCCGTCGATGTACAGGACGGGCATCGGGAGCGCGACCTTGAATGGGTCTGCCGCGACGGGCGAGACGGCCTTGAGCTTCAGGTGCTGCGCGTCGGTCTTGTGCGACAAGATGTTGACGAGCATCTGCGCGCCGGAGCTATGGGCGATGGCGAACACGCGGTTCAGGTCGATGCAGTAGTTATTCGTCAGGTCATCATACTGCGACAGGATCCTGGCGACGTCGCCAGTGTAGCTGCTCCAGCACTGACCACTGTCGGGGGTGTTCGGAAAGGTCCGAACGTAGTCTGTCTCGAAGCCTGTTCCCTTGGTTAGCCCCACGAACTCGGTGTTCGGGTTGCCGCAGGCATGCAACGCGATCAGCAGCGGGAAGGGCTTCGTGCCGTCGTAGCTTGCCGGGAACAAGTGTAGGGATGTAGTCGCGACTTCGACGCTGCCTCCCGCGGGGCGAGGCGTCTTCTTTTGGCAGCCTGGGCTCAACAACGGTGCTGTAGTGGAGGTAGAACCTCCGCTGCTGCTCATGCCAGCGCCGCTCATGCCAGCGCCGCTCATGCCAGCGTGGGAGCCACCGACTCCAGTAGAACCACCTCCGGCACTCGCTTCGCCGCTGCCTCCCGAGCCGGCCGTCACAGTATTGCCTGCAACGTTGCCCGTTCCGCCCACACCGCTGCCGGCGGCGCCCATTGTTGCGCCGCCGAGCCCGGTCCCACTCGAACCGCTAGTTCCCGGCGCGCCAGCCTGCGCTGTCGAACTCATTCCGGCTGCGCCGCCGTTGTCGTTCGACCCGCTTGAGCCGCAGCCGACCGCGGTCGCTGCGAGCAAAGTGAAGACCGCTGCTCTGCTGCGATTCATGCGCGGCACCTACGCGAGCATTCCCGCATCATTCCGGTGCCCGTCCCCGCGCCAAAGTTAAGGTCGTTCCCCTTGGCTGTGCCTTGGAGGGGTATCAGGACTCGGGCGGAGTACATCACATGATGCAGTGGCGTCTCCCATCCGATTCCGTCCCGGTATCAGCGTAAAAACATACTCGACGGTGGCGCCGCAGCGTCGCCGCGCACGGTTGTCGTGCGGTAGTCTCGGCGCTTCGGATCGGCGTCGAACCATCGTGAGTCGTAACAATCCACGACATACAACCGGTTGACTCACGCGGCCGAATCAGTGGCGCCCGCACTCATTCTTGATGGGAGAACGTGCTCCGGAGCCACTGCCCGATCGACTCTGAATTTCATCGAGAGCCACGACGTGATCGCGTGCAAGTGTAGGATTGCAATGAGACACAAAACCAACGCGAGCCACTTGATCGCGTCGCTTGGGCTGAAGCGCGTCGTCGCTAGAATTCTGCCGTGCTGCGCGATCAGGGGGGGCTACTCGTCAGGCTTGTCGTCTGCACGTAGGCCGGACCAGGTCGCATGCGGGGGCGGCGTCACGCCGAGGCCGTCACGCCGCCGTTCCAGTCAGGCTCACTTCGACAGGGAGACCTGCTGATGCGCGTCTACTGACAGGCTTGGCCCAGCTTCCACGGTGGCTGGGACCAGTTCGTCGTGCCCGGGTCTGACACTCCGCAGTTGTACATGTCGACGCAGTCGAACTCGTAGCTCTTGCCGTTCTGGCCGGCAGGAGTGCCTTGCGTGCAAGGCGTGCCACCGTTGCAGGTAGCCACGACTTTGGCGCCCGCAGCGTATTTAGACGCTGCGCCTGCTTGGAACGCCGGTATGCCCGTGCAGTCGCCCGCGCTCGATGCGCCCGCGCTCGATGCGCCCGCGCTCGACGTACCGCCGCTCGACGTGCCTGCGCTCGATGCACCCGCGCTCGATGCACCGCCGCTCGATGCACCGCCGCTCGACGCACCTGCGCTCGACCTACCGCCGCTCGATGCACCGCCGCTCGATGCACCGCCGCTCGATGCACCGCCGCTCGATGCACCCGCACTGCTCGCACCACCGCTACTCCCACCACCGTTGCCGGCGCGGCCACCCGAGCTTGCGCTTCCGGAGCCTACGCCCGCGGCTGCTGCGCTGCCGCTAGCACCGCCTCCGGCGTAGCCACCGCTACTTGCAGAGCCACCCAACGCGCCAGCGCCACCAGTGTTGCCACCAGCAACGCTGTCTGACCTCCCGGCATCAGCGCTGACGTCCGCGCTTCCCGCGGATGTCGCTGCCCCTGCGGAGTTGCCCCCGGGGATGTCGGCTGAAACCGCGTTCGCACAAGCGACGAACACCAGCGCAAGGACTAGGGGTGCCGACGCGAATTGCTTCATGGGGAATGTGCTCCGAACACCAACTCATGAGTCTACTTCGAACGGCCAGTACGCGCTCGTTACTTTTCGTTTTCGCGCGAGCGCGTTAATCGTTCGTCGGCGGTCCGCGGTTCCCACCATTCCAGACATGCGAGTCGGGTGTAACCGGCGCAGCGGTGGCAATGCAGGAGAGATGTCACGATGGGTCGCGCTGTGAGCACGCACGCCGCGCATGTTGTGCAGGTTGGTAAGTCGCGATGTTCATCCGCGGTGGCTGGGTGAAGGCTGTTGGACCGGGTTCGGTTGGACGCCAGGCGTCGGCGTTTGCATGACTTTTGTCGTGTTCTGCAGCGCCGGCACTAGCGGCGCGCGCCTCGAACGGAGTAGTGATCGGCCGCTGGAGATGGCAGCTATGGTCGCGGCTTTTATCCTTCGCAGCAATGCGGCGGGCCGAACGCGCGGTCGGTCAACGCCACGAGTCGCTTTTCTTGATCAAAGCGGCGCCTTGGCCCCATCCCTCCAGTGTGCGCGCTTACCACGGGACTTTTGCGAGCGTCGCTGCCATCGACGACATCAGTTTTCGCGCGGGTGCGGGTTCGCGCGGCAACGCGGCACCGTCCTTAGGGGTCATGGCACGGCCTGATGCGCGCTTGCGCGCGGCCGTGGGTGACTACCTGCCACTCGTGTGGCGAGTCTTGCGGCGCGCTGGCCTCGGCCCCGCCGATGCCGATGATGCGTCGCAAGATGTGTTTTGGGTTTTGGCCCGCCGCGTCGATGACGTACCAGAGCGCGCGCAGCGCTCGTTTCTCGTTTCGACCGCACTGCGAGTGGCGGCCGATCACCGGCTCTCCAAGTGGCAACGCGCGGTGAGCAGCGGTTTGGACGCAGATCTGCGTCCAAGCGAAGCGCCGCTACCGGATGAAGCGCTCGACCGACAGCGAGCGGTGGCTCGCCTAGATGATGCCCTTGCTGGCCTCGATCCGGCCGATCGCGCCGTGTTCGTGCTGGCCGAACTCGAGCAGATGACGCGCGCTGAAGTCGCCGAGTCGCTCGGCATTCCAGAAGGCACTGTAGCGTCTCGTTTGCGCCGCGCCCGAGCGGCGCTGGAGAGCGCGATTGAGCGGATGCATGCGCGCACGAGGCTCGTGCGATGAAGCCGAAAGACCAACCTTCGGATCCGTTGGCGGAGCTGCTTCAGGCAGCTCGCGAAGACGGGCCTCGCGCCGACCTGGGCGAGCAAGTATTGGCGGAGCTCGCTTATCGCGCGCGGCTGGAGCAGACGCCGTCGCGACCTCCCGCGCCGCGCCGCCCCGCGCTTTGGCTGGCTGGGCCGACCGTCCTTGTGGCGCTCGCGGTGCTGCTCGCAGTCCGCTTGACCCAGCGCGCCCTTGCGCCGGAAGCATCGATCGCTGCCGAGGCGTCGGGGCGCACCAGCAGCAGCAGCGAGCCCGGAAGAACGGCCGCGGCAGGGAGCGTCAACGCCCGCCCCGCAGGGGCTTCGAGCGCGGTGGCGCCAGCCGCGGACCCGTGTCGAGACGGCGCGCGCGCCCTAGGCCTCGACCCGCGCATCGACGATTTCGAAGACGGCGACGACGCAGTGCAAGCGCTCGAGGGACGGGCCGGGTTCTGGCGCTGGGCACGCGAGACGGACGCGCCAGGGACCGCGCCGGCGCTCATTCCGATCCCTCGCCCCGAGCCGCTACGCTCGAATCGGCTGGCGTTGCACGTGAAGGGTGGGCAGCTCGTTGATTGGGGTGCGACCGTTGAGCTCGACTTTCGACCGAGTTGTTACGACGCATCGGCATATGGCGGCGTCGGCTTTCGGGCGCGCGGTCCGGGACGCATCTACGTTGCGCCGCGCGAGGTCTCGGTGATCCCGATCGCCGAAGGCGGTACTTGCGACCATGACTGCCACAACCCCCACGTGAAAAGCGTCGATCTGGACGCGACCTGGCGCACGTATCGCGTCCATTGGAGTGACGTTCGGCAACGCGGCGCCGGTAAGCCCCCACTTGACCCGCAGCGCTTGCATAGCCTGGCCTTCTTGATTCGCCCGGAAGATACCCCGTACGACGTGTGGCTCGACGACGTCCATTTCATCGCGCGCTGACTCGCGGCGCTGTGGCGTCGCTCGCAGAACGTTGGAATGAGCACTTGGCTCGCGGCGCCACTCATCGGGCGGCGTGATCGCTGCTGAAAAAAATCACAAGCAAAGGCGATTTTCTGCCCTTACTAGGGTGATGAGCCTCTCCAGATTCGGCACGTCCGTCTCCTTGTGTAGCGCGAGCCGTCGGCTCAAAGTCGGGCTCGGTTTCTTGGCGTTTTTCGCGCCATTACCGGCTTTTGCGAGTACGTATTACGTGGCGCCCGGTGGCAAAGACGCCGCCGCGGGCAGCATGGCCGCGCCCTGGGCCTCCATCGGTCACGCGCAAACCGTCGCCGTCGCCGGTGACACAGTCTTCTTCCGCGCCGGCAAATACGCCTACACCTCGGGGCTGACCACGTGCAAAAGCGGGACCGACACCGTCAACGCTATCTTGCTGAGCAGCGGCGGGAAGGCCGGCGCGCCGATCAAGTATTGGGCGTACCCCGGCGAGACACCGGTATTTGATTTTTCCGCGATCAAGGATTCTTGCCGCGTGACCGGCTTTCGCATCACGGGCAGCTGGCTGTACTTCAAGGGCTTGGAAGTGATGGGCGTACCCCAGAACAACATGCTGAACCACGAGTCGTGGGGCATCTGGATCTCCGGCAGCAACAACACCTTCGAGCTGATCAACACCCACCATCACATGGGACCCGGGCTGTTCATTCAAAAGGGCGGCAACAATCTGGTGCTCAATTGTGATTCGCACGACAACTACGACCCGTTGACCTCGAACGGCGCCGGGCAAAGCGCGGACGGTTTCGGTTGTCACGTGGCCGCGGGAGATACTGGCAACGTGTTCCGCGGTTGCCGCGCCTGGTGGAACAGCGACGACGGTTGGGACTTCATCCAAGCCGCGGAAGTGGTCACGGTCGAGAACAGCTGGACTTGGTACAATGGCTATTTGCCCGGCACCACGACGTCAGCCCCAGCCGGCAACGGCAATGGTTTCAAGGGCGGTGGCTACGGCGAACCACCGACCAACGTGCCGGCGAATCCGCCGCACCACATCGTGCGCAACAACTTGTCGGTGATGAACAAGGAGGCGGGCTTTTACGCGAACCACGAGCCGGTAGCGGACTACTGGTACAACAACACGTCGTACAACAATCACCCCGATTTCAACTTGTTGGGTGACCCGGCCAACGTTGGCATTTTGCGCAACAACATCGCGCTCGGTGGCACGTTGCTGAGCAACAACACCGGCACTGGTATCGATGAGTCCAACAACAGCTGGGACGCAGCGTTGGGTGTCACCGTCACTACTGCGGATTTCCAAAACGTATCGGTGACTGGGCTCGACGCCCCGCGCCAAGCGGACGGCAGTTTGCCCACGATCGCGAATTTTCATCTCGTGGCGGGCAGTGATCTGATCGACAAGGGCGCCAAAGTCGGGCTGCCGTACAACGGTTCCGCGCCGGACCTGGGCTGCTTCGAGACCGGCGCAGCGCTCGGCGGCGCAGGCGGCGCAGGTGGCACGCAAGGCGCGGGCGCGATGGGCGGCTCGTCCAACGCAGGCAGCGGCGGAGCCAGTACCGATCCCGGCGGCGCAACGAGCAGCGCAGGCGCGGCCAGCATTGCCGGAGCTAACAGTACCTCCGGCGGAGCAAGCTCAGGCGGTCAGAATAGCGCCGGCGCCGCAAATGGCGGTGCTGCCAACAACAATGCGGGAGCACCGAACGCCAACGGCGGTGGCTCGACGGCGGGCGGTTCACCTGACACCGGTGGCTCACCCGACACGGGCGGCAACTCTGCAACGAGCGGCGCGGGCGCCGGAACCACCAGCATCCCCGGGGATAGCCCTGCGGATAGTTCGTCTGGTTGTGGTTGCGCAGTGGTTGGCCGCGGCGCGCCCGCACCCCGCTGGGTCACATTCGGTCTCGTCGGGCTGACGCTCTTGCTCTCGCGGCGCCGGCGGCGCGCCCGCCGCTTCAACTGACCATAACCGCCAGGCCATCGAATCGAGTGGTTTCACTGACGCTTACGACGCCGAGCGCGGCGGCTGTCGCAGCGCACCGAGTATGTTTGTGCACAAACACGGAGTTCCTCTGACGAGGACGACGAACCGCCGCGGCGCACTGAGCACGACTTCGCTCAGCCTACTGAGCACGCAGCATCGCGGCCCGATCGAAGTTCCTTCCGGTGAACCGATGGATGCGTTGATCTCGTCGTGCCCCAGTCGCTCGGTGATTTCTGCGAGGCCTCGCTGAAGCAGGTGCGGGCCGCGCTCGGGGCACTTTGGGACTTTCACAGCGCGCGGGTACTACGCCACGTTCCCGAGCGCGCGAGTGCCGTACAGCCTGAGCAAGAGTTTCTTTCGGTACAGGCAGACCGTGAGTCTTTGTGCGCGCTATTTGCGCGAATGATCGGCCAAGCTTTCGTTGATGGTCTCCGGGCAACTATGATATTGCTTGAGGGGATAAGTTCCGTGCACGCACGCACGCGAGGCTTTTTGCGCAGCCCGACCCCAGGTCGCTTGGAGAATCACCGAATGTCGAACCGTTTCCCTTTTAGTTTGTTCACTGTCCGCAGCGCCTCCCTGCTCACTGCGGTGTCGCTATCGGGTGCCATCGCGTGCGCTTCGACTGACTCGACTGGAGGCGGAGCTGCCGGGGCTCCCACGGGCTCTGCCGGTTCTGACAGCAGCACCGCGGGCAGCCCGAGCGGCGGCGGAGGCGCTGGTGGGGCGAGCGGTGGCGGTGGCGGGACCGGCGGCCGCATGGGTGCGGGCGGTAGTGGCGTTGGCGGCAGTGGCGGCAGTGGCGGCGGTGCGGCTGCAGACTGCTCCAAGTTCAAGCTATGCGACGGCTTCGAGGGCGATGCGCCGGGCAAAGGCGCGAGCCCGTGGACAACGAGTGGCACGGTGGAGGTCGTGACCGACGTGTTCCACAGTGGGACTCACTCGGTGCACATGATGGCCGCGGCTGGCAATGCCATCAACATCAACATCAGTGAGAAAAAGACGTTTCCGTCAACGGACTCCTGGGGCAGGGCCTGGGTCCAGATCAAAGCGACTTCGACCGAGCACCAAATGTACATCGGAATCAACCTTTCCGGCAACCAGGCTCGACTGCTCAATCGACTGGGCAGCGACATTCCGCAGGTCAATTTTCAGTCACCCGACTCGTTTTACGCGGCTGGGGTCAAGTTCACGCAGGGGATGTGGTTTTGCTACGAGTGGCACGTGACGGACACCGCGATCAGTATCTACATCGACGGAACTAAACAGTCGCTCAAGAACGGCACGGCCGGGGATGCTCCGGGCGCCAAAGGGGGCACAGCGCTCCTGTTGGGCTTCCAGCGTTTCGGGACGGGCAGTGCCAGCGCCGATGTCTGGTACGACGACGTGGCGGTGAACGACACCCAAATCGGCTGTCAGTAAGCGCGCAGCCGGTAGCGCAACGAGTTGAGAACTGGTGAGTGAGTGCTCCGCTGCGGGGCGCTCACCCACCAGTTTTTGCGTTCGTCGCCGTGAATGGAGGCCTTACGGCAAGTGGATGACGCACCCCGTTGTGGTCACCGGTACCGACGATCACTTTTTCCCGTCGTCGGAGACAGACGTTACAGCTTGGCGGAACGCCTCGGCCCCCTACGGCCCGAAATGAAAGTGCTGTATGTCTCGGGATACACCGAGGACTCCTTTGTGCGCCACGGGGTGCTCGACGCTGGAATCGCATTCCTGCCCAAGCCGATCACCCCGCTTTCGCTGCTCCGCCGGGTGCGCGAGCTGCTTTCGGGCTAAGGCGCTGCGCGTCAGCCGCTTCTCGAGGCTCACCAGCGAAACGATCACCCTGACTGTACAATTCGTGCGGTAGCGGCATCGTCGTTGCCCGGAGAGCCACGGTGTGGGCCTTCCTCCGCGGTTGCGCGGGTGGTGACCTTGGCACTCGAAACCCGGGGCGGGTGGGCGTGAGGACGCGCGCTCAGGTCGAGGAAGCGAACGTTTCGTAAGAAACGCTGACACAGATTCCGGGCGTCACGACACTGCAACACGAGGACCGCGGCCGGGCGCGATCCCGAACCCGTCGAAATGGTGAAGCCTTTGACCGCATCAAAAAACCGCAACTCCGTTCTCCGTCTTGCGTGTGCAGGGCTGACAGCGCTCGCCGCCTTGCAACCACGCCTCGCGGCGGCCGCGGATCCCGTGGAGAAGCTGCAGGATTTTCCGTTGGATCAGGTTCAAATCACGGACGAATACCAGAAGAACCTGTTCGCGAAGGACGTGACGTACCTCATCACGACCTTGGATAGCGATCGCCTCCTGGCCGGCTTCAAGGCCGTATCCACCGGCACGACCCCGACCAACCTCTATGGCGGCTGGGAAAGCCAGAACATCCGCGGGCATTCGCTGGGCCACTGGTTGTCTGCCGTGGCGCACGCCTACCAACAAGCAAAGGGTAGCGACCCCGTCTTGGCGAGTCAGATCAAGGTCAAGCTCGACGACGTAGTGTCGAAGTTGAAGACCTACCAGTTGTCGAGCGGCTTTCTATTCGCCACACCCATGTCCCAGTTCGACGATATGGACAGCGGCGGCAGCAACAACTGGGTGCCGTACTACACCCTGCACAAGATCTTGGCGGGTTTGATGGACGTGTATGAGTTCGAGCAAAACCCCGACGCGCTGGCGGTCGCGAGCAAATTGGGTGACTGGCTGTACACCCGCGCCTCAGGCTGGAGCGCCAGCGCGAAATCTCGAGTGCTGTCCTCCGAGTACGGCGGAATGAACGACGCGCTGTACGAGCTATACAAGTACACCAAGAGCGCCAATCACCTGACCGTGGCGCACATCTTCGATGACACGAGCCTGTTCACGACGACCGCTGCGGGGACCGACAGCCTGAACGGCAGGCACGCCAACATGACGATCCCGAAGTTCATCGGCGCCTTGAATCGCTATCGAACGCTGGGCACGGCGGAGGCCAGCTACCTGACCGCGGCCGATCAGTTCATGGCTCTCGTGCTCAAGAACCACACCTACGTAACGGGTGGCAACAGCGAGGACGAGCACTTTCACGAGCCCGGTAAGCTTGATGCGCATCGCGACAACCTCAACAACGAGACCTGCAATGCGTACAACATGTCCAAGCTCGCGCGCGATCTGTTCAAGGTGACCGGTGATGTCAAGTACGCTGATACCTACGAGAGGATTCATATCAACGAAATCTTGTCATCCATGAATCCGGTGACAGGAATGACCACGTACTTCAAACCGATGGGGACTGGGTATTTCAAGGCATTCGGAACTCCAGACTCGAGCTTTTGGTGCTGTACCGGTACTGGCATGGAGAACTTCAGCAAGCTCGACGACAGCCTGTACTTTCACGACGCGACGGACCTTTACGTGGTCGGCTACCTGAGTTCGATCTTGAATTGGTCGGATCGCGGTTTGTCTCTCACTCAAGCGACTGACCTGCCGCTCACGAACAAGGTGACCGTCACGATCAATCAAGCCCCGGTAGATGCAGTCAACATCAAATTCCGAAAACCATATTGGCTCGCGTCTTGTGGGGCAGCGACGATCGCGGTCAACAGCCAGTCGGTCAATGCCGTCGACGCCAATGGTTTCTTTAGCGTGAGCCGCGTTTGGCACATGGGGGATAAGGTTGAACTCACGTTCCCGATGGACGTGCAGGCTTCGCGGCTCCCCGACAATCCGAATGCGGTGGCTTTTACGTACGGCCCGGTCGTTCTCTCAGCGGGGCTAGGAACCGCCAGTATGACCACGACCGGACACGCTTGGACGATTGCCGCCACGAAGCCGTCCGGCATTCAGGACACCATTGCGATCAACGCCGGTACCACGATCAATGGCTGGCTCGCGAACATCAACACCAATCTGATCCAGACGCCCGGCAAGCTTGAATTCAACCTCAAGAACACGGACTCAGACGCCAAGTTGCTGTTCATTCCCCACTTCTCCCGGTATCAAGATCGGTACGGCATTTACTTTGCGTTGTCCGGCACGGCGGGTACGGCAGTGACCGCTCCACCGTGTCCCGCTAGTGGCGGGTCGGACAGCGGCGGCGGCTCGGGTGGCGCAATGGCCGGCAATGGCACGGCAGGTGGTGACACGGGCGGCGCAGCGACGGCGGGCGGTGGTGACGCGGGCGGCGCAGCGGCCGTTGGTGGGACAGTCGGTGGCACACCGGGGCTCGCCGGTGGCACACCGGGGCTCGGCGGTGCCTCGACCGGCGCCGCCGGCAATGCCGTCGCGGGCGGTCCGATCGCGATGGGCGGCGCTGCTGCAGTTGGCGCGGGCGGCGTGGGCACAGCAGGCACTGGCTCAGCCGGGAGCGCCAGTAGCGGAGGCTGCTCGTGCGGGCTCGCCAAAGGTCAGACGAACCGCCCATGGTCGCTCGCGGCACTGGTGGCGTTGGGCCTCGTGGCGCGCCGTCGCCGCGCCGGCGGCGTCTCGCGTGCCGCATGCTGAGCGCCCAGCGGTTTCGGGGCTCCTTCGTCAACTCGTAGCGGATGAAGCGCGGGCGCGCCGCTGAGCACGCGCGCCCGCTTGTCGCTACTTGCTGTATTGGGCCGCGACGATGTTCGCCTGAATCGCGTCTTCCGTCGCGTCCGTGGGATACCCAGCGACGATGCAGCCCTCGTAGAACGTGCCAGCGGACCCGTTCGCGACGTTGATGCAGCAATCGCCACCGCTGCCGAGGACGATGGCACCCTCTTTCTTCATCGGGCTGTATCCTTTGGGGAGATTGCCTTCGTAGTACGTGGTCAAGGCGCCGGTGGTCGCGTCGCCGCCCCTGATTGCGAACTTCGTCGTTCCGTCGTTCTTTTCTACAGCGGTGACAAACGAGTTGGTCATGCTCGGCACCTTCGGATTATTTCCAAGCGTGCTGAGGGTGAAGAGCCCATTCTCGAGGTCGGCCATCACCCAAGGACCGGACGCGGCCCCGGTGCCCCAGAGGTTGATCTTGGTGAGGGCGACGGCATCCATCGCGGCATTGCCAACAGGCGTGCGGCTTGACGGGCACGTTCGTCTTGCAGAACGCGAAAGTTACCGGCCGGGCCGAACGGGCGCGGCGCGTCGGTTCGCGGCGCGATGGTGGGCCACACCACACGCCAACTGCGAGCGACCAACGCTCGGCCCAGTGCAAGCCAACGCTCGCGCTCAGTAGGCCGTACGTAGTTGTTGCGCGTCAGGGCTGTGACTTGCTTCGAGCTATCAACGCCATCATTTCGGGATAGTGGTGTACCGCGCTCGCCTCGGGATGTGCGTTTGCCGCGGCGATCATGGCCTTCGCGATCTGCGTGACGGTGATCGACTTGTACTTCGCGGGTGTCACGAACGAGAAGAGCGGCAGGGTATGCTCGATGAGCCACGGCGTGTGTTGCGAACCGATGATCATCGCCGGTCGGAAGATGCTGACGATCGCAGGACCATTTGCGCGTGCGGCTTGCTCCGCTTCGCCCTTCACGCGGTTGTAGCGTGACATGCCCGCAGCGCCGCTCCCGGTCGACTTCGCATTCGGATCGGCACCCGCCGCGGTCATCAGTCCGAAGTGACGAACTTTGCCGGATGCCTCCAATGCCTTCGCGAACGCTTGATTCAACGCCACGTCCACTGCGCGATGCTCCTCGAGCGTGAGCTTCGCCGTGTTCGCGCCGACGCCGAGCACACTGAAGCCGTCCGCCTCGCCCTCGGCGTCGCGAAGCGCGTCGAGCGTCGCGGCTTCGAGCGTCTGCGCGTTCATCTCTGGCACGATCTGTTCGTGAACCGTGCGCTGCGCCTCGCGCGCAATCGCGACGACTTCCGGGGCCGAGCGCCGT
>JBDTJC010000236.1:0-8053 GCA_039936055.1 Polyangiaceae bacterium | reverse complement strand
CGGTCGAGCAAGCCATGCTCACGCTGGTCGAATCTTCACGCGCGAAGCTGTCCAAAGAAGATCTGGATCGCCTCGCCGAAATCGTCGAACAAGCTCGCCAGGAGGGAAGGTAGCCATGAACTCAGTGTCGCTCTTGGCGCTCGCGGTCTGCGCGTTGCGCGCTTCATGTCTATTGACGCTCACACTCGTCGCGCTGTTTGCTGCTCGTCGTAGCTCGGCAGGGTTGCGGCGCTGTGTGTTGCTCTTCGGCTTGAGTGCTGCGCTCGCTGTGCCGCTCTTGGCGGTGCCGTTCCCCGGGCGCCCCGTGGTGCTGGTCAGCACCGGCGCGGTGACGGCGCGCGTAGTTGCGGAAGCGTTGTCGAACGCGAGCGCTGCGCAAGGCCTTCTGCTCTCGCCCGCGGTGGGCACCGTAGTATCGGCGCCGCGCATGAACGGCGCAGCGTGGCTTTTCTTGGCTTGGGGGTTGGGCGCTCTAGTCGTCGCGTCGCGCGCGGTGGTGGGCGTAATTCTGGCTAAAAAGCTGGTAAACGGCGCGCAAGCGGAGCTAGCCGGTGCACGCGTTCACCCGGGCATCGAGGGCCCGTTGGTGGTCGGGCTGTTTCGCCCTGTCATCTTGCTCCCTGTAGCGGCGGCAGAGTGGAGCGCGGAGCGCCTGCGCAGCGTGCTGCTGCACGAGTCGGCGCACGTTCGTCGCTGGGATGGGCTCGCGCTGTTCAGCGCGCAGTGCGTGTGCGCTTTGTACTGGTTTCAACCGCTTGCGTGGCTTGCGGCAACGCGCTTGCGCCGTGAGTGTGAGCTGGCTGCGGACGAGAGCGTACTTGCCGCCGGTGTGCGCCCGAGCACGTACGCAGAACACCTGCTGGCGATCGCGCGCAGCATGCACGTGCCGGCTAGTGGCATCGCCATGACGGCGCGCCCATCAGAGCTCGCGCGGCGCATTGGCGTGCTCGTCTCGCGCGAGCACTTGCCCGCGCCATTGACGCGCGGCCGGGTCGCGCTGCTCGCGGCGTGTGCGTTACCCGTGGTCGGCTTCGTCGCCTGCGCGGATACCGCGCCTCGGGCGTTGAGCGCATCGAATGCGCCGAAAGCGGTGGTGCCTGCAGCGCCCGCTGCCGGCGCGGACGCGAAGCTGCAAAGCATCGCGACGGACGAAGCTGCCCGAGTGCACCGCGAATGGGGCGCCAAGCGCGTCGCGATCCTCGTGCTTGACCCGAAAAGCGGCTTACTTTTAGCTAGCTCTGACGACTCACCCGGGCTGCCCGTAGTGCCGGGCTCCACGCTCAAGCCGCTCACCGTGGCCATGGCGCTCGATGGAGACTTGATCACCCCTGAGCAGCGTTTCGATTGCGGCAATGGCACTCGCGCGTACGGGGAACAAACGTTGCGCGACGCCGGCCAATACGGCTCGTTGAGCACCGCGGAGATTTTGGCCGT
Source organism: Polyangiaceae bacterium (assembly GCA_039936055.1). Classification (GTDB taxonomy): domain Bacteria; phylum Myxococcota_A; class Polyangia; order Polyangiales; family Polyangiaceae; genus PMG-095. Next base: position 6,619 of record JBDTJC010000236.1, on the reverse strand, counting down.
GTCCTCGAACATCGGCTTGTCGCGCATCTTTGACGTGCTTGGCGGTGAGCGCTTGGCTGACGGCTTGCGCAAGTTCAAGGTCGGCGCCCCGCCCAGCATCCCGAGCGCGTCCCTGCGCGGCGCGATCGTCGCCATAGGTGAAGGCAGCACCGCGACGCCGCTCGCGCTGACCGCCGCCTACGGCGTGTTCGCGAACGACGGCGTGCTCGCCCCGAGCTCCGAACGCATCATCAAAGACAGCACCGCTCGCACCGTGCGCTCGATGCTGGAAGGCGTAGTCACCGGCGAGCGCGCCACCGGCAAAGCCGCCAGCGTGCCTGGGGTGCGCGTGGGCGGCAAAACCGGCACGAGCGACGACCCCGACTGCGCTGTCTGCGCCCAAGGCCCTGGCCTATTCGCGAGCTTCGTCGGCGTCGTGCCCATCGACCAACCGCGCTACGTGATCTACGTCGGCGTTGGGCAACCGAACAAAGAGGGTTCAGGCGGCACGATTGCGGCTCCGGTATTTGCGCGGATTGCTGCACGAGCGTTGGGCAATTGACGGCCTGTGCCGCGCGGCGCTAGACGTCGGCCCCGCGGCACGCTGACGTTTCGCTTCAGACCTGGGCGAGGCCGCCGTTGACTGGGAGTTCGGCGCCATTGACGAACGCCGATTCGTTTCTGGCGAAAGACACGGCCGCCGCGAGCGCGAACCTGCGATTACCACAATTGCTACGCGGGCACACCGCGAACCGCAAGGTGCGGTGCGGGAAAGCGAGCGCCCACTCACTCTCTTGCTGAACGCGCACCGGGGCGAGCGGCCATCTTTGTTTGGGGGCGCTCGCGGTCCTGGTCTGCAGCTCGCCGCGCAGCATTGTTCCGACACCGAGCAGCGCTTGACCGAGCGCGCGCGAAACGTCTTCGTCGGGACTGGAGTCGAGTGCCCACGAGCCGCTATCCGCACTCGTCTGCGGAAACTACAGGCCAGGATCGGGCGGGTCCTGGGCGTCACCGGACGGGCCGAGCTGCAGGCCCAGGCGGTCGAGGCAGACAGCGGAAGCTTGGGTGCAGGCTTCGGAGGCGTTGGCGCCGGCCGCGCCCAGCTCAACCCGAGCGGTCTGTTGACCGGATGCACACGAGCACACCCACGGCATGCCTGGCCCGGCCCTGCGACAGATGAGGCCTAAGCTACCCTCCGCCACGAGGCTGCGATTGTCGACCGTCGCGGCTTGCGTGCAGAGTTGGAACGTTTGGCACATATCACCACTGTTCGTGTCGGAGGACGCCGGCTCGCAGCTCGCGGCACCCGTCGACGTGACCACCGCCGCCGGATCGCAGTTGGCGATTGAGGACGCGCAACTTGCGTCATCGGGCGGAGTGGAGAGCTGAAACAAAAATGCCGTGTCTTGACCGCCGCAGCTGCACTCGGAGCCGCCGCCCGACCTGGCCGCGCAGGTGGCGAATCTCGACGTGAGTTGCGCCAAGCTGACGCCATCGGTCAGGGGCATGGTGGGTCCGCACGCTTCGAGGCTGTTGCAGCCGTCGCTGCTCGAATCGGAGCTCCCCGGCACGCATGCCTCCTTACCGTCGAAGGTGGGGGTGGCACCACTCATGCAAAAGTCCACGACCGGTCCACAAGCGTGCGCGCCGCTGTCCACCAGCACATCGTAGTTGCTCGCCAGTAAGCCGTTTAAGCAGCTGCAACCGAACGAGTTACTCGAGTCAGCGCGGTTGCACCTGGCCGAGCCGACGCGCACGAGCCAAGCCTGAGCATCCGTAGTAGCGCCGAGGTCGATCGGTTTCTCACAAGTGACGTTCGTCGTGCAGCTGTCTGGGGCGCTGGTCTCGTCCGTCGTCTTACAACTCTCCGCTCCGAGATCGGGGTGGGTGTCCGAGCAAAGCCGGGCGGCGAGCGCGCATGCCTGGAGGCCGGCAGCGTTTTCCAGCCGGTAGGTGCTGTCCTGATTCGCGCATTGACACTCCCACTGGCCAGAATCAAGACGATGACAGTACGTCCGGACTGAAGGAGCTGTGTCGCAGTCGACTGCGAGTGAGCAGATATCTGCCGTTTCCGTGGGCGTACGCGCGGAGCAGCCCGGCGGGAGCGTTAACGACGACGCAGCACCTACGCCAGCCGAGCCGCCGAGATTTTGGGACCCGCCGGCGGGGGCGCCGCCGGCACTGCTTCTGCCGCCGAGGTTTTGGGACCCGCCGGCGGGGGCGCCGCCAACGCTGGTTCCGTTGCCGCCACTGGCTGGGCCAACCGCGCTGCCCGCGGTCGCGTTCTCGCCCGCGGTCGCGTTCTCGCCCGCGGCACCCGAGCCGTCGCCTGCAGCCCCGCCCGCGGGGCTAGGCGGTTCCGCCTCGTGTTCGTCGTGAGAAACCGACCCTCCGCAACCCACGAGGAGCCCCAGTGTCAGTAGCCCCGTCCACAGCAGTATCGGCCTCATCGTATTCAATCAGGCTTCCTTCCACGCTTCCCTGTGGTTCACCTTGCCACCGCACTGCACCGTTGTCGATCGCGCGACTTCGCGCGAAACGGGCCAAGGTCACAGCAGGCCCAGTGGAGTGCGGATGATGCCCGCGGAGATGGTGGATGCCGGCGACGGCGCCGGCGGAAAGAGCCAGTGTTGTCCGAAAGCCCGGAGTGGGTGAGTCGAATACGGTCGTGATCTTCGGGTCGCCGGCACAGAGGAAGGCGCCACAGTTGCCGGCCCGCGACGGACGCCGGGGCTTCACGCGGGTGCTAAAAATCCCAGCACGAACAGCACCACACCGACCGAACTAGCGACGAGCGCTACGATCCAGAGCGGCTTCTTCTTCATGAGCGCGGCTATCGCACACAGCGCCACGGCGATTTGGAACAAAGTCACGGCGATCGCGAAGCGGTGGTGGCGGTCGAGCAAACGCTCGGCGAGCGCGTTGTGCGCCTCCACTTGCTCTTCCAACGCGCGCGCTTTCTCTTCCAAGGGCTCCTGTTCGGCTTTGAGGCGCGTGGCCTCGTCACGCAATTTCGCCGCGAATTCCGGATTGCTCGCGGATGCAAACTCGCTTTCGCTACCGACCACCGCCGCGCGTAGCACCTTTGCCTGGTACAGCGCCCATTCATCCGACGCCTTGGACTGATGCAACACCGCGTCGTTCTTCTCCAAGATCGCGTCATTGGAATTCGCTCCCGATTCGAGCGATGCGACCGCCGCGAAGACGGCAATGATCGCGGTCGACAGAGAGAGATACACGGTCCACCCGGTTTTCTCGCGCTCGACCTCCAGAGCGCGTTCGACGCTCGCCTCGACGCTTTCCTTGAGCTCAGCGGTCTCGATGTCTTCTTCGGGCATGGGCAGCGTGTGCCTCGGGGCGACAATGACGGCAAGTCACGCCCTTGACCAAGCCTTGTCTACCTTGTGAATGAGGGAACCAGTCCCATACTGCTTGGCACATGGCGAGCACGCACCGCTTGGAACGCACGCAACGCATCGCGCGACCGCTGAAGGAGGTGTTCGCGTTCTTCGCGGACGCCGCGAACTTGGAGGCGATAACGCCTCACTTCCTGCGCTTTCGCATCCTGACCCCCCAGCCCATTGAGATGCGCGCCGGCACGCTGATTGACTATGAGATTTCGCTGCTCGGCCTGCCCATGAAGTGGCAAACGCGCATCGCCGCTTGGGAACCCAACGTGCGTTTCGCGGATGAACAGCTGTCCGGGCCCTACGCCTACTGGCACCACACGCACTCATTCGAAGCGCAAGGCAACGCCACGCTGATGCGTGACGTTGTGGTGTACCGCGAGCCGTTCGGTCCGCTCGGGGTCGCCATGCACTCGCTGTTCGTCGAACGCACGTTGAAGCGCGTCTTCGATTATCGCGCAGCGGCCATCGAACGTCTGTTCGCGAACGCTGAAGTGCCGGTTCGTGCGGGCAGCGTCGTCCGAATTTAGCGAAAACTCGGGCGACGCTGGCGATAGCGCGGCGGCTCGGGGCGCGTGTGCGCCGGCGAGCCGCCTGGTGCGTCGCCGTTACTGGCAACCGGGTTCGAGTGTCGGCGCGGAGGCGGCGTTGACGACCGGAGCAATGGTCGTCAGGTAGAAGCCGATCGCGTGCGCGTCTGCGTCGCTCAGGCCGCCGTACCCTTTTGCGGCAGAGGGCATGGAGCCGCACAACGTGGCGCCCGCCTTGTCCTTGCCCGTCTTCAACGCAGTTGCGACGTCATCCGCGGACCACGTGGCGATGCCGGTCGTATCTGGCGTGATGTTGGGCGCGAAAGTCGCGATTGGCGCCGGGGCCGGAACGCCGGAGAAGAAGCTCGGCGTGGGTAACCCGGGGCTCCCCGGCGAATGACACTTCACGCATTGCGCGACGCCGCTCACCAGGTATTGGCCGCGTTGCGCGGCCGCGTAGTTGGCATCCGACATCGGGAGAGTCGTGGCGGGGAATGCGCTCGGCGCGAGCGGGGTCACCGCGGTAGCCGCGGGATTGTTCGCGCCGATCGTCGCGGCCACGGGAGGCAAGCTGCGCAAGAAGGCGACGATGGATAGCGCGTCGTCGTCACTCATGTTGTGGAAGAGCCAGTACGGCATGGCTGCGTCCAACTGTCGCCCTTGGTCGTCCTTGCCGTTGCGAATCGCATTCATGATCTGCGTGTTGCTCCAGTCACCGAGGCCGGTCGCGTCCGGCGTCAAATTCGGTGCGGGCAGCGCGCCGCCCTTGAACGCTGCATTGCCGGCGAGCTCTTGCCCGCCGCTGGCGGTGTGGCAGCCGCCGCACAGAGCCGCGGAGCGAACGAGCATTGCGCCGTGTTGAACCTGAACGGTCGTGAAGCCATTGCCGCCTGCTTCTCCGCCTTCACCGAGGGCGCCGCCTGCGCCTGCGGGGCCCATCCCCAGAGCGCCGCCCATGTCCGAGCCGCCCGGGCCCAGCTGACCGCCCCCAGTCCCGCTGCCACCTGCGCCGGTGCCGGCAGTTGGGCCGCCGCCGTTGTTGCTCGACCCAGAGCTGCCGGATCTCCCGCTCGCCGCAGCGGAGCCGCTCATCCCGCTGCTCCCCGCGTTGTTCGACGGGGACGTATCATCGTCACTTCCGCAGCCGACGGACACTGCACTCGCAACCGCAAACACTAAGGCTAAGTTCAACGCGCGTTTTTTCATCGTCAGATCCTTTTGAAACTCGAGCGCACGCGACCACCGCCACGACGTGCCCAGGGAGCGGGATAGTTTCGGAGCTTTCGCGTGATTGCAAGCCAGCGAGTGCACACTGAGAAAATAACCAATCCGACATACAAGGGGCCAGGTTTGGTCTCAGTCGAATCGACGCGAGCGCGTGTGTCGCATTGTGACTGCGCGCGAAGTGGCTCCGTGAAACGAGGGCCGCTTTTCGCTCAACTCTCCGCGTGCGCGTACCGATAACCCGGGAAACCAAGCGAAGGGTACACTTGCCATGCCTGATTCCGTGCGCTGTTCAGTCGATACTAGCCAAGGACACCACACCGTTAATTGCGAGGTGGAGATCGGCCCCGAGTTGGCCGCCTCGTCCGCGAGTACAGTGGCAACGGCGAGCCCTCCGCCCGCTGCGGCCCCGCCTGCTCCGCCGCCCGCGGCCTCGCCTGCGGTAGCGGCGCTGGTCGATCGCTTCGTCCAATCACGCCATGAAGTGCACGCGCCGACGGTCGACCTCGTGACGGCAGGCTCCGCGGGGACGTGTGTCAGTCAGATCGCGTCGGTGCCGCTTCTGCTGCTCGGGCTCAAGGCCCCACCGCTAGCGGTCCTAGGCGGGCTCAAAGTCGGCTACGACCTCGGCGCGTGTCTCGGTAGAGCCTCCGCCGCGCGACAACTGTCGGCAGACGACGCCGCCGCAGTGAAGGAGTGCGAAGCCGACGGCGGAATCCCCACCGGCTTCGTCGAGCAGTCGCTGATGTGCCGTGAGCCCGCGGTGGTGACGCCGTGATGCGCATCCTCAGCCGTATTGGGCTCGGGCTCATCGCGGTGATTGGGCTGTACTTCACGGTAGTCGTCGGCATCATTGCTGGCGGCATCATTGCCGGCTTCGTTTCGGCGCGGAAAAGCCCGCCCGTGTCGATTCAGTACGTCTATTGCGACGGCGCGCATCCGTCCCCGGAATGCGTCGAACTTGCCAAAAGCAGGCCGGCGTCGTCGGCGCACTGATCTTCTTCGCCGATAGACACGGCCGACGCGCTTGCGTCGTGCCTCCGTTCGCGTACGTTCCGGCCTAGATCTTGGCCTTGGCGCAATTCCCGTTCCTTCCTGCCTGTGTCCTCGCGCCGATGGAGGGCGTGACGAACGCGGCAGTGCGTGAGGTGCTTGCCAGCTATGGACCGGTAGGTTTGGTTTGCACTGAGTTCGTGCGCATCTCGGGCGGACGAATCTCGCGCAGCTACCTCGCGCGCCAAGTGGAGAAGCTGCCCGGCGTGCCGCTCAGCGTGCAGGTAATGGGCAACGATCCAGAGCTGATGGCGGAGGCCGGTCTGGTCGTCGCGCGCGCGGGGGCGGATGTCGTGGATTTGAATCGGGTGCAGATCCCAGATTGCATCAAGCAGCCTGTCGTAGCTGCTGAGGTTTTGCGTCGTGAGTCCTGGCGGGGATCGGTTGCGCGGCGAGCGTGATGGGGTGGGCGGCGAGGTGGAGATA
>JBDTJC010000235.1:0-42156 GCA_039936055.1 Polyangiaceae bacterium | reverse complement strand
CGGCGAGGGGCACGAGCTGCACGGTGCCCACCATACCCACCGCCCACGACGACTTCGTGAGTTCGAAGATCTGCACGGGCAGCGCCACGTACGTCAGGAAGCTGCCAAACGCGCTCACCAACTGGCTGATAAAAACAAGCCGAAAATCACGATGCCGGCGCAGCGGCGAGAGATCGAGAAACATGTTAGTGCTGGGCTACCTGACAGTAGTCCTAGCATCGCCCACTCCTCCCTGTTTGGGCTGCGGCAGCTGTTGCTTTTCGACGCTGGAGACGTACGTGCGGGTGGACGGCGCTGACCACGCGCGCCTGGGCGAGCGCGTGGATGAACTGACGCAGTTCATCGGCAACCGCTGCTACATGCGCATGCACGAAGGACACTGTGCAGCGCTCGTGGTCGACGTGGCTACGCGCAGCTTCGTGTGCTCCGCGTACGCGAATCGCCCAGCGATCTGTCGTGAACTGCAACGCTGCTCGCCAGAGTGCGCCGGCGAAATCCACGAAAAAGGCGAGCGCCCCGGCGCACTGCTGCGCGTGCTGGACGCTCGCCGCTGACGCGAGCCGTTAGGCGCGCCGGGCGTCAGGCCGGCTCAGGCGGCATCGTGTACGCCAAGCCAGCCGTGGCCGCTGGAGAGCTCGCTGATGCGGCTCTTCAGCTTCTTCTTAGCGCGGGCTTCAAGCTGACGCGCGCGTTCGCGCGACACGCCCAGTTTGCGCCCAATTTCAGCCAACGAGAGCTCGTCCTCGTTATCGGCCATCAGCCGATTTTCGACGATGTAGCGCTCGCGTTGGTCGAGGCCGGTCAGGGCCTGGGTGATGGCTTCGCGGGCGTAGCCGCTGACCTCGGATTTGACCAAACCCTCTTCTTGGTTCTGGTCGTCCGCCACCAGGGTGTCACCCAAGGTCACGGCCGAATCACTGAATACGTGAGCGTCCAGAGAAACATCGCGAGCGTCCAAAGAGCGGACCATGGCGGCGAGTTTCGCCGGGGCCACGTCCAAAGCCTTGGCCAAGAGCTCGTCCGCTTGCTCGCCTTCGCCCACCAAGTTGGCGATGCGCACGCGCTCACGGCGCAATTTGAAGAACATCTTGGAGCGCAACGCGCCGGAGCCGCCGCCCACCATGCTCCACGAACGGATGATGTAATTGAGCATGTACGCGCGGATCCAATACGAGGCGTAGGTCACAAAGCGCGTGCCGCGGCTGGTATCGAATTTCTGCAGGGCGTGCACGAGGCCGAAATTGCCTTCGGCGACGAGCTCGCTCAGCGGCAGGCCGTAACGGTGGTACTTGAATCCGATCGCGACGACGTAGCGCAGGTGGGCGCGGACGAGCTCTTCGCGGGCCGGTTCGTCGCGTTCGCTGAGCCAGCGGTTCGTCAGCGCCAGCTCTTGTTCACGCGAAAGCTCGGGGTAAGCGTGCGCCGCGGTGATGTAATGCGTCAGGGAGGGGTCAGTTTGACGGGCCATGGTTCCTGCTTCCGTTTGTGTCTCGTCTACGTTGCGGCTTCCCGCCGAGTTCCGCGAAGTTTTGTTAAGTGACGACTTCGTACGTTGGGTATGCCCCGCTGGACGACCGCGCAGATCTCGAGCGCCTCGGAACCCGCCAGTGCCGTTCTCACTGCCTACGACGATCCAGCGAGCCCGAAATCGACACCCATCGCGCCGATTTCTTGGGTTTCATCGTTGCGAAACGCGACACCCCAGCGGCCCGGCCCAAGGACCACACTGTTCACGCTGATGAACACAGCGTCCGCGCACGCCACCGGGCAGCGTTTCCGAGGCGCATGAAACGGTGGCGCTAGGCGTGCTTCGGGTTGGGTTAGGGGGCGTGCGCTGCGCCTGCGCCGCAAGTCACGGTTCGACCCGCGCAGCCGCGGGCGACGCAACGCAGCCAGCCGAAGTCGGAGTTTGCGCCGGGCGGGGCGTCAGCGCGCTCAGTTTGCCGTAGTAGCGGGCACGCCTTGCGCACGCAGCACGACGCGATCGATGGAGCATTGCTTGCCGTCCGCTGATGCTTTCGGATTCGTGAAAAAGTCATTCACGCCGCGAACGGTCGGCTGACATGCCTTAGGCTCTGCGTTTTCTAAGACGATCGTGGAGGCCGTGAACACCACGTCAGCCGTCGGGCTTTCGGTGTACTCCTCGATCACGAATTCAGCGTAATTTTGGGCCTGTCCGAGCATATCCAGATCGTAAGACACGCTCGCCTTGCTCACCGTATCAGTCACTACTTGGCGCCAGACCGTGCCGCTCAACGTCATCACCAATTGCAATGGGTCAGCCACTTGCACGTTCATCCCGTCACCGCCGAGGCAGCCGGTGTATCCCGGATCGCTCCCGTAGGTATTGACGTACTGACCGGAGATCCACCACGAGGCATACCCGTTCTGTGGCGCGTTGGGCGCGCACGTGCCTCCCCAAGTGAGCACGGGCTGGAGCACGCCATTGTTGATCGGATTGTAGTTGGCGCCCCCCGGTTGTAAGCCGGGCCACAAGAACAAGGTGCCGGTTTTCTGACTGGGTTTTGCGGGCACAGTCAACGTCGTCGAAAAAGACAAGATCCGGTTCTTGCTCGAGACGGTGAGATTGATGAAGCCGTATTCGTTCGCCGGCGTTTTCAAGTAGTCGTCATTCGTCTGCGTACCGCCTGCACCTGCAGCCGCCAGCGCGCCGCCGGCGCCTGCTAAAGCACCGCCGGAACCACCGGAACCACCGGAACCACCGGAACCACCCGACACGCTCCCGTCACCACCCGCAGCGCTGCCCGCCGCGTTCGTACCGCTCGCTCCGCCGGAGCTGGCGCCTGCATTGGCCGTACTGCTGGCACCGACGCCGCCCGCACCGGCATTGCCTGCGGCAGCACCACCCGCGCTGGCCCCGGCTGCGTTCACACCGCCTGCGGCGCTGCCGGCGCCGAGCATTCCAGCGCTGCCGCCGGCAACGCTCGCGCCACTCGCACCTGCCGCACTGGTGGGTGCACCAGCGTCGCTCGCACTGCTGCACCCGAATGCGCCGAATGCGCACAACGCGACAACTCCGATGCCGCGGATCTTGTCACCGACATTGACCTTTACGGGCGTGGCTTGCATGTCATTGACGGAGAGACAGCGTTGCTCGCGCTTCATCCCCCATTTGTTCGGCACCTTGCCGTTGGAGTCAAGGCGGATGAGTGCTTGGCGGCCGCGGATTCGTCGCGTGTCCCTGAATTCATGTGCCCGTGCCCGTGCCCGTGCCGGATCGCCCTCTCATCCCCGGTTCTTGTGTGTCGCCTCGCTTTTAGTCGCGTGAACACAAGCCAACAAGTAGCGCCGAATACGTCTTCAAGACTTTGGGGCCAACGCCCGACACGGCGCGCAACGCTTCGGCACTGCCTGGGCGCGCCTCCGCAATGGCCACCAGCGCGCGGTTCGTAAGAATCCGGAACGCCGGAACGTGCTTCTTCTTGGATTCCGTCAGTCGCCAAGCGCGCAGCGTGGCCACGAGGCCCGCGCTGGCACCGCTGGTCGGTAACTCCACCGCGGACTTTCGGGGCGCTTTGCGGCTGCGCGCGGGGCTTGATTTGGAGCCACGCCGGCCGCGCTTGCCGGGCCTTGCGGACGCAGCGGACAGCTTGGCCAGCGCGGGCGGCAGTGCGGCCAGCACGCCGTTGGGCGCGCCGATGGCGGCTGCGGGCGCGCACACGTCACAGCGCCCGCATGGCTCGCCGTTGTCCTCCGTATCGCCGAAGTGACGCACTAGGGAGACCATTCGGCACTGACGGCTTTCGGCGAAGCGGCCGACGAGCGCCAATTGCTCCACGCGCAACGCGCGCTGCGCGGCATACGGAGCGCGCCAGGCATCCTGGCCGCGCACCAAGGCCTCTTCCGTGACGCCGTGCACGCCGCCGTGGATCCAGAGCTTCTCAAGTGCCTTCTCGAAGTCCTGCTTTTTGATGCGCGTCTTCTTGCGCAGGGTATCCGCGGTAACTGGCGCTGACTTGAGGCCCTTGAACAGCTTATCGAGCACGCCTTCTGCCGGGTAATCACGCTCCAGAAAGAACTCGTGCGTCTTGCGATCCGCAAAGTGATGCATCAGCACCGTGCGTGACGGCTTGCCGTCACGGCCCGCGCGGCCGATCTCTTGGTAGTAGCCTTCCACGCTGCCCGGCAGCGCGAGGTGCAGCACCGTGCGAATGTCCGCTTTGTCCACGCCCATGCCGAAGGCCACGGTGGCGACCACCACATCCAGCTTTCCCGCTAGAAAATCCGCCTGCACGCGCTCGCGTACCTGTGCCGGCAAGCCCGCGTGATAAGCCTGGGCGCGGTGCTTCGAAGCGAGCACGTCAGCCACGGTTTCGGCGGCCTTGCGCGTGGGCGCGTACACAATCGCCGGGAGGCGTTCGGCGTGGGAAAGCCATTGCAGCGCACGGCCGGCGCGTTCCTTTGGTGCGACTTCGAGCGTTTCGAGGGCAAGGTTGTGGCGTCGGAAGCCGTGGATGAATTGACGCGCTTTGCCGCCGAGGCCGAGCTGGGCAACAATGTCTTTCTGCACCGTGGGCGTGGCCGTTGCGGTGAGCGCCACCACGGGCGCAGGGCGTAGCAGGGGCAGGCGTTGGCCGAGCAAGCGATAGTCCGGCCGGAAATCATGGCCCCATTGCGAGATGCAGTGCGCTTCGTCGATCGCGATCAGACCGAGCGGCCGCCGCGCGAGCCACTCCGGGAAGCCGGCCACGCCCAGCCGCTCTGGCGCGATGAACAAGTAATCCAGCGCGCCCGCGATGTAGTCCGCGCACACTTGGCGTGATTCCAAGCGCGGCCGTCCGGAGTGAATGCGCTCCGCTCGCAGCCCGAGCGACTGCAAGCGCGTCACTTGATCTTCCATCAGTGCGATGAGCGGGCTTACCACGAGCGTGGTGCCGCCCCGCGCGAGGCCCGGCAGCTGATAACACAGCGATTTCCCGGCTCCCGTCGGCATCACTAGCAGCACGTCTTCACCCGCCGCAGCGGCTTCACACACGGCGCGTTGATGCGGGCGAAAGGAATCAAAGCCGAAGGTGTTACGGAGCAGCGCGTCCAGATCGGCAGCGGCGGCGGCACTAGGGGCGCGCGGCGGAGGGCGCGCTAGGACGGCGCGCGTGGGCGATTGCGGCGCGCTAAGTGCGGATTGCGACGCGCGGGGACGCGGCGCCAGCTGCGGCGCGGCGCCTGAGCGCGGAGAGGGAGCAGGAGATCCGGGCACGGGCACGGGCACGGGCACGGGCACGGGGGTGCTGGAGCGCGACGGCGTTCGAGAGAGGGAGCTGCTCCCACCCCCACGAGAAGCACACGGTTTGCGCTCGCTTTGCCCGGCTAAAGGCGGCAAGAACGGGGGAACACGGCCTACGACGGCGGTCACGTAGGCCTCGATGTGTTCCAGGAAATGCGGCAATGCGGCTTTGCCGCGTGCGATCGCTTGCAGGCGAGCTTCCCAAGCGCCGGTCATCGCGGCGCTCTTCACTTCGGGGTCGACCACGTCAATCAGACCGATGCCGCGTTCAGTGGCGTGGAGTGCTTTGCCGTCGCGCGCTACGTAGCCGCGCGTGATCAAGGTCTCGATGATGTTGGCACGGGTGGCCGGAGTGCCCAGGCCGCTGTCCTTCATCGCGTCCGAGAGCTCTTTCTCGTCCAGCGTTTTGCCGGCGGTTTCCATCGCGGTGAGCAGGCTTGCGTCGTTCAACGGCGGCGGCGGGCGCGTGGTTTTCGGGAGCGCTTTGGCGTCCAACACGCGCGGGGTTTGACCTTTCGCGAGGCCCGGCGGCAATACCTCTGCGGGTGCGGCTTGAGCTGTATTTGCGCCAATTTGCGCGTCTTTTTCAGGCGGGGGTTTCACCTCACCGACGTCCAACACCTTCCAACCTGGTTGCTCGATGGCGGTACCGAGGCTGCGATACGCATCGACCGGCTCACGCGCAGGCGCGTTCGGGTGGACCTCCGTGATCACTTCCGTTGCCGCCCACACGAAGTCAGCATGCCAAGCTTGCAAGAGACGCCGGCAGACGAGCGCGTACACGCGCTGCTCATCATTGCTCAGTGAGCACCCTGCGGCCGGAGTCGCGGTGGGGATGATGGCGTGATGGTCCGTCACTTTGCTGTCGTTGACGAAGCGGTGTGGCAGGGGGCGCTCACCGGTGCCGGGAGCGAGCAGGGCGGCGTACGGTGCCGAGATCACCTTTACGACCGCGGGCAGCGTGGTCGCGGCCTCGAGCGAGAGGTGCCGGCTGTCCGTGCGCGGGTAGCTGAGCAGCTTGTGCTTTTCATACAGCGCCTGCGCGGCATCCAGCGTGCGTTGCGCGGAGAGGCCGTACAGGCGGTTCATGTGCCGCTGCAGCTCCGTTAAATCATACAAGAGCGGCGCGGCTAGTCTTTTGGTCTGTGCCGTGACGCTGGCAATGCGCGCTTGGCCCGCGAGTGCGCGTTCGACCACGGCCTTTGCTTCTTCGCCCGAGGGCGGCAAACGCTGCGGGTGCTTGCCCCCGCCCGGTTTGAACCACGTACCGCGGTAGCACTGGCCTTCTTGTGCTGAGAAGGTGGCTGCGACCTCCAAGTAGTCCTCGGGCACGAAATCCCGAATCGCCAGCTCACGCTCGACGAGCATGGCCAGCGTGGGCGTTTGCACGCGGCCGACCGACAGCGGCGCGTCCAACGCGAGCCCGTACGCGCGCGATAAATTCATGCCCACAAGCCAATCCGCACGGCTGCGACCGAGCGCGGCGTGCGCAAGATCATCATAGTCACGCGCCGGGCGCAGCTTCTTCAGGCCATCCCGAATGGCGTTCTCTGTGAGTGACGAGATCCACAAGCGGGACACCGGACGGCGGCACTTGGCGGCTTCATAGATGAAGCGGAAGATGAGCTCCCCCTCACGGCCTGCGTCCGTGGCGCAGATCACCGAAGCGACATCTGGAGCGTTGAGCACGCGGCGCACGATTTCGAACTGCGCGCGCGTGGAGTCGAACACGGTAAGCGGCCACTGCTCCGGCAACATCGGCAAATCATCCCGCCGCCAACGCTTCCATTCCGGGCGAATGCCTTCGGGCTCGGCCAACCCCACCAGGTGACCAATGGCCCAGGTGACCACGTAACCATTGCCCGAGAGCGTGCCCGGAGCGCGCCGCGTGGCGCCCAACGCGTGCGCCAGATCCCGCCCTACGGAGGGCTTCTCGGCAACGACGGCGATGGTCATGTTCGGCTGTGCTTTAGCGCATCGTCGCCCGGGAGCGTACAGACAGATCTCGTGTCAGCCTGTCTTGTCATCAGCAAGCGAAATCGACTGAGCGGCAACTCCAGGGCAGACATTGTGTGTCCTAGTCGCGGCTTATTGGAGATCGCAGCCGCAGCGCGCTCTTTCACCACGTGCCCGAAGTTTGGATGCCCACGGAGCCGGAACCCGCATACAGCGGACTTACCGACCAACCGCTGACCCGCCCGCCACCGTCATCGTGAAACGGAAGCAGCGCACCCGTAGCGATGCCGATGGCGATGCCCGAGGCACCCGCCACGTAGTCGCCCACTTTCGGTAGGTACTGCGCGCCGTGTGCCAGGGGAATGAGCGTACCGAAGCTGGCCCCGATCAGCGCCCCGAGCAAGACGTCACTGTAGTAGTGCTTGCCCGCGCGAACGCGGAGTGTGGCTGTGCTGGCGGCGAGCGCGAACTCCGTGCTCCACACCGCGTGCCGCGCCCACCCGCGATCCGGAGCGCCCTCCGAATACAAATAAGACGCGGCCACGGCTCCCGCGAAGGCAGCGCTCGCGTGGCCAGAATAGAACGACACGTCATAGTCGCTCTCGCCTTCGTTGAAGTCCTTCAAACGAGGCGAGTAGGAGTACGGGCGCGCCCGCGGGAATAGCAATTTGGTCAAGCTATTGAGTGCGAAGGTCGCGCTCAATACCTGGCCGTAAACGACACCTTGGTTGGCCGCTCGCGCGTGAAAGCCGAAGCTGGCGAGCGATGCGACTAGCGGCTCCGTGAGCGTGCTGTACAGCAGCACGTCGCTGACCTCCCCAGCGGCCTGCGAATGGTTGCCGCGGAGTGAGGTATCTCCCGGGAATCCGTCAAAATCACAGTGACGATCGCGAGGCGGCAGCAAGCGATCGATCAATAGACCGCCGCCGGCGAGCAGCACGGCAGCACTGAGATTGCCTACGTAGTAGCCCGCGGGACGCGCGCTGTCGGGCGCCGCTTCGGCGGAGGCACGAGCGCAGATACTGAGACAAGCGAGCGCCGAGGCCACTGCGAGCGCGCGCCACGCCCTCACCTGCCCGATGGCTCCGTGGGCTCGATGCTCGCGGCAGCGCCCGCGGAAAGGTTCCGATGATGCCTGGGTGCGCATTGCCGTCACAGCGTCGTGCCGCAGCGCGGCATGTCGCAACCCAACTCAAAAAAGTGGCTGAAAATGCAGCCTGCCCTGACGCGTTTTCCGTGCTTTGGGTTACAGTTGAGGTGATGCCTCATTCTCGAATCTTACTTGGTCTGGCGGGCTTGGGTGTGTGCGTGTGTGCCGCGTGTGGCAGCAAGTTCACCAGCGCTGACCCTAGCGGGGGTAACGCAGGCGCAGCAGCCTCGGCGGATGGCGGCAGCGGCGCGGCCGGCGCACCGGACAGCGGCGGTGATGCTGGCGAAACGAGCACGGCGGGCTCCGGCGGAACCATCAGCGCTGGTTCAGGCGGAACCATCAGCGCGGGTGCAGGCGGCAGCAGCGCAGGTCACGGCGGCAGTTCGGCGGGCGCCGGTGGCTCGAGCGCGGGCTCAGGCGGAACGAGCGGCAAGGGCGGCAGGGGTGGCAGCACGGGCACGGCGGGTACCTCCGGCACTGCTGGCGCGAGTGTCTGCGATACACTCGAGGCCGACTACCCTCCGCTGCTAGAGAAGGCGCGCGTCTGTGACAAGGGCTCGCTGGACCAATGCAGTCCCAGCTCCAAGCTTTCGCCGCTCGGCGGTTGCGGCTGCGCAGTCTTGGTCAACGCGAAGAGTGCAGCCACGACCCTGGCCCAAAAGAAGTACCAAGAGCTCCAAGACAACAAGTGCCTCAACAACGGGGGTGTCATCTGTAATGTAGCCTGCTTGCCGCCCACGGGCGCCTCTTGCGAGCAGCAAATGACGGGCACAAGCAGTACTGCTTTCGTGTGCACGGGTTCGGCCCTAATCGCGAAGTGAGTCACTCGCGCGCGAGCCACTGCTCGAGCCGGAACAGGGGCGCGGCAGCGGCGCGCGCCTCGAGTGCGTTGCGCCGCAGCGCCGCTACCTTGCGAGCGCGCAACTTAGCGCGCCCGCCGACGGCCACCCACAAGGCGTCCACTTCCGCGGGCTCGAGCAAACGCCACGCGCCGAGAGCAAGGCCGGCATCCGTGAGCGGTCCGATGCGCTTTCGGTGCAGGTGCACCAAGTGGAAGTTGAGCGCGCGGCACATGTGGCGCACTTGCCGCTTCTTGCCCTGCGTGAGCGTGAGTGTAAGCTCGGTCGCGTACTCGGAGCGCGCCGCAATATGCGCTTCTTTCGCGCTCAAGCGTTGGCCGTGGTGGTCAACGCCACTCAGCAATGTCGCCAGCCGCTCGTCGTCGTCCGCCACGGCTTCGTCCAGCCAAAGCCAATACGTCTTCGTGGTCTCGTGATCCGGCCGCAGCACGGCGTTGGCGAGCTCGCCGTCACTCGTGCATAACAGTAGGCCGGTCGTTTCACGGTCCAGGCGCCCCACCGGAAAGCAACCCGCTGGCATGGCCTGCAAATACGGGGACAGACAGCTCTTACCATCCGGGTCGTGCGCTGTGCTGGTCACGTGCTTCGGCTTGTTGAGCAGCGCGTACACGGGCGGCGGCGAGCCCACGATCAGCACGCCGTCCAACAACACCTGATCTTCGTCGAACACCAGTGCGTCCAGCGCCAGCGCGCCACCATCAACCTCAGGAGTGACGACACACAGCCGCCCCGCGTGCCAATATTCGTCCACCGTCTGCAGAGAAAGCCCCAAGCGTTGCGCAACGCGCGAGCGCAAGCGGCGCGGCACGGGGCGTTCAGTGCGCATCACGGGCCCGCGCCAAAGATCGCGCGCAAGGCGTGCTCGCTCCAGCGCGCCTTGCGCTGAAAGCGCCACACCGGACTGACACCGGTGAGCGCGAACGCGAACCCCGCCAAGCCCAGGAAGACCCAGCCCGCGCGTTGCTCCGGCATGAGGCCACGCCCCAAGAGCAGCGGAAAACCTAGTACCCCGAAGACCAGCATCCCGTACGCGCGAAACGTCAGCCGCAGCGTCACCCGAATGCGCGTGTGCGCGCTACCGGCGAACTCCCCCGTGATCACCAGAGGCGCGCGCGTGACCTGAAAGCTTGCAGCTCCCACTTGCCCCCCAAACACCTGTGGCACGTTGCCGAGCAGCGCCTCACGCGCCTCACTGACCGTCAGCGGACTACTGATGTCCACCTGTCGCCACGGAAACCACGCCATCCCGCTCCCCTACCAGGGCGCCCGCACTCCAGCAACGCACCTCACAGCCCGCTCTGTCCCCGCACTTCAAGCCGCCGGAGCACCTAATCCGGCAATGCCCACTCGGCCTTGAGGCGACTGTATTCCGCATCCGGCAACTCCACGATCACCGGTTCTGAATCTGCGTCCAACCAAGCGGCTAAGCCCTGTACCTCGTTGAGCGGGGCAGAGGTGCAGCCGTGGGTGGGCTGGGCGGGGCCGCGTTGGACGTGGAAGAAGACGCACGAGCCGGCGCCTGGAACGGTGTCCGGCGCGTTCTGTTCGATCACGAAACCCAAGCGGAACACGCCGTCAGCGCGTAGCATGGGGCCGGTGGGCGCGGCGTCGATGATCTCGTTGTACAGGGGCGAGTGCGGGTTTTCGATGCACACGGTGCTGGCGGCGATGTGAATGTACGGATAACTCGCAGCGGCGTTGGCGGGGCGGTCGGCGGCGTAGCCGAACAGCGACCCGAGGCGGAACACGCCGGCGGGCGTGCGGACGTCACCCTCGACCTTCACGGGGCCAGGCTGCGTGGCGTGTAGACCGCGCCCCCACGCCATGCCGTGCTTGCCCAAGTTGACTTGCACCGGTTCACCCACCGCTTGCCAGCGCGAGTCTTGCTCACGCTGGTAGCGCTGCAGCGAACCGGCGCTCGCGGCCCAACTCACGCTGCGCACAAGGAGCAGCTGACGGCTGTGCGAAGGGATCGGACTCAGCGTCGGCGTCGGCACGACCGACGCTTCGCCGAAGGAGAGCGTGGTCAGGGTGAGCGGCAAAGCGAGCACCGCGAGCTGCCAAAAACGGAGAACGTTCATCTGAAACAAATTGCAACCAGCGCGTAGCATGCGCGCTGGCGTCGTAGCGTTGCTTGGTCGCGCGCGCCACCGCTAGAACGCGCCCAACACGCCGAGGCGCAGCCGCCGCTCCGCATTTGGGCGCGTGCTGAGCTGCTCGGAGCGCACGAACAGCGCGGCATCCGGCCGCTTGGGGTCGCCAGCCACGACAGCCCGCGCCTCCAACGCAAGCGACCCCACGACCTGCTCTTGACACGTCGTGCTGCAATCCAGCTCCAACTTCGGCGCGACCGCGCCTTGTGCGTTCAAGGTAACCGGGCCGACCGCAGTCAGCGGGGCGAACGCGACGTACGTGCTCAGCTCACCATCAGCGGTGCGTAGCGGCTGCGCGGCGCTGAGCGTTGCAGCGAGCAACGGCGGAAGGGTGAGCGTGAGCGGCCCCAGGAGCCAACGCTTGCTCGAGTCATCAGTCGCAACCGCCGCCAGCGCCGGCACAGGCAACGTGAGTACGAGGTGTGGGGGCACAGCGAGCAGCGGCGAGCGCGGCGCAGGCGCCGCCTCCTGCGCCAGCGCCCGCAGCGACGCGAGCAGCAGCACCTGTACGCCAAGGAACCCCGCTGCGCCTCTCATGAACCAAGCTTAGTACCCGGCCGTGCCTGCGGCAAATCTGTCCTCAAAAGTCGCGGCGGCGCGAGGCAGCGCGGTTCAGCTCAGCTTTTTGCGCAGCGCGGCCAGGCGCTGTTTCAAAGAGTCCGCCTCGTGCACGACATCGGGAAAATCATCCTCGCGCGCCGCGTCCTGGAGCACGCGCGCGCCGCTTTCGAGCGCCGTGAGCTGTTCATTCACTGTGCTGACCCGCTCCGAACGCTCGCCGCTGCCCGCTAGAATCAGCGCGCTGACCTCACCCGCGGCAGAGCCCAGCACACCGAAGGCCTGCATGTGCGCGCTCAAGCGCTGCATGCGCGCTTGAGTCTCGCTTGCGAACGCGGCCAGCGGCTCGAGCGCCGCTTGTTGACGCGCCTGCAGCTGTGCCATCGCGTTCGACAACGCCTGCAGACCGGCTGCGAGCCGCTCTTGGAACTGCGCGGTCTCGGTCAGCTCCTTCGCCGCGCGGCTGATGTTGCGCTCCGAATTGAGCGGGATCTTGCGCGTGGCGTTGGAGAGCGCTTCGAGACTCGCGATCTCATTTTCCAGCACCTCAGCCGCGCGCACCAACTCCGGGACGTTCCTTTCAGACTTCGCCATCCCTGCCGAATCTAATCAGAGCCCGCGCGCTCGTCATGCCGCGGTGTTCACGGCAGGTGCTGAGGGCGGAACGGAGTGCAGGAGTGAGGTGCGTGGCTGGGTTGCGAGCGCCCCCCAACCGATTCAGCGTGGAGCTCCGCGCGTTCTTGAGTGCTCAGGTCATCACCCAGCACGAGCTCGCGCACGTCGTTCGGCTTGCGCGGTGTACCTGGTCCTTTGCGCTGCTTTGAACCGTCGTATCTCACCATCTTGATGCCATCACGCGATGACAGGAAGGGCTCGTGGCTGTCAGGCATCCACGCTGGCTCCCTGTCTGCGAGACATCACGGGAAACCGCAACTCACCAGCAGCGGAGTGTGCTAGAGCGCGTCGATGGGAACTGCAGGGCTCAGGAATCGGCTAAGTGGGATCACGGTTGCATTGTGTGGCGGCTTTCTCGCTGTGTCTGCGTGCGACGCGCCGAAACATGATTTCAACAGGGCCGCCGACGCGGGTAGCGCCGGTTCCGACGACGCCGGGCACGGCGGAGTCGGTGGCGCGACCCACGGCAGTGCTGGGTCGAGCGGCAGCAAGCCGAGTAGTTCGGGCAGCGGGGATAGCGGCGACGCCGGTCAGGGAGAAGGCGGCGTCGGGGACCCTGGTACGGGCGGCATCGGTGCGGGCGACCCTGGTACGGGCGGCGTTGGTGCGGGCGACCCTGGTACGGGCGGCGTTGGTGCGGGCGGGGTAGTGGAGCCACCGATGACCGAGTGCGTCCCGTCAGCCGTGCGTTCGTGCGGTGAAGCGGGCCTGCTCGGCACTTGCGCCACAGGCACTCAGTCGTGCAGCTCCGACGGCAAGTGGGGCTCGTGCAGCGTGACGCCGAAGCCGAAGGACGCGTGCGTCACGGGCAACGATGACTCCTGTAACGGCGTTGCAAACGAGGGCTGCGGCTGCGTCATCGGCGCGGAACGCCCCTGCGCTGGCGCCATGGGCAACTGCGTAAGCGGTAAACAGACCTGCCCCGATGGCAATTGGAGCGCCTGCAGCATCGCGCCCAAGACCCAAGACACTTGCACCCCGGGTGACGACGCCAACTGCAATGGCAAGCCAAACGAGGGCTGTGTCTGTACTAGTGGCGCGACGCAAGCCTGCGGTCCGACAGCGGTTGGCAACTGTAAGCCGGGCACGAGCACCTGCAGCGGAGGGGCCTGGGGTGCGTGTGTCGGCGCCGTAGTCGCCACGGCACGTGACTGCACCTCCGGCCTAGACAACGATTGCAACGGCATCGCTGACAACACGCTCGATGGCGTTTGCCAGTGCAGCCCGACGCACACGCAGGCGTGCACTTCGCATCCCGCCTTAGCCGGCAAAGGGATCTGCAAGGCGGGCAGCCAAACGTGCGTCGCCTCGAGCGCCAAGACCTCGAGCTCCTGGGGCACCTGCGCTGGTGAGGTGGTGCCGGCCACGCGAAACTGTTCCGCGACGAACGCCGACAATGATTGCAACGGCATTATTGACGCGCAAGACACCGACACTTGCAAATGCTTGCCCGGCGCCAAGCAAGCGTGCGGCACGCATAGCGGGCTCGATGGCAAGGGCATTTGCAGCGCCGGCAGCCAGACTTGCGTAACCGGGACCACCACCGCTTCGAGTTCTTGGAACGCCACTTGCACTGGGTCCGTCGGCCCCGCCGCCAGAGATTGCAGTTCGAGCAAAGACAATGACTGCAACGGTGTCGTCGACAACACGAAGGACAGCGTGTGTCAGTGCAATCCGACCGTGTCCAATAGCTGCGCCGGAGGCACGAAGTGCCAGAGTAGCGGCGCCGCGGCTCAGTGCGTGACCTGCCTCGCCAACACCGATTGCAGCAACGGCGGCACGTGTAGCAGCGCCGGGGCATGCGCATGCTCCGCCCGATTTAATGGGCCGCACTGCGAGTTCCAAGTGTTTCGCGGCTTTGGGGCGCTGCCGGCAACCAACACCTACAGCCAAGCGCTCGGTATCAACCAGGACGGCAGCGTGGTGGTTGGGCTTTCTGTCAATGCCAGCGGGAATAACGCCGTCCGTTCTGTCAACGGCGGGGCACTGCAGCTCATCCAAGCCAACGATTACGCGCTAGGCGCCTCAGCGGGCACCGTGCTGTTGGCTTCGGGAGCGCTCTATACTGCCGCTAACGGAGTCACTCTACCTAACCTGTCACCAAGCGGCGGCGGGGTCGGGGATCTCAGCAGTGACGGCACGACCATGGTCGGAACGACTCAAGCGGGACAGGCGTTTCGCAAGGTGGGCTCAGCGGCGCCGGCCCCGCTCGGGGTGCTCGCGGGCGGAACCAGCGCTGCCAACGCGACAAGTGGTGATGGCTCGGTCGTGGTCGGCAGCGCCACCAACGCGACCGGGGATAACGTGGCCGTGCGTTGGACGGCCGGAACCGGTTTGGTCGCCCTTCCCGCTCTCAGCGGTTGGGTAAGCTATCAGGCGAGTGACGTGAGCACTGATGGCAAAGTCATCGTCGGCTTGGTCACGGACCCGAATTTTTTGATCGTCAAATGGTCGGGAACGGCGCTAACGCCTGTGGCCCTCTCACCCGCCGACGGTTTCGATAACCTGCGCGTGAACGGGGACGGCAGCGTGGTTGTGGGCACCGTCAGCTCAACGGCGACCATTTGGAACAGCGCTGGCCAAAAGACCGTGCTGTCCTTGCTGGGTTCGACCACGGACGTGAGCGGTTGGACACTCAGGAACGCCACCGGCGTTTCCGATGACGGCAAGTTCATCGTCGGCATCGGCGCGCATGGCAGCGTCACGGAAGGCTGGGTCGCACACTTGCCCTGACCTCCGCCGTTTGCACCAGCGTGCTACGCGGCGTGGAGCGCGCGGACCCTGTTCGGCAGAGCGGTATGCCTGGAAAATTTGCGGTGCAGCAAACCTAGTGAGCGAGCGAGCTGCACGCCACTTGGCGCGCGCTTCCCCGGATTTCGGGCGGTCTGTGAATTTCTGAGCGCTGGATGAGCCTTGCGGTCACTTGCGTAGAGCGGCATCCTGTGCGGCCCATGGCTTACGGGCCGCCGCTGGACTAGCCAGCGACAAGACAGCTACGGAAGGTAACTTATGCGAAACGGCCAATTCGGACTCTCGGGCATGTTCGTGCTTGCCACGATGACGGCAGGCATGGGGTGCAGCAGCACGAGCGCGCCCAGCGGTTCAGCTGGCGCGTCCGCTGGCGGCGGGAGCTCGAGTGCCGGCGGCAGCAATACGGGCGGGTTGAGCGGAGGCGGCGCAGGAGCAGGAGCAGGCTCGAGCTGTACTGCGCTTTCCCCATGTGGTGGCAGTGCGCTCGGAGCTTGGAAGGTTGAGTCGTCTTGCCTCACGCTGTCCGGCGCTATGGACGTGTCAATTTTGGGCCTGGGTTGTAGCACGGTGCCCGCGACTGGCTCCTTGACGACCACTGGCACGTTCACCGTCAATGCCGACAACACGTTCACCGACAACACGGTAACTACGGGGTCGGCGACCTTCCCCCTTGCCCAGGTGTGCCTCACGCTTTCATCCGTAGTGCGGACCTGCGAGCAGCTGAGCAGCATCTTCCAAGCCGTCGGCTGGTCGACCTCGACTTGCGCCGATACCAACGGCCAATGCAACTGCTCGGTCAGTGCTAACCAGAGCGGGGGGCTGGGAACCCTTTCTACAATCAGCACCACGAAGGGTCAGTTTTCGACGTCGGGCACCATGCTAACGACGGACGACACGATCGAGCCGTATTGCGTCGCGGGCGACAAGCTCACGGTCGCGCCTACGTTTCCAGCGCGCTCGGGCAGCATCGTGTTCACCAAGGACACAACAATGGGCGGTGCGGGCAGCGGAGCCGGCGGCGGGTCCAGCGCAGGCGCGGGCGGCATGGGCGCGGGCGGCATGGGCGCGGGCGGCGCGGGCGGCACGGGCGCGGGCGGCACGGGCATGGCTGGCAGCGGCCAAGGCGGCGGTTCGGGCGGAGCAGCGCCCGCCGGCCCGTTACCGTGCGATATCTTCGCTGCGGCCAGCACTTCGTGTGTGGCCGCACACAGCACGGTTCGCGCTCTGTTGCGCGCGTACGCGGGCAGCCTGTACCAGGTCATGCGCGCGTCCGATGGCACGACCAAGGACATCCCGGTGCTGAGCGCCGGCGGCTTCGCTGACGCTTCGGTGCAGGACGCTTTCTGTATGGGCACCACGTGCACCATCATGAAGGTCTACGATCAGACCGGGCACGGCAACGTGGTCCAAGCGGAAATCCCTGGGCTCGTTTTAGGCAAGGGCATGGATGCCCACGAAGGCCACGCCGGAAAGGCCGCCACGCCCACAATGCCTGCCACGCCCGGAATGACGGCCGCGAGCGCTACCAAAGAATCACTGATGGTGAGCGGGCATAAGGTCTACGCTCTGTATACGAATCCAGCTCAGGCTTATTGGGCAGACGCTTCCGCGACGGGCATGCCGCTCGGAGCGTCCCCGCAAAGCGTGTACATCGTGACCAGCGGCACGCACTTCAACAACGGCTGCTGCTACGACTACGGCAACGGTGAAGTCAGCCGAACCTACGTCCCGGGCAATTCGATGGACGCGCTCTACTTTGGAAACGGCACCCAATGGGGCTCGGGCAACGGCTCGGGTCCTTGGGTAATGGCGGACTTGGAAGGCGGCGTGTTCTCCGGCGTCGACACGAAGCAGAACGCGATGCTGATCAGCCAGCCCTTCAAGTACGTCACGGCGTTCGAGAAGAACAACGGCATGACCGAGCTCTCGCTCAAGGCTGCCGATGCCACCTCGCCCACGTTGAACACTTACTACAAAGGCAAGCTGCCCAACGGGAAGTCCCCGGGCGCGAAGCAAGGCTCGATCGTGCTCGGTAGCGGCGGGGACTGCTGCTACAGCAACAACAACGCGAGCGCGGGTACCTTCTACGAAGGTGCCATCGTTGCCGGCTACCCTTCGGACGCGACCGACCTCGCCGTCCACGCGAACATCGTCAGCGCGAACTACGGGAAGTAGCCAGGTTGCCCGCTCGGGGCCGTCGGGGAACACCTACATCCGACGCAAATGATGGAACCTGCGACAGCTGAGTGCGTGATGCTCGCGGAGCGCGTCTTGTCGGTGAAGACGCGCTTCTTGGCCATGTACAAGAAGGCCAACGCCGGGCACATCGGTAGCTCGCTGTCCTGCGCCGAGATCTTGGTGTTTCTGAAGTTTGCTTGGATGCGAGAAGGCGACACCTTCGTCTTGTCCAAAGGGCATGCGGCCGCTGCGCTGTACTCTCTATTGGCAGAGGCAAAGCTCCTCAGTGAGCGACAGATCGATTCTTACTATGAAGAGGGCACCGAGCTGCCGGCGCATCCCCCCTTCAACACCATCAAAGAGATCCCATTTGCGACGGGCAGCCTCGGGCATGGGCTGTCGGTCAGCGCCGGGATGGCCCTGGGCGCCCGCTTCAAAGGCGAGCAGCGGCGCTTTTTTTGCGTTACCTCTGACGGCGAGCTCGATGAGGGCAGCGTCTGGGAAGCAGCTCTGTTTATCGCCCATCACCAACTGAATCACGTCGTCTGGCTCGTCGATCGCAATCACATCCAAGCCATTGGTCGGACCGAGGACGTGCTGGCACTCGAGCCGCTCGACGCCAAGCTGCGCGCATTCGGTTTCCACGTCCTGACGGTGGACGGTCACGACTTTGGAGCGCTGCTGTCCGCGCGTGACGAGTGTGAGGGGCTTTGGAGCGTGCGCCCTGCGCCGGTTGCTATCATCGCCAACACCGTTAAGGGGAACGGAATCAGCTACATGCAGGACACGGTGGACTGCCACTACCTGCCCATGACCGACGCGCAATACGAGCAGGCACTCGCTGAGCTCAAGCGGGCGCACGCTGCCACTTTGCAGGGCTATCGCGATGCGGGCTGAGTTCGCCCAGGCCATGCTGGCGCTCTTCGACACGCGCAGAGACCTCGTTTTCATCACGGGTGACCTGGGCTACCTGGCCCTCGAAGGGGTCGCTCAGGCGTATGGCGAGCGCTTCATCAATGCCGGTGTTGCCGAGCAGAACGCGGTCTCGCTCGCGGCCGGCTTGGCGCGCGAAGGGCAGCTGCCCTGGGTATATAGCGCGGCCGTCTTTGCGGTGCTTCGCCCGTACGAACAAATCCGCAATGACGTTTGCTTGCACCAGCTTCCGGTCAAGCTCGTCGGCAATGGCGGCGGGTACGCGTACGGCATCATGGGCGCAACCCACCACGCCCTCGAGGACGTGGGGGCTTTACGCGTACTGCCGAACATGAGGCTCTACCTTCCGCTCGTGGCGACGGATGTGGCTCGAGTCGTGAACCTGATGGCTGACGACCCGTTGCCCAACTACTTGCGTCTGGGTCACTCTGCGACGCTTCCCCTAGATATCCCGGCCTTTGCGCCGTGGCGCAAACTCAAGCCGGGCCGCAGCCGCGTGGTCATCGGCATGGGGCCGGTCATACAAAACCTGTTCGCGCTCGGCGAGCCGGAGCTACTTGAGGAGCTCGAGATCTGGAGTGTGGGGACCTTTCCGCTCGAGGAAGTTCCCGAGGAGCTCGCGGCGAGCATCACGCAAAAACGCCGAGTCATCAGCATCGAAGAACACTACCGGGCAGGCGGCCTCGGGGAGGCACTCAGTCACTTGCTCTTGACGTCGGGGTTGGTGCCCGAGTCCATGGCCTCCCTGCACGCCGCGGGGTACCCGTCGGGGCGCTACGGCAGTCAGGCCTACCACCAAGCACAGAGCGGGCTTCTGGGGCCCGGGTTGGTCGCGCGCCTGAAGGAGCTCGTTCGTGCCTGACCTGATGCTCTCGGCCGTGATCATCTGTTACAAGGACGAGCCGGCGATACCGCAAATGCACGCGCGGTTGACGGCGGTGTTCAGCTCCTTGCGGGTCGGCTACGAAATCATTTTCGTCAACGATGGCAGTCCGGACGACGCGGCTTCGGTGTTGAAAGTCCTGACGCTCCAGGACCCGCACGTGATCGCCATCGAGCACGCCCGGAACTTCGGCTCACAAAACGCATTCCTGAGCGGAATGCAGGTTGCCACCGGTGACGCCGTCGTTCTGCTCGATGGCGACCTTCAAGATCCGCCCGAACTGATCGCCGAGTTCTATGCCAAGTGGCGCGAGGGCAACCAGGTCGTCTATGGGCGCCGCGCTGAGCGCGAAGGCTCGGCCCTGCTCGCGCTGTGCTGCCGGGTTTTCTATCGGATCTTCCGCGCTGTCTCCTCGGTGCCCATGCCCCTCGACGCGGGCGACTTCGCGCTCATGGACCGCGTGGTCGTGAGCGAGCTCTTGGCGTTGCCTGAAGCCGACCAATTCTTGCGCGGGCTTCGGGCCTGGGTCGGTTTCAAACAAGTGGGCGTGGACTACGTTCGGCCGCAGCGACCCTTCGGGCGTTCGACGCACAGTTGGTTCGCGAACCTGTGGTGGGCCAAGAAGGCCATCGTTTCTTTCAGCTTCGCCCCGCTCGAGCTGCTCGGCTACGCGGCGGGCGCGCTGACCTTGCTGGCATGCGCTGCTGTCGTCTATCAGGGCGTCGACATCCTGAGGCACCCCGAGCTGCCTCACGGCATTTCGACCCTCATCGTGCTGATCGCCTTCTTCGGCAGCCTCAATCTGCTGGCCGTGGCCCTGGTCGGAGAATACCTGAGCAAAATCTTCGAGGAGAGCAAGCGGCGCCCCAAGTTCATCCGGAAAGCGATTCGGCACGACGGTCGGCTCTTCACTCCCGGCGCAGAGATCGAGGAATTCGTGCGCGTACGCGTACACAGCGCTGCGGCGCGGCGCGCACTGAGAGGCAATTCGGGCGGCGGCAATGAAGGTTGAGCGAGTGCTCATCACCGGAACGACCTCCGGGGTGGGGCGGGCCTTGCTGGAGCTGTACTCGAAGAGCGGCGCGCAACTCATTTCCGTCAATCGGCGGCGCGTTCCGGAGCTCGAGTGTCACTACCCGCAAGTGCGTTTCGAATGCGTGGACGTGCGCTCGGCGGAGCAAGTCACGGACCTCATTGGTCGGCTTGAGGCGTCTTCGGAGCTGCCTGACGTCTTCATTTTGAACGCTGGGATTAACCGCATCGACAACGACGAATCTTTCGACCTATCGAACTACGACGCGGTGTTCTCGACGAATCTGTACGGTGTGCTCAATTTCGTGCAGCCACTCACGCGGCTTTCAGCGGGCCGAGTTGCGCGTCATGTGCTGGCCATCAGTTCCATGGCAAGCTACGTAGGCAATCCTTACGGCCTCGGCTATCAGACGAGCAAACGAGCGCTCACGACTTGCTTCGAGGTCTGGTCCAGAATGTACGCGGGCACCGATCTAGTCTTTCAACGAGTCATGCTAGGCCCCGTGCACACCGGAATGTACACGATGCACGCCCGCCTTCCAGCTTGGATGGTCTGGATCAAACACGTGTTTTCGGCCTCGCTCGAGGGTACGGCCAAAGCGATCGCTCGCTTCGCCGCTACCCCAAGAAGCAGGCTGTTTTATCCGTGGCAGGCCGTGCCCCTGTACTTGGGGATGTGGGTTTTTCAGTCGTGCGTGCCCGGCTTCTTCCAGGGGCAGAAGACGTTGGCGAGGGCTGCCCGTCGGCGCGCACCAGCAGCACCGGACGCGGCTAGTGGCGAGTGAAATGACCCGATTGATGAAGCTCTATCCGCGTGCACTTCGAAACCTGACCCTCTCTTACAGCAAGTCGGACCTGCTGGCCGTGGCGCTCGTGGGCGCGGTCGTCACGACTTGGTTGGCTGTCGCCGGAGGAGCCTTTTCGTTCTGCGCACTGCTCGCCTGCGAGGCGCTGTTCTTCGCGTTCTACCTAGTGGGCTCGGTGTTTGCGAGCTTTGGCGCCTTGGCGGCGGGGCTGAGTTTTGGCTTACCCCTGCGTTTGCTGATTGGCTATGGCGTCGTCAACACCGTGCTGTTCGCCCTGGCCTGGTTTTCGCCGCTGGGGGTGGTGACGAATTTTGCTTTTCTGCTCGTCGGCGCGCTGGCGTTATTTTTCGGAGCGCGCGAGCGCACGCGGGTTCGCGCTGATTCCATCACTCCTTGGGTCGTCGTGCTGTGCCTCGTGGCCACCACGCTGTGGTGCCAAGACTCGCTTCAACCGCGTGTGGATCAAGGCCCCGTGGTCCTGTTCAAGCCATGGGTCGATGGCTTCTACCACGCCGTGCATATTCGAATCTTCGCTGCGAGCCACGGCGCCGCCAGCATCCAGGACTGGCGCTTGGCCGGCATCCCCGCGCGCCCCTACCACTACGCGATGTACATGCTGCCGGCCTTCCTCAAGCAGGCCTCAGGCATCGACTCTTACTCGGTGTTTGCTGGAGCACTGGCTCCGGTCGGGGTCTTCTTCACTGGGCTCGCGGCGTATGCGTTTTTTGCTTCGCTCTGGGGCGCTTGGCCCGGGCTCGCGGCAGTCGCGGCGCTGCTGCTGCTTCCCGACGGCTCGCAACAGGGCATGCAAAACACTTTCATGTCGTACCACTGGCTAACCCAGATCTCGCCCAGCGCGACCTACGGCTTGGCACTCCTTTCGGTCGCGTGGCTCTTCGTCATCCAAGGCTGTACGCGCGGCAGTCGCCTGCAATTGTTCGTGGGCTGGGCGTTTGCGGCATTGGTCTTGGTTTACAAGCTGCACTACGTCGTCGCGAGCGCACTCTTGCTCCTGCTCGTGCCCGCGATCTTCTTCCGCGCGCGCGTCAGTCCTCTGAAGCGGGCTCTGTGGGGCGTGGCGGCCTGCGCAGCGTACGCCGTGGCTCTCGTCTTCGGTCAGAAGGTGCCCGGCGTGCCACTGATTCGCTTCGATGGCGGAAGCAGCGGCGAGATCTTGCGTCTGGTGGAAACGTTCGCCAAGCCGGGGGCGTTGCGGGACTACGCGGTCACGCACATGGGTGCAAAATTCTCAACCGTTTCGAATTTGGTGTTCGGCATCCCGTACGTGCTGTTGGCAGCTTTGGGGCTCTTCGTGCCGTTGCTGGTGATCCTCGCTGTGTGTCTGCGCAGACGTACCCCGCTCCTTTACGTGCTCTTTCCTGGCTTGCTGGCCGCTAACTTTCTGGTGATGTTTTTTGGTCTCGCGCTCGATTTTGCCAGCAGCACTCCCGACGAGCTCTCGCATCGTCCGATCATCATCGTGTACTTTTTCGTGGTGACTTGGGTCGGCAGCGCCTTGGCGCTGACCCTGATCGAGGCACGGCGCTTGGCTGGCTTCGCTCGGCCCGTCATCGCCTTGGTGACGACGCTGCTTCTGGTAGTCCCCGCGCGCTTCGGCTCGGGCGTCCAGCAGATGTGGGCCATGCCCCAAGTGTCTCCCGTTCAAGTGCCCAAGTTTGTAATCGAGGTTGCTGACTACATGCGTGAGCACGGGAACCCCGAGGACGTGTTTCAAGACTCTCAGTTCGATCGCCTGTACGTGCTGGCGGCCCTGTCCGAGCGCAGGACGTTCGTGGCCCACACGCTGACGCTGACGCCGTATCGGGCCGCCTTAGTCGCGTCGCGCTCGGAAATCGTCGACCGGTTCATGCGCATGCGGCAACCGAACGCCATCCTCGGTACGGCGCACGCCTACGGCTTCCGCTGGTTCGTGCAGCACGGTGGTGAACCGTTGAATTGGCCCGAAGAAGCCGAGAGCAAGGCGGTATTGGAGACCGGTCCGCTCAAACTTTACGATCTGTGAGGTCGGGTTCGCTATCGAACCGTAGCGCTCGGGCGGCCGGTGTCGTGAGTAATGCTGGTTCAATGAGCCAGGCGTGAGATGCGCACCAACACGTCAGCGTCATTCTGGAATTCGAGCACCGGCTCTAGCTTCCGGGTCGGCCAGATTTGGTATCCCGGCAGCACTTGGTTCGTGGATAGCTTGAGCTGCTGGATGACGTAGATGTCGTAAAACAGGTGGCGAGCGAAGGCCGTCAGCAGATACGGATCACTCCGCGCGCTGTCGAAGCTCATCGCTCCGTAGTTCATGATCGTGAAGTGATTGGGTCGGTCGGTCACGATCAGGATGCGCTTTTCCCCGAGACGCTCGAAGAATTTCCACGCGCTGCTGCTCTCTCGAGTCTGGGTGAGCCGATTGAGCGATCGATGCTGCGAGGCGACCGGTACCTCCGAGACAAGTACGGCTACCGCGAGCAGTATCGGCACGAACGACCGAAAGCGCGCCAGCCCCGACGTCAGGGCCCAAGCGGCAGCGAACGAGAAGAAAATATCGAAGGGGATAAGCAGCCGCGCCGACGACGGCAATTGAGCGCGGCCCCAGACATAGGTGAAGGTGATAACCGCCTGCGTTAGCATCCAAGCCGTGAGTAAAGCCGCGATTCGCAACGCGGGAGCGCCGCGGCCGGCGGCGTCGCGCCTGCAAACGCGTCCGTAGAGCCATCTTAACCACAGAAGGCAGCCGACCACGCCCAGGCCGATCAATAGGCCAGAATGGAATGGATAGGAGCCGCGCGGCGCAACAATGGGCCGGAAATATTCGGCTGCATTGTTCAGAAAGTTGCTGAGGCTGAAAGTAATGTTGCCCGGCTCCTGCTCTGGGACATTGCCGCGCAAAATCATTTGCCAAATTCGGGGCAAGAGGAACGCGGGGCTCACCGCGTACACGAACGCATAAGGGCGCAGCAGGCTCCAGGAAAGCATCCGGAAGGCGAGCAGCGCGGCCAAGACCGGCGCGATGAACAGCGCGCTCTCGTAGCGAACCTCGGCGAACATGCACAGGTTCAGCCACAGAATGGCGAGCTTCGCGGGTGCTTGGTCGCGCGCAAAATCGCAGAAGCTTTTGATGCTGAGGAGCGCGAAGAACGCCGCAATAAAATCGAACCCCCCCGAGCGAACCGCGAGCAACGTCACTGGGTGTGCGGCCACGAGCAGCGAGGCAACGACAGCGAAAGTCGCTCCGCCGAGCGGCTTGGCCAGGCGGTAAGAGGCCAGCAAGAACGGCGGCAAGAGCAATAAATTGCACAGGAAGACGTTTCGGTACGAGTAGCCAAGGGCGGAGTGAATCAGGCTAACCAAAAACGGAAACAGCGTTGGCCGGCGGTCGATGCCGACATCCACGTCCCAATAGCTGTCGTAATAGTATTTGCCGGAGACGGTGAAAGTGGGCTCCTTCGAAGCAAATAGATTCTTGGAAGTTCCGACTAAATTCGCCTCGTCGGAAAGCATGCGCAAGGCGGGCTCGATGGCGAGCGCGGCGATGAGCGTGACCGCAAAAGCGACCACGAGGCCCGGCCAGTTCTCCTTTATCCAGGCGACGACCTGCTCTTTCCGCACGTCTCGAGCCGCATGCAGGTACGTGCCTGCCCAGCACAAAACCAGGGCCATCAAGCAGTAGTACGTCGTTGCGACGAACACCCGCTGAGTTCTCGTGATGTCACCGATGCTGAACGCGAGCCAGCTCAACAGCGCCATCGGCACGAGCACGAGGGCGAACCGCGAGTTCCTGCGCGCCGCCGACAGATGCTTCCAAAGTTCGGACATTTGCGACCTCACGAGGCGTGTAGACCGCGAGCCGCTCTTAGCCAAGGCTGGAAGGACGCGGCAACGCGACCCGCGCGCCCCGACGGCGAGCGACGACCGCCAGGATTAGCACGCCCAAGGCTGAGCGTGGAGCGCTCAGTCAATCCCGGGCGGGACCAGGCGACGACCGTTCGGATTCAAGAACGCGGGGCTCGCCAGCCCCCAACGCGCGAGCCTGAAGTCTGCCGCTGCACGCAGGACGCCGAAGCCGTAGGTCACGCTGCGCCGGAAGCTGATCGATGAGGCGTCCTCGAAATACCGGGTCGGGCACGTGACTTCGGCAATTTGGAAGCCGAAATAAGCCGCTTGAACCAGCATTTGATTGTCGAACGCAAAGTCGTCGTCGTTTTCTTCCAGCGGCAAGCGTAGCAGCAGCTGGCGAGAAAATGCGCGATAGCCCGTGTGATATTCGGACAGCTTTTGCGAGATCAGCACGTTCTCGGCTGCGGTCAGCAAACGATTCGAAACGTACTTGTACAGCGGCATACCGCCTTCTCGTGCCCGGCCCCCCAAAATACGCGAACCAAGGGCTACGTCGAAGAGACCGCTGGAGATACAGTGGGCCAGCGCTGGCACCAGCTTGGGCGGGTATTGGTAGTCAGGATGCATCATCACAACGATGTCCGCGCCGCGCTGCAACGCCGCGCGGTAGCACGTCTTCTGGTTACCGCCATAGCCGCGGTTCTGCTCATGGCGAATGGTGTGCAAGCCAAGCTTCTGGGCAAGGGCGGAGGTGCCGTCACGCGAGTGGTCGTCCACCACGATGATGTCGTCGACCAACGACGGCACCTCGGCAACCGTGCGCTCCAACGTTTGCTCCGCGTTGTACGCCGGCATCACCACAATCACTTTCTTGCCGTCGATCATTTCTATCCGAGCTGTGCGCTAGTCGTGCGCGACCATTTCGAGAGGTAGACGAAGCGCGACGCTGGGGCGCTTCAGCGCGGGTCATTGCACGGGGAAAAACAGCTCGACGCTCGACGCCGGGGTGCCGTCGGCCAGCGCGTCGCCAGCGACAAGACCCACCTGCCCGTTCGGCATGAGGAAGCTAGAAGCCCCGGTGCGCGGCGTGCGCAACGGCTGCTCGGTCAGCTCGTAACCGACGGTTTTGCTCAGCGTGAAGGCGTGCGTCTCGCCGTCGGCGGATTCACCGGTGACCATCACATTGCGGTTGCCCAGCTGGAAAGCCTGCGCCTGGCTATAGCTGAAATCTGCGTTCGCCAACGGCGACGCAGCGCAGCTGTCCGTGCACGTCAGATCGATCGTGCGCAGACCGCCCTGCGTGCTGGTCGCCGGATCGACTCCGCCCACGACGACCGCGGTCGTCGTGGTGAGCTCGGTCAGCGCAGCACCCTGCGTTGCGTCGGGTGGATACGCCAGCGCCACGAAGGTCGTCTCGTCGGCGTTCAAGGCTTCCACTCCCGCGCCGCTGGCCGAGCCACCCGTGACCACGAGCTGTCCATCCACGACCGCCGCTGCCGCACCGAGGCGCGCTGAGCTCAGTGTTAGCGCGCGCAGTGTCCCGTCCGAGGCGACGCGCAGCACGCTAGCGCTCGGGTCACCCGTCGCGCGAGTCGCACCGACGATATAACGCGTGTCGCTGGCACCCACGAGCGTCTGCCCGCCCACGATGTCCGCGAAATTGAAGCCGCTCGGGCCCGTGACCGCGGCGGTGTCACCCGTGGTCACATCCAGCCAAATTGCCCCTGTTTCATCGATCACGAGCAAATTCGCGCCGGCCACGGCCCAACTCTTCGGCACTCGCGGCAGCCACGCCTGCTTCGGAGCCACGACCCAATTGGCCATGTCGTAGACGTCTACCGAGGCCTGAGCCGCGTTCGGCACGTCTCCACCCGCAATGATCACGAACGCGTGACTGATGACCTCCAGCAGCGGATGCCGATACTCGAACACCAACGCGCCCGGTCCTCGCGAAAAACCTCCCGTGCGGCCAACGAAAACGCTCGGAGCGGCTCCCGCAAAGGTATCGATGCTCAACGGAACCGACGTGCCAGCGATCACCGCATTGTTGTCGGCATCGAACCCCGTGATCTCGAAGCTCGCGGGCGACTCCGCCGGGCTGCCGGAGCCCAGCGACACGGCCGTCGCTGGCGCCGGCACCGTGCCCAGCGAAGTGCGCATTGTCCCCACCAGCTCCGCGAGCACGCTCTGCGGGACGGGCGTCTGAGTCCAAGTATCCGTCTCCTGCCCCGTAACGATCGCGAGCGCTCCATC
This sequence comes from Polyangiaceae bacterium, assembly GCA_039936055.1. Taxonomy (GTDB): domain Bacteria; phylum Myxococcota_A; class Polyangia; order Polyangiales; family Polyangiaceae; genus PMG-095. The sequence continues at coordinate 14,880 of JBDTJC010000235.1, read as the reverse complement.
CGGCGTGTCGGTCGTGTTTCCCGCGTCGCAACCGGAAAGCGAAGCGAGCACCGCCCACAGCGCGCACGCAGAAACACGCTCACCGAGCACTCGAATAGAACTAATTCTTTGAGACACCGCGGGCGGCATATTCACAGCCCAATGTTGCGCAGGTTTTGCGCCCGCGCGTCAGTATGTTGCGACGGGGGCGACAAAAAGCGGGCCCCAAGTGGTGCCACGCTTCCTGACGCCACAGGCGGGACGCGCCGCTCTCGCTTTCACGCCCCGAAACGCTTCTCTAGAAGCTCCTATCGTATGGTCACTCACCTCGGACCGCTTCTCGAAGTCATCTGCTTACCTGTCGCTGCTAGAACGACCGCATGGTCGACACGGCGTCATTGCTGGCGCCGTGTGCGCGTGTGCCACGTAACCGTTCGGGCGTAGTCAGCGTCCTGTCGGGACGCTGAAGCCAACAACGGCACGTCTTCACGCCAAGCGGCGAACCTCGATTGTGGCCTGGCTCACGCGCTGGCCTTCACGATGGATGCGCAGCCACGGGCGGATCGTATCGATTGCTTCGCCGAGCGTGCGCACTTGCACGATCATGTAGCCACCGACGAGCTCTTTCGATTCGGTGAACGGTCCGTCGAAGATGAACCGCTGTCCTGCCGCGCGCCTCACGCGCGTTCCCTTCGCGCTCGGCTTCAACCCGTGGCCGCCGATTATCGTGTTGTTCGCGGCGAGTGGCGCGCAGTACTCGTCCATTCGCGCCATCGACTCGGGCTGTGGGCGGTCATTCGTGGCTTCATCGTGACTGCGGATGAACGCGATGAAGCGATGCGTGTCCGGCTTGCGCACCGGTGGCGGCGGCGGCGCGGGGGGATTCGGATCCGCGGGTGCGCCGAAGTCTTGTGCCGTAAATGACTCGCGCACCTCGAGCGTCGCGGTATCGCCGGGCGCGTTCTTCGCGAGCTCCACCGCCGCAGTGCGCGAGGCGACATCGACGAGCCACACCGCCCGCAGCGCCGACCGCACGTGTTCGACCACCGCGGGTGCATCACCGACCTCGCTGATCGTCGCGCCTTCATCGGCGAGTTCTTCGAAACCGAGCACGTTCACGCTTTGCCCCGCGAAGTATGCGGAGATCGCGTCGACGGGCGCATCACCCTGGAGAGAGATCATGATTCGCACGCGGAACCTCCGATCGCGAGCAGACGCGAGTTCTCCATGGCTAGCGCTTCACCACGTAGTGGGCCGCGATGACGCCCGAACGAAATGTCTTCGAAGACCTCAGATCGAGCTGCGCGCGGTTCCCGACGCGCGCGAACAGTGGCAGCCCGCCGCCTAGGATCGCGGGCTGAAACGTCAGTCGCCACTCGTCGACCAGATCCGCCGCGGCCAACGTATGCGTGAGGGTCGGGCTCGCGAAGATCATGATGTCACCGCCCGCCTTCTGCTTCTCTGCCCGCAACGCGCCGACGATGTCGTGTCCGACGACGCGCACGTTTGGCTTCGCGTCGGTCAGCGTGCGCGACGCGACAATTTTCTTCACGCCGTCGTACCAGCGTGCGTGTTCGCGGGTGAGGGCGCCCGCACCCGGTGCCTCACCAGCGGTGGGCCAGTAGCCGTCCATCAATTGATACGTGATGCGTCCGTAGACAGCCGTGTCGACGGTCGCCATCAGCGGGTACGTGTAGTCGCCGAGTTCGTCGTCGAAAATGACGAAGCTCATGTCCCCTGCGGGACCGGCCATGAATCCATCCAGCGAGAGGTGAGCGAGCGAGATGATGTTGCGCATGTCGTGTCGTCCTTTCATGAGGTCGACGAACACCGAGAGGCCCGATCGACTCCCGATCAAAAAAAACTTCACGTGGGCGGGCGCCTCCGCGAAGGCAAAAGCCGAGCCAATACTTTCGACTAACCGCTACTGCGTGTCCAGCGGCTTTCCACAGACTTTCGATGCGCCAGGCCCCTGCAAACATGCCTGTTAGGCACCTGGCCCAAGCCACCTGCGCGCCGCCTCGCTCAGCGACGCACGCGCGGGTGGTAACGGGCAAGTACTCGAGTTCTACACCGCCGAGGTCGAGCCGGAGCACGGAGGCCTACTTCGCGATCTCGAGGCAGCGTTCTTCACGCCGCGCCGCCGACGCTTGGAGTATGCATTGGCACGGAAATCATGAATCACCGAATCGTCTGCCTTGTTCCGTTTCTGGTTGCCACCGCCTGCGCCGCCACCCCTGCTCGCGAACCGGTGAGCACAAGCAGCGCGCCGACAACGCCCCCTGCTGCGACATCTGCGAGTGCGGCGGTGCCGTCGGCAAGCGCCACTCCTCCAGCGAGCGCCCCCCCCCCAATGACCGATGCCGAGCGCCTTGAGCAAGGGCGCGCCAAGGCCGACGCAGATCATCAAGCGGACGTTCAACGCTGGACGCCCGACCTGCATGCCGCTGCCAAACGGCTTGCGGAGACACCCTACCCGTCGCTCGATGTCGCGCTGAAAGCGGTGCTCGCGAGCCCGATCCGCAAGCCGGGCAACGCAGACCGCGACAGGTACCGACACCCGCGCGAGATGCTGGAATTCTTCGGGGTGCGGCCCACTTCGTCCGTGCTCGAGTACGGCCCGGGCGGCGGCTGGTTCACGGAGATCTTGGCGCCGGTGTTGGCAAAACGCGGCAAGCTTTTCGTGACCAGCGACGAGCCCGACGCTTCGAACCGCGAGCGTGCGGTGAGCGGCTATCGTTTGAAACTGCTGCTCGAAACCTCGCCAGAGCTGTTCGGCAAGGTCGAGCCGGTCGTGGTGGACCAGAAGAGCCCGAAGCTCCCGCTCGATGGCACGCTCGACACCGTGCTGGTTATTCGCGAGCTGCACAATCTCGTCAGGGACGGCTCGGTAGACGCATGGCTGGCGGAGTTTCGGCACGCGCTGAAGCCCAATGGCGTACTCGGCATCGTGGACCATCGCGCCCTAGTCGGTGCGGATCCGATCAAGAGCTCGAAGCTCGGCTATCTGCCGGAGGCCTGGGTGATCGAGAAGATCGAGGCCGCGGGTTTCAAGTTGGCCGCCAAATCAGAGATCAACGCCAACCCGAAGGACACCAAAGACTACGCGGATGGCGTTTGGACTTTGCCGCCGAGCTACCGCCTAGGCGACAAAGATCGCGAGAAATACGCTGCCATCGGTGAGAGCGATCGCTTCACGCTGCGTTTCGTCAAGAGCGCAGGCACTGCTGCAGCCAAAGCTGCGCACTGAAGTATCCAGTCTCCAAAGTGCACGCCGGGCACGCCGGCAACTTCGTCTCATTGCCACACGCAGCGCTGCCAACCGCGCCGTCAAACGCCGGCAACGCTCCGCGTGGCTGCGCGTGTTCCTGAAAGACCGCGTTCACCCACCGCTACTCGAGCAGCAGCCTCGGCGATGAGCCGACTGGCGGTGCCGAAACCGTTGCCAACGCCATCCTCGACGACGTGGTGCGCTGAAACGCTCGCCCAAAGCTACGCTTTCTGTCGCGCGCAGCGCCCCTCGGGTCGTGCTGAGGGCGGAACGGTTTGCGGGAGTGAGGTGCGTGGCTGGGTTGCGAGCGCCCCCCAAAGCGGTTCAGCGTTGTGGACCATACAATTTGAGTGACCAAGCGGGTTTCTCACGCCGTAGCAGCGCCGGGCGCAAGTCACGGAGCAGTCTCGCCTCGAGTACGGTAGGTGACGGTCGCCCCGAGCACCATCAAGACGGCCGCATACCCGAAACCGAGCGTTGGATGTGCCGTCCAAAGCACTCCGACGACGACGCTAGAGACGAGATCACCGACGCCGTTGGTGGCGCCCAGCAGGCCGAAGGCCAAGCCACGCTGATCGGCGGGAGCCAGCGTGGCCGTGGTCGCGCCTTCCAACGTATCTTGGACGCCGTTGACGAAGCCGGCGATGCAGAACGACGCAGCCAGTAGCGGCACGCTCCCAAGCGCCAGGTAGAAATAGGTACCCAACGAGAGAGGCACGACCGCCGACAGTGAATAGCCCCACGCCAAAACTCGCTGGTGGCCCACTTTGTCTGCCAACGCCCCCGCAGGGTACGCGGCGGCTGCGTAGACCACGTTGTGAAGCACATAGAGCGAGCCACCGATACCCGCCGCCTTCATCGGCCCCCAGCTGGGGGTTAGCAGCTGGGTCGCGGCGAGGATCAGCATCGAGTGCGCAAAATCCCCCGCTCCAAAAAGGCCCACCCCTACCAAGTAGCGCCGAAAGCGCACAGGCGTCTGCCCGAGCGCAAGCCGAAATGACTGCGTGCTGCTTGCGGTTCTCGTTCGCTCACCCACGCACAGCGCGAAGACTACCGCGGACAAAACACCCGGCAGCAGGGACCACCAAAGAAGCTTGCGGGCAGTCTCGAGAACGCCGCCGGAAGTCGTGAGCAGAGCGACGGCGAGCATTGGACCGAGGACGGCGCCGAGCGTGTCGCCGAAGCGGTGGAAACCGAACGCGCGACCACGTGCCTCCTTTGGAATGGCATCCGTCAGCATGGCATCGCGCAGCGGCCCGCGAATCCCGCGACCGAACCAACCAAACACCTTGCCCGCAAGAATCAGCGGGAAGCCCGAGGCCAATGCGATGACACCAGAAGCAAGACCGGTGGCGAGGTAGCCCAGCACTACGAACGGCTTTCTGCGACCGACTCGATCGGAGAACCAGCCTGCGCCCAGCTTGATGAAGCTCGCCGTCGCGTCCGCGACGCCTTCGACCACACCGAGCGCGGCAGGCGGCAAGCCGAGCGCGGCCATGAACGTCGGCAAAATCGTACTCTGCGCCTCGTGTCCGAGGTCAGAGAGAAAACTCGTGCCGGCCATACCCCACACGACGCGGTTCAGCCAAGGGGGGCCCTGCTTCGTCGCTGGCTTTTCAGTGGTCGCTTGGCTCATTTTGAAGTCTCCGGTCTGCTCGTCCTCAATGCTGTCAACGCGGGGCGCGGGACGGCAGCTTCCCTTTCGAGCGACGCCCTACGCATGAAGCCGCCGTCACGTCACCCCCGGCGACTCCCGCCACGCGCTCGGCGTGCGAGCCCCCACCGCTCAGCCATTCACATCGCGCCCTACAGAGCGTCTCCATCACGACGCTCCCATCGGCTCTCGCTCCGAGCGCGCATTCCACAAAGGAGATTTGGATGCTTCGCTCTTTGCAGGCTGGGTTTTGAGCGCCCCCCAAGCCGATCAGCGTTGTGGCCCGTATAGGTAGAGGTCTTCGACTTTTTTGCGGGCCCACGCGGTGCGGCGCAGGAATCTGAGGCTGGATTTGAGGCTCGGGTCGAGCTGAAAACAGCGGATGTCGATCAGCTGCCCGAGCTCATCCCAACCGTGACGCTCGACGAGCGTGTTGATGATCACTTCCAAAGTGATGCCGTGGAGGGGATCGCCGGCGCCGGAGTCTTCGCTCATGACTCGCTCAGGGGCCGGCGGTTGGCGAGCTCAGTGATGATGCCCATGCCCGTCGGGCCCGTGCGGGTGGCCGTGGCTCATTTCGTCGGAGGTGGCGGGGCGCACGTCCACGACTTCGACGTCGAAGTTGAGCGTGGCGCCAGCGAGTGGGTGCTGCGAGTCGACGAACACTTGGTCGCCTTCGATGCCGGCGATCCAGATCGGCGCGTGGGTGTTGTTGGGGCCCTCGGCCATGAACTGCATCCCTGGCGTGATCTCTACCTCGGCGGGGAACGCGGAGCGCGGGACGGCTTCCGGGGGCAAGTCTTCGCGCTCGCCGTAGCCGTCCTCCGGCGCGACGACGATTTTGCCTTTGAAGCCGACGGTCTTGCCGGCGAGCGCTTCTTCCAGGCCCGGCACAATGTTGTCGGCACCATGCAAGTACGCCATCGGATCTTCGCCAGTGGACGAGTCGATCAGCTCACCGTCGTCGGATGTGAGCGTGTAGTTCAAGACGACGACGAGGCCGTCCGCGATCAGCAGTTTTTCGGACATCGGCCACGCACTAATCCGGCCTCGAGCCCATTGCCACGGCAAAGTGCGTTTCGGATCGATTCCTGACAAACGGGGCGCGTCCCGCCCAACGTGGGTCACATCCGCCGACATCCACACCCTGGGGACGAGTCTCCGCGCGCTGTTAAGCCCCGTTAGCTCCCGGTCGTTGGGCAGCTACACGTGCCGACCTCCGAACACCCAGATTGGCTATTGAACGAGCTGCCCGATGGCGTTCTCGTGCTGAATGCGGCCGGCATCGTGGAGTCCGCCAACCCAAGGTTTTTGGAGATGGTCGGACGCGACCGAAGCGACGTCGTCGGCTGTCCGATCGAGTCTATCGTAGCCGAGGAAGACATGCTCCGCCTTGTGGGCGTCGAAGGCATGTTCCAGGACGCAGCCAATGACCTAAGCATCATTTTTTCGGGTGCCGACGGACGCCATCGTCGCCTGGTCGTCTGTTCCGCAAAGTCCGGCGACATGCAGCGGATATTGCTTACGACACGCGCGGCAGGGCTGCTTCAAGAGGAGCTTGCCAGCACCACCCGTTGGGCTGCCTCCGAACAAGAGCGTGCACACGACCTCACCCAAGCCCACGACGCCTTGGCGCTCAAGAACACGGCGCTACGTTCGGCGCAGGCGGAGATTGAGGCAGCGTACAAGAAACTGCAGGACGAAGTTGAGACGCGCGAGCGGCTTGAACGAGAACTTCGGCTCGCGCAGAAGCTGGAGGGTATCGGGCAGCTCGCCGCTGGGATTGCACATGAAATCAACACTCCCATGCAGTATGTGGGCGACAACATCGCCTTCCTCGAGCGCGCCCTCGCCAAGATCACCGAGTACGTGCAGGTGCTGGAGTCCGCGACGGCCACACTCAGCGCTGACGCGCGTCAATCAGTAGAAGCCAGCAAGGCGCAGCTCAAGATCAAGTATCTGCTCGAAACCGCACCGAAGGCCGTCCGAGATTCGAAGTCCGGCATCGAGCATGTGTCCAACATCGTGCGCGCGATGAAGTCGTTTGCTCACGTGGACGCCGACGAAAAGGTCCCGGGTGATATCAACCAGGCCATCCGCGATACGTTGATGGTAGCGCAGAGCGAATACAAGGCGTTTGCAACGGTCGAAACCGCGTTGCAGGAATTGCCCAAGGTGCTCTGCTTCCCAGGTCGCCTGAACCAAGTTTTCTTGAACTTAGTGGTCAACGCAGCTCACGCGATTGCCGACGCGAAACCGGAACTCGGCGGGCGGATTCGCGTGACCTCAAGCGTCGTGGACGGCGTGGTCGAGGTCGCCATCTCCGACAACGGCGGGGGGATTCCGGCTCCCATTCAGCACAAGGTCTTCGATCCGTTTTTTACCACCAAGCCCGTCGGGAAAGGCACCGGACAAGGACTCTCGCTCGCGCGAGGCATCATCGTCGACGCGCACGGCGGCACGCTTTCGTTCGAGACCGCGTCCAACTGCGGAACCACTTTTACGATTCGCATACCCGTAGACGGGCTGAGCAAACTCGCTTCGTAGGCGAAGCGGAGGCTTCAAAACATAGCCATTTCGCCTTACAAAGCGCGCGCAGCATCGCACACGTATACGGCGGAAAGCCTGCGCCCCGAGGACCGTGCGCACCTGTAGTTTCAACCGCGATGCGCGGCAGACATTCAGTTGCTCGCGTGCTGGCGACTCAGAAGAGAATCGCCTCGCCTTCCAGGACGGGCGCCGCATCACAGACGCGAGCCTCCGGGAACTCGAAGCCATCGCTGAATTCGCAGTCCATCCAAACGCAGACGACACCGCCCTCGGCAGTGAAGAGCTCAGCCACTAAGCGCTGCTGCAGCACAGGCGACAAGTGCTCGCCCCGCAAAGCAATCGGAGTCGACGGGAAAATTTCAACGCCCCGGCTGAGCATCTGGTTCTTGACGCGCCCGAGCATTTGGTTTGCAAGCTCACAGATCCAGTCTCGATGAGACGGAGATGCGCTGGGGTTCGTTCGCTCGAGCGGCTCACTCGTGGTCGCGAGCACCAAGGCGCCCCGCACCTGCTTGGATGTGAAGCCGATGATTCCGCACAGCAGAAACCTCTCCGTCGCTACCGACTCACCCGGCACGCCAGCGCGGATCTCCAACTGGTAGTCCTTGAAGAGCTTGAGACAATTTTCGGCTACCAACCGGTCGAGCGTTTCCTTGTTCGTCGAAGTCATGGAATTTGCCTCTATATCCAACACTTGATCAACGCGCCCCACACGTCTCGCCACTCACACCGACGTGAGCTTGCGAATCGCAGCGAGCAATAGGTCCGGCTTGAAAGGCTTGACGATCCACCCCTTCGCGCCGGCCGCCTTCGCTCGCTGAATCAATTCGTGCTGCCCCTCCGTGGTCAGCATCACGACCGGCAGCGCCGTGTGCTTTGGATCCTTCTTGACGACCTCGAGCATCTCGAGGCCGCCCATCCGAGGCATATTTACGTCACAGATCACCGCGGCTAGGTCGGCCAGGCGATTGATCGTTTCGGCACCCTCGGCCCCGTCGCTCGCTTCGACGACATCGAAGCCCGCGCCTGCAAGGGCGGAACGCACTTGTTGTCGGATCGTCGCCGAGTCGTCGACTATCAAGATTTGCTTGCTCATAGACCTCTCCCACACTCCGACGAAGCAAGTTCGTGAGCGCCGAGAAACAATGCCGGTAGCTGCCTGGAACGGCGCGCGCCATCACATCTTAAGGCGTCGTCCGGTCTGCACAGCGGCCAAGCATGCCCGGGCATGTTTCTTGAAGTCAGCTGAGGCATGACCGTGAGCAGCGGGCGCAAACAACGCCATTCCGCGCAAGAACTCAAGGACGACCGGCTGCGAGCCCTGGTGGCGCACGCGCTGCCAGGCGCGCAGCTCTTGCGCGTCGTGCCCCTAACGACCGATAGCGCCGACCACGAGGCGACCGCGAAAGGGGCCGGCTACGGCGCACCCCTCAGGTTGGAAGTTCAGCACGAAGGGCAGCAGAAGTGCCTGGTCCTGCACAGCGCGACGCCCAACCCTTTCGGGCATGAGCGGCGCGCCGACCGCGCGGCAGAGATGCTGGTCGCGGCCGACACGTTCGCGCTCCTGCCGCGCCACACACACGCGCTGGATGTCGGCGCCTACCAGGGATCGGGCTTCGTATCGCTGCGCGATACAGGTGAATTCTACTTGCTCACGGACTACGCCGAAGGACGCCCCTATGCGGACGACTTGAGACGCATCGCCCGAGCCGGCATGTTAGAGCCCCGAGACGTGATGCGCGTGGACGCACTCGTCCACTACTTGCTCAGCGTGCACAGCATCAAATTACCGGAAGCCACCCTGTACACGCGCTCGATTCGCGACCTGCTGGGGAGCGGCGAGGGCATCTTCGGCATCGTGGACGGCTATCCCGAACACGTGCCGGGAGCGGACGCCGAACGCCTGCAGGGCATTGAGGAGGCTTGCCTTTCTTGGCGCTGGCGGCTCAAACACAACTACCGTCGCCTCGTGCGAATCCACGGGGATTTTCACCCGTTCAATGTGTTGTTCGACGACGACTCCGAACTCAATCTTCTAGATGCAAGTCGCGGGTCCGCAGGAGACGCCGCCGATGACGTCGCCGCAATGGCCATCAACTTCATCTTCTTTTCGAACTTCGATGCTCGGCTCTGGAGGTCGTCGTTCCAGCACCTATGGCGCCGGTTTTGGGGAGCGTATGTCGAGCACTCGCGCGACCATGAGTTGTTGGATGTGGTGGCACCGTTCTTGGCTTGGCGCGGCCTGGTCCTGGCCAATCCAGTCTGGTATCCGGACTTGGCTCCCGCCTCGCGCAGCAAGCTGCTCGAGTTCGTGGAGGCCGCATTGGCGGCGCCGCGCTTCGATCCCGAGTTCGCCCAAGAGATCTTCACTTGAGGCGCCGCGCCCTTCCGAGCGGGCGCACAAAGAACGGTCCCAGCGAGCCCTCAGCGCGCGCTTCGTTCGTAGCGTCAGCGGTCGACGCGAAAACGCTGAGCGATCAAGGGCCATGGCTGCGCGTTGTCGATACGCTGCGACCGGCGCCGGATGACCTCACAACGCGCGCAGAAGCGCCGCGCGTTGCCGACCCCGCGTATCAGGTCGGACCGCGCTCCGCGGTCGTAATTGGCGCGCTGGGGCAAGCAACGCTCTGCCGCCCCCCTGCGCGGCCCGTTCACAGGTCTCGCGCGCGAAAGTAGTGCCGCGCGTACGCGACGAACTGCTTGTCCGTCGGGTGGTCGAGCGTCTCCACGCCCACGATCTTCTTCTCCAGCGCGTGATGATGCTGGGTTACGTGGCGAATGAAGTCGAGTTTGGCGGACGACGGTCCGACGACGATCACGTGCTCCGAACCCTCGAGAGCGAGCGCGACACGGTGGAAGAATGGCGTGTCGGCGTGACGCCCTTGCTCGTCTGCCTTTCGCGCCACGTGGTGATGCGGCGCCGCAATCGCACGCAACTCGAAGGTCTCCGCCTCAACGGAAAAGATCTTGGCTTCTTGATGATCGATCCAAACGGCAACATGACGAGCGTTCATTGATTCAACTCCTGGCGCCGATGTAAGCAAACTCCGCGCCAGCCCGCACGGAGCCGGCACTCAGCTGCCATGGGCAGTCAGCAGCGGCAGCGCTCGCCTCGAGCACTCACTGAGTAGTAACCAGGAGGTGTTGAAACAACATCTGGCACCTCCAGCAAAAAAGCAGTCCTCGACTCGCCTGCCCGCGGCGCCTCTGCCCAACGTGATGCACTCGCTCGCGCTATCGGTGCGCGCGCTCACGCAAAATGTGCGCGGGTCGCGAAATACCAGCGGCTTGCGGCCCGAAGAAGCAGCGGCACGCTTTTCGCTCCAGCGCGCGCATGAATCAAGCGGCGCTCACACTCGCGGCTCGCGCCCGCGCCCGCGCCCGCCTAGCCGACGACCGACGAAGTGGTTACCTGTGATCGATACCACTTGGCTCGGCCGCTATGCGGATAAGGTCGTCAGCGCGGCGGAGGCCGTGCACCGTATTTCCCGGGGCCGCCGCATCTTGATCGGGTCGGGTGCTGCCGAGCCGACTGAGTTGGTTGCGGCCTTGGTCAACCACGGGGATCACCTTGCCGACAACGAGATCGTGCACTTGCTCACGCTCGGGCCTGCGCCCTACGTGGGCCCCGAGTTTGCGGCGCGCTTTCGACACGTAGCGTTCTTCATCGGCAAGAATGTGCGCGAGGCCGTGCAAGACGGGCGAGCTGACTTCATGCCCGTTTTCTTGTCTGAGTTGCCCCGCTTGATTCGAACGCGACGCATTCCGATTGATGTCGCACTGATTCAAGTGTCACCCCCGGACAAGCGTGGCTGCGTCAGCCTGGGCGTGTCGGTGGATATCGTGCGCGCCGCCGTGGCCTCCGCGAGTTTGATCATCGCTGAGGTGAACCCGAACATGCCACGCACGCACGGGGACTCGTTCATCTCGGTCGCCGATATCGCGCTACTCGTTCCGGTCAATGCTCCGATCCTCGAGCTACCCACCGAAGAACTAGGCCCGGTGGCCACCGCGATTGGTGAACACGTGGCGGGCCTTGTGCCCGACGGCGCGACGCTGCAGACGGGGATCGGGCAAATCCCTTCGGGGGTGCTCTGCGCGCTGCGCAATCACCACGATCTGGGTTTTCACACGGAACTGCTATCGGACGCGGTGATCGATCTCGTCGAGCGCGGCGTGCTAACCGGCAAGCGCAAGACGCTCCTGCCGGGAAAAATCGTCACTTCTTTCGTGATGGGCACGCGGCGCTTGTACGACTGGGTCGACGACAACCCGATGCTCGAGCTGCGCCCCAGCGACTTCACGAACGACCCGCTGGTGATCGCGCGGAATGACCGCATGATCGCGATCAACTCGGCGCTAGCCGTGGACTTGACCGGCCAGATTGCGGCCGACACCCTAGACGGCAAGTTCTTCTCGGGCATCGGCGGTCAGGTCGACTTCATTCGCGGCGCAGCCCGCAGCAACGGTGGCAAACCGATCATTGCGCTGCCGTCTACAGCGCGCGCCGGGCAGGTCAGTCGGATTCAAGGGGCGTTCGGCGAAGGCGCGGGCGTCGTGACCAGCCGTGGCGATGTTCACTACGTAGTCACCGAATACGGGGTCGCCGATCTATGGGGGAAAAGCGTGCGCGAGCGCGCACTCGCTTTGATAGACATCGCTCACCCGGACCACCGCTCGGAGCTGCTCGCGCAAGCCAAACAGCGGCGCTACGTCTTTCAGGATCAGCGCGAGCCAAAGTTTTTCTCTCGGGCGCGCTCGGAAACCGTGACGCTGCCGCACGGGGAGGCGATCCACGTTCGTCCGCTGCGCGTCACGGATGAGCGCGTCTTGCAGGACCTCTTGTATCGCCTGTCGGACGACAGCACCTACGAGCGGTTCCTCGCTCATAAGACGTGTCATCCTCGCGAGGAAATCGCACAGCTCGCTGATTTCAGTGACACGGAGAACGCCGCGCTGGTCGCTAGTGACAACCAGGACGTCGAAGAGCTGCTGGCGATCGCGCGCTACGACGTCGAGCCCGGCACCGGTTTTGCGGAGGTCGCACTCGTGGTGCGCGACGAGTGGCAGGGGCGCGGGGTCGGGAGCGCATTGTTCGCGCGCTTAGTAAAGCTGGCCAAGGAGCAAGGGTTGAACGGCTTCAGCGCCTCCGTGTTGGCCACCAATGGGCGCATGTTGTCGCTCTTCAAAGCGAGCGGGCTGCGCTTGAGTGATCGACTGGAAAGCGGCGTGCATCAGCTGGCGATGCACTTCGACTGAACTCGAGCCCAGAGCTCAGCCCTCCGCTACCAGCTTGACGAAATCCCCTTCCGTGAGGATGCCCACCAGTTCGTGTCCTTCGAGGACGACGAGACAGCCGATCTTGAGATCGAACATCAACTTGGCAGCTTCGGAGAGCGGCGTATTGGGGGTCGTCGTGACCACCTCGGTTTTCATCGCTTCCTTCACTGAGAGCCCGTCCATCGCTTGCTGACGGGCGTGCGAACCGTAGCCAAGAGCCCGAAGCAGACCGCCGAGGAACAGATCGCGTTGCGTAATGATCCCGGCGAGCTTGCCGTCCTCGTCGACGATTGGGAGATGCCGAATCCGGCCTAGCTTCATCACGTCGTCCGCAACGAGCAGCTTCTCGTTCCGGTCCAGCGTCACCACGCCGCGCGTCATCACTTGCTCGACCAATAGCTTCTCTGTGTTCATGCACTGCGCTAAAGCACGCGCCGTGCCGAAACACTCGGCGCGCCGTTACTTCGAGCGAATGGCTCGCACTCGGCTCAGCAGCTTCTCGAATGCTGCATCGTCCTCGTAACCGGAGGCACGCACGTCGGGGGCCGCGGGAATTTCGTAGGGTTCGTCTTCGCCCGGCAAGCCTTGCACCTGCCCTCGCGCAAAACGTGCGTACAAGCCTTTAGCATCGCGCCGCCGACACTCCTCCAAACCGGCATCCAGCCAGACCTCGACGAACGCTGGCGCGAAGCCGCGCGCATGGTCCCGGTAGGCTTGCTGACTGGCCGTTGCGGGCACGAGCACAACGAGACCCTGGCGCGAAAGCTCGCAGGCCAGGCTCCCGAGGGTCATGTAGAAGTCGTCTCGCGATCGCTCACCATAGCCTGATTTTGGCTGGATTAGCTCGCGAACGCGGTCACCGTCGAGCACGCAACACGGCACCGCTTCTGCGCACAGCTGGCCCCACACGCGCTCTGCCAGGCGCGACTTGCCCGAGGACGGCAGCCCTGTAAACCAAACCACGATTCCGGTCATGTTGCGGTCTGGATTCAAGCATGAAAGCTGCCGAAGTCAGGCGTTGAACGTCGCAAGGACTGGTACGGGTTTTGCTCTGAGATGAATCAGCAGCGGAGCCCCTCATGATTGTCCAAGAAGTGATGAGTTCGAACCCACATTCCGCAACCACCACGACCAGCGTTCGCGAGGCGATGCGGCTCCTCTCGGAGTTCGACATTCGCCACTTGCCGGTCGTAGACGGCGATAACCTGGTGGGGATCGTGAGCGCCCGGGACTTGCCGGGTGTCGTGCCGAGTGGGATCAGCTACTTCGGTGACCCGCACGACGTGCAGCGCGTGCTGGATCAGCCGGTCGCAAACGTGATGAGCACGGAGCTCGTCACCGTTCAGACCGACACCGAGCTGGATGAGGCAATCGAGCTCATGCTGAAGCATCGCATCGGCGCGATCCCAGTGCTCGAGAATGGCGGGCGAAAGCTGATCGGCATTCTCAGCTATATAGATGTTTTGCGGGTTGGCCTGGCGACGCGTCGCGCTAACGCAGGCAAACCGTGACCCCGACATGCCCACACGGCTAGCGGTCGGAGTTCGGCTCGCGCAAAAGCCGCGCGGCAGGTCGCGCAAGCTCTGCGCCGCGATCCGGGGCGCAGGGCTCGCGCAGAATACCGCATGAGCTGATTTCCACCACCTGAGTGCCTGGCTTGGTCCTTGCCCAATAAGCTGGATTTGATGCGAACTACCTACGATCCCGTTTCCGCCGACCGAACCCAGTTGCTCATTGTGGGGGCAGGGCCAGTAGGCCTATTCGCCGGCCTGTGCGCGGCTCAGCGCGGCGTCGACGTGATGCTGCTCGAACAGAGCTTCAACCGCGGGCACGCCGCGGTCCTGCATCCTTCGTCCGTCAGGCTGCTCGAAGGGCTGGGCCTCGGCGCGGAGCTGCTCGCCGCGGGGCGCAAGCTCAACCGCGTGGACGTGTACCTCGCCAATTCGCTCGCCACCACCATCGAACTGCCACAGAGCGCCCTCACGATTCCCCAAAGCGTGCTGGAAGAAATCTTACTCACCGGGCTACGCCGTGAGGGCGTGGAGTTCAAGTCGCCCTGCCAGGCGACGGCGCTCGAGGAGCACTCCGACCGCGTTCGGATCCACGCTGTACGCCGCCAGCCCGTCGCCATGACATCACCAGCCAC
>JBDTJC010000234.1:0-20191 GCA_039936055.1 Polyangiaceae bacterium | reverse complement strand
GCCGCGCAGGCGTGGCGGCAGCCACGACATTGGAGGGAGGGCGCCCTCGAGCGTGACGATGAGCGCGAACGCGGCAAGCGGAACGCACACACTCACGTGCTGCAGCGCTTGGCATGCAGCCCGGGGGGGGCCGCGAGTCGAAACTCTCTGTTTGTTTACAAACACGCTCGATCGCCCCGACGGGTCCCCCCTATTCCGCGCGCAGCGCCCGCTGCGGGCGCGAGCACGGACTTTAACGAGACAGAGCCGGAAGGCGCGTCAGTCGGGCAGGCCGGGGTTCACCATCGTCACGACTTTCAGCGTCGCGCGTGAGGCGACGAAAAGGGTCTTGCGATCGGCGCCGCCGAAAGTGCAGTTCGAGCTCTCGCCGGTGGGGACGACCCCCAGGCGCTTGCCGGCTGAGTCGAAGATTTCGACGCCGGTTTGGGTGCCGACGTAGACGTTGCCGGCGCAGTCTTCGCACATCCCGTCGGCGGTCGTGCCCACGGTCATACGGAACGGCGTCGTCACGTCCACCACGCTGCCATCGGCGCCAAGCTGGAATTGGGAAAGCGACTGATTACCCACGTCACCGACGATGAGCGCCTTTTCGTCGAGTGTGAGCACGATGCCGTTCGGGCGCCCCACCTTGGTACTGACCTTCGTGGCTTCGCTCGCGCCCGGCGCGATGTAATACAGGCTGCTGTCGGGATCGGTGATGTAGATGCTGCCGTCGCTACGCACGACCACGTCATTGGGCTTAAAGGCGCCCGACGCGATGTTGCCGCCGACCTTCATCTTGGTCGCGCTGTCCCAGCGATAGATGGCGCGGTTCTTTTGATCCGCGACGACGATTTGGTCGTTCGAGTCCACGGCAAGGCCATTGCTGCCGCTGTCTTCGAGCAGCTTCGTGAGCATCATGCTCACGGGGTCGAAGCTCCAGATGCGTTCAGGGCTGCCCGCGTTGTCCGAGAACAGCAGCCGCTGCGTCCGGACAGATAGTTGGGGCATGGGGCGCTTCGACAATGACGACCCGGGATACCTAGTCACCTACCAGGTCGACCTGCGCCTCATCGACGCCAAGATCGTACGCCCCATCGATGGCAAGTCAGGCGCCGTGATCGCCGAAGGTACCTGCGTTCGCAACTCGGCGGAGGCACCGGGCAGGCCGACTAACGATGAGCTTCTTGCCGACCACGCCCGTCTCCTAAAGGACGAGCTCGAGGCGGCGACGCGCTTCTGCATCAAAGACTTGCGCGCCAAAATCCTCCTCGACCAATAGCTCCGCCCTGCCCACCGCAGAACAAGGGCCCGCGCGGCCGGCTGATCTGCCCGTTCTGACACCCAGCTGCAGAACGTCAGTCAATGCAACGTGACGTCGTCCACCCAGACCCGCAGGCTGTCCGTTTTTAGCGGTGCGAGGTTCGTGATGAGCGCGACGTCGGCGGCGTCGCGGCCGTAGGCGAGAGTGATGCGCCCGCCCCTCGGCTCCTCCTGTGTCGCATCGAACGTGTACCAATGGCCCGCGATAAACGCCTCGAACCAAGCGTGCAGATCCATCGGGTCCAACCGATACAAGTAGCCGACGCACATGCGCGCTGGGATGCGTAGGGCGCGACACAGCGAGAGGCCGATGTGCGCGAAATCGCGGCAAACGCCGGCTCTATCGCGCAGAGTATCGGCCGCGCTCGTCGACCCAGTGCTTACCCCGTAGCGGTACTCGATGTGCTCGCGGATCCAAGCGCGGATGGCTTCGACCTGGTCGTAGCCTGGAGCGTGACCGTTGCTGATCTCTAAGGCAAGGTCTGCCAGCGTGTCCGCAGGGCAATACCGACTGGGGAGTAGGAACTGCAGCGCGTAGTCAGGCAGCTCTGCCGGTGAGGTCGGAGTTACACCATAGCCGACGAGTATCGAGTCGGTGACCTCGATTACGACTTCCGTCGCGATGCGGAACTTGCCCGCGGGCGCGGTGAGGCGTTGGCACAGGTTGCCAAAGCTATCCACGTACTCGACTGCCCTTACGAAGGGGTCGAGCTCATACCGCTCGCTGATGATCCACTGAGCTTGACCGCTGCTTGGTCTCAGCATGGCCACGAGCGGCACGGGTTCCGCTGCACTCATCAAGAGCTCGCAGCCCGCTTTGAGTTTCATATGCGCCCGAGACCGTTCAAACCAGCGCGCGGCCCGAAAAACGGGTCATGGCAAAAAGCAAAACGAGCGCGCCGACCACGCTCCCGATGACGCCGGACGTGTTCAGGTCAGTGACCCGGCTGCTCGTGATCAGAGCTACCAGAAATCCACCGATGAACGAGCCCGCGATACCTAGAAGGATCGTGGAAACGAAGCCCATTTTCTGGGTCCCCGGCATGATCGCGCGAGCGAGCAAACCGACGAGGAACCCGAACACGATGAAGAGTAGAATGCCCATGCTCACTGCATTAGCAAAGAGCGCGCCAACTAGGTGGCGTGCGCTTTTTCCGTATTTCGCAGGGTCGAGCCGAGACGGAAATGCGCCCCGGCCATCGGTCGGTACACGTACGCCCCACGTGGCCGAACTTCACGTGCGCGACGACACACACATGCTTTGCCGCCCCGATTGCCGAGAGCGTAGCCCTTCGCTAGGCTGCTCAACATGAAACAACTCAGCGTTACCTTGTTTATGTTGGCTTTGGGCGCAGCGGCCTGTGGAGGCTCCGACACTCCGCCGCCGAAAGATCCTTCCTCGGACGCTCCCGCGACCATGCCGGCTTCGCCGGAGGAAACTCCCGCGCCTCCCGCGGACGCTCCGGCCGCTGCCGCGCCTGCTGCTCCCGCCAAGTGAGGTCTGTCTGAGGAAGGCCGGCCCCAGCCAGCACTCGCGGGGTCGGCCGATGCGTCCGTATCGATAGAGCAATGAAATGAACATCAATTCGAGCAAGCGCATCGTCGTCGCTGAAGACGACACGGACGCCCGGGAACTGGTCGCTGATCGGTTACGCAGCGAAGGTTACGAGGTGCAAGAGGTGAGTGATGGCGCGCAGCTTCTGGTGCGCGTCGAAGACAGTATCGTTCTGCGCGAAATTTCTGGTCGCGTCGATCTGCTGCTGACCGACGTGAATATGCCCGGCTACACCGGGCTGGAAATCGTCACGGGTTTGCGCGAAGCCGGCATGCGCATGCCGGTGATCATCATGACCGGGTTAGTCGACGAACAAACCCGTGCTCAGGCGCGCGCGCTGGGCGCTTCGTTCCTATCCAAACCGTTCGACGGCGCGCAGCTTTCCGCGCTCGTCGCTCGCGTGCTCGAGTCCGCGCCTGTGCGGATCGACTAATGCAGTGTATTAGTGAGCTGCGCTCGCGCTCGGTGCAGCCGTCGGCGTTGAGGAGCACGAAACCAACGGCCCGCCCGTAGAGCGGGCAACTTCGGCCGGGGGGCGCTGCCAGTCGAATTTGACGGCTTCGGGCTCGCTGGGCGTGGCGATGAGGGACACTTCGCAGTTGGCCTTGGCCACACGCAGCGTGCCTTTGCCGCGGATGGTGGCCGCGGCCAGTGTGTCGATGGTGGGCAATGGTTTACCCTCTACATATGCGGCGGCGAGAGCCTCCGCTTGGTTACGACAGGCCAGCGCGATGTGCGCGGAGCCCGTGAGCACCTCCACGTTCGCGGAATACCCGGCGGGTCCTACCAACTGCGGACCGAACACCAGCAACCCGCTCGGCTGCAGCTCGATAGGCACACTCTTCGACTCGCCAGCGTCTGCGATATCCATTGCGCCCTTGGGGTGGCGACCGAGATTGAAGCGCGACAACCCCGTGCACAAATTGATGGTGACCGAGAACCCGTCCGCGAGCTCCCCTTCGAGTTGATGGCCGCCTTGTACTTTTGCCTGTTCATTGCCGAGGTGCGCTGGCGACTTGCCGAACACACTGCCCAACGCACCCACGATCGAAGACCAGGTTCCTTTGGCGTCGACCTCGACTCCGCCCACGGGTTGGAAAGACACTTCAGGCGGTTTTTCTGGGGTAAACCAGAGCGATAAGATGTGAGCGCTCGGTTGATAGGCAACGTCCACCTCGCCGGGGAGCGTCGCGGTCATGCCGAACTTAACGTATTGGCGAATGCCGAAGGTGCCGCCGGCCTTGTGCTGCTGTTGGTCGGCCCATTGCCAGCCGTTCCCCGAAAGCATGACGCTGACTTGGGTGCCGTTGGCCTTGGCGTGGCAGTCTCGGACCCAAATCAGACCGGTGACCAAGTCCGGGTTTTCGATGGCGCGTACGGGGCGAAACTGACCTTGAATCATTTGGCAGGCCTTCGACGCAGCGAGCTCGGCCAGGAGCACGTGCAAGTCCTTGTCACCGACTGCGCCGCGCTCGACGGGTTTGGCAGAAGGAATCGGTGCGAGCTCAGCGACTGACGGCGCACTGCCCTTGCACCCGCCAGTGGCGAGCACGAGGCCCGCCACGAGTGCTGCCCCGACCCTCATCCGAGCGTAACTCCGGATTTGCGCGCGATGCCGCTGTAGCCCAGGCGCGTCGATGGGGTGAAGGTAAAACTGAAGTCAGCGGGCACCCGCCGGCTGAGCAACATGCGCCAAAACGCGAGCCCGAGCTGCGGACGAACTCCGTGAAGCTCGAGTGAGTTCAGGCCGTGCTCGGAGCAAGCGTCGCGTACTTCCTCCGGCTTCAAAAATAGTCGAAGTACGTGCAAGTCACGCGGCGTGTTGCGTACGAACCAGGATACTCCCTTGATCACGATCAACCAGGACATGAAGTTGCGGTTGAAGGTGTGAAAGAAGAACAACCCCGAGGGCGCGAGCACGCGCGCGGCCTCAGCGATGGCTTGCTTGGGGTTCTCTACGTGCTCCAGAAAATCCATCGCGCACACGACGTCGAACGAGCCGGCGGGGTAGGGCAGTTGAAGGGCGTCCCCTTGTTGGTATTGGACGGAGCGCGTCGAGTCATGAAGCGCCGCGACGCGCAGCGCGTCACTGGAGGCGTCCAGCCCTGTCACGCGGTGCCCCGCTTCAGCAAGCGAGTTCGACAGGAAGCCCGCGCCGCAGCCGACATCCAGCACGTTGCACGCCCGCTCGCCGAAGGCCTGGGCGATCTCGCGTGCGACCCACGGGTTGCGCAGGCGTGATTCGGCGCGGAGTAGCGCCACCGGGTCGTCGGAAGCCTCGTACCAACGATCGCCGAGCGTCCGGTAAATGTCGTTATTTACCGGGACTATTTGCGCGGGATTGGCGGGCAATGGAACTCCAATACACGAGTTGGTGAACGAGCAGACCGACGGTGAGTAGCAGCTCGGCCTTCACGACCCAGGGCGCGAGCCGCAAGTACCAAATGAAACCAAACGCCAGAAAGACGATGGGATGCAGCACGAACAACACCGCGTGTAGCCACATTTCGGTGGGCTCACACACCTGGGCGTGCACGAATTCATCCTTCGTGATGAACAAGCACGAAAACAAGCACAGAGCGACGTACACAGCCAGAGCGTGCGGACTCGTCGGCGGCATGAGCACCAGCCAGGCGTAACAGGCGATAGCGGTCAGCGTGTCGAGCGGGTGGCCCAGGCGTTCCCATTTGGGTAGCCCGCGCTTGCGATGAAACACGAACTCATCGAGGAACATGGCTCCCATCTGCAGGAGTGCGGGAACCAGCAGCAGCGGCAGCATCAGCGCTTCCTGAACAGGCCGCCGCACACGGTCAGCCCGGGGCCGAATGCGAGGCTCAATATCGGCGTTCCGACCGAAACATGCGGGTCTCCCAGGAGCCGCTGCCAAACGTGCGGAAGTGTGGCTGACGACATGTTCCCGTAGTCGAAGAGCACCGCGCGGCTCGCCGCTACTTGCTCCTCACGCACCTCCAGCACCTCCCGCACGCGGTCGATGATCTTCGGGCCGCCCGGGTGCACGGCCACCACGCAATCCCGCAGGTCGGCGAGGCCGAGGCCCGCTTTCTCCAGCAATGCGCTGACGAACGGGCGCAATGCTGAAGCAATGTGATCGGGCACGTCACGCGCCAGCGTCATGTGCATGCCGAAATCACCCGTGGCCCAGCCCATCGACTGTGCGGTGCCGGGCAGGATTTGCTCGCTGAGCGCTAACACCTCTAGCCCTGGGCCGGCGTCGGAAGACCGCAGCGAGTAGCGCACGAAACCATCGGCGAATAAACTCTGTACGACGCA
This sequence comes from Polyangiaceae bacterium, assembly GCA_039936055.1. Lineage (GTDB taxonomy): Bacteria > Myxococcota_A > Polyangia > Polyangiales > Polyangiaceae > PMG-095. The sequence goes on along the minus strand of JBDTJC010000234.1, from coordinate 14,043 downwards.
CTGCTCAGCGGAATGCTGGCTCGGGTCGAGATGAAGCGTACATAGCTCCGTGTGCACGATGTCCACCCGCGCCTCCGCACCGCCGCGCGAAAAGGCGCTCGGCGCGGACAGCTGGCCCGCCGCTATACGGATCGCTGGAAAGGCGGCGTAGCACCCCATATGGTAGGCGTGAGTCACGTGCGTACGGTCACCCCAACCCTTGCTCGCGACCAAGCGCTGTGCGCCGCTGGGCGAGACGTAACCGGTGCACGTGACGTGAATCAACTCGCTGGGTGCGCGCATTTCGGGCTCGAATTCAGCCTCGAAGTAGGCATTCACGATCTCGGCGAAGGCGCTGGAACGCGCGGCGGTGCCAAGGCCATGTGGGTGGCGCGTCACGTCGTAAAGCTGTGAGCGCCCGAAATCGGAAGAGCCTAAATCTGGCGTGACGTGACCGCGCGAGCCTACCTGGGCCGGCCCGCAGGCACAACGATCGATCAACTTACTCACGCGCGTCGCGAACAGCGCTCGATCTGAGGCGTTTAGCGACTCCAGTGTATTTTGTGCCTCAGCATGAACGTCACTCAGCCACTCCAGCGAGCGAGACTGAGTGATCTGGTAGCGTGGCCGTCGCACAGAAAAGTCGTTCAGTAAGAACATCCGAGTCCCTTGCAGCTAAAGAAGCTAGACAACGTCTGTGCAAGTGACGTGCCTCGAATTGGGTATCTCGGGGCTTCCGAAGTTCGCACGCTCGGCACATGCTCCTCGCGCATGTTGAGAGCGCTGATTGCATTCGTGAAGCTAGGGCGGCCGAAATTCCTGGTCGGCGGCTTGTTGCTCTACGCGCTAGGCGCCGCTTTGGCAGAGCTCCGAGGCATACCCATTTCTTGGCACCGCTACGTGTGGGGCCAAGCAATCGTTTCTACGACTCAGCTGATGACCCACTACGCGAACGACTACTTCGATCTCGAGACCGACCGAGCGAACGCGACGCCGACGCAGTGGTCGGGGGGCAGCCGTATTTTGCCGAGTGGGCAGCTTGCGCCGCGCGTCGCGCTGATTGCTGCGCTCGTGCTGGGCGGCGTCGCGTTCTCGATTGCAGTTCTGGCCTCTATGCGCGTGCATGGCGCGCCGCTGCTGTTGCCCATCGCGCTGCTTATGCTGGGCTTGTCTTGGGCTTACAGCGCGCCACCGCTACGCTTGCTCAGCCGTGGTTTGGGTGAACTTGCGACTGCGCTCGTGGTCACCTTGCTGACGCCATTGCTGGGTTTCTACCTGCAGACCGGCGCGCTGCGGCTGTTGCCGGTGCTCGCGTGCCTGCCACTGTGCGGGTTGCAGTTCGCGATGTTACTCAGCATCGAGTTACCAGACGCCGCGTCCGATGCCGCGCTCGGCAAGCGTACGCTCGTGGTTCGGCGCGGGGCCGAGTGGGGGGCGCGCGCTTGCGCCGGTATCGTTGCTGTGAGCTTTGCGGCGCTGCCGCTGTTCGTGTTGTTCGGTTTGCCCTGGCGCATCGCTGCTTTGAGTGCGCTCCCCGCGCTGCTCGGCCTGTGGCACGCGCTACGTTTGCTGCGCGGCGCGTTCCGAGAGCCGAATAACTTCGGTAGTCTGGCGTTTTGTAGTGTTCTTCTATTGGCAGGCACAACGCTGGCCGAGCTCATCGGAGCGCTACTCAGCGCACACGTTTCTTGAGCAAGCAAGACCTGTGGCCGCGTGAATTCGGTGAAGAATGACGACGAGCGCTGCTCCGAGGCGAGTTAGAACGGAGTCTCGGTGGCTCGCCTCCTGAATCGCTTCGGCCGCCGGCTCGCGGTGCTGCGTGAACTGCGCATCGAGCATCCGGTTGCCCGTAGCGGCGCGCGCTTCGAGGCGTGGCTGGCGAGTGACACGCTCCAGGGGCTGGATCTGAGTCAGCTCAGGTTCTTCGTCATCGAAGACGAAGCAGGGGACGTCTACCCGGCAATGATCGACCACGCTGCTCCCGAACCCGCAGACCCGCGAATCAGCGTGATTCGCGGTGTGGTGGTCGCCGACGGTCGCCGTGGCGCGCGCCGTCCGGAGTGAGGTTCGCGCTGAGCCGTTCATCGGGGGCTACAACGCCGTGCCGGACGAGGAGGGCCGGTTGGGTCGGTCGGCCGTTTTTCTGAGGTTAAGTCCGCCGTTGTTCCGTTACTAGTGGAAGTGCGTGGTCACTCGCGTTACCTTAGCTGACGCATCCGCGCACAACTACCGACCCTGACGTACCGAGGCTTTTTTCGCACGTTTACTGCTGTGAGCTAAATGCAACTACTGAAGCGCGCAGCGCGGCCGGTGCACCGGCCGTTCGCGTCACTGACGTGAGCAGCCAGCGCCCGCTTCAATTCGTTAGTGAAGGCAATTTACGAAGGCACCCGCCCGGCTGCCCCGAGGCCCGAGTCCGCCATTTTTCAGTCGTAACCCCTGGAGACGTTCTTACATGCTGAAGCCAACCTCTTTTCCGCGATCCCTCACCAGTCGCGCTGGCACTTTGAGTCTCGGCGCGTTGTCCCTGTTGGCTGCGAATTGCACGCACCCTGCGCCCGTGGGCGCAGGGGGCGGTACACCTTCGGCGGGCAGTGGCAGCACGAGCGTAGGCGGCTCGGGCAATGCACCGGGGACCACGTCGACGGGCGGCGGTGCGTCCAGTGCGTCCGGTGCGTCCGGTGCGTCCGCGACTTCGATCGGTGGCGCAGTGACGGTGATCACCGACGGTGGCGGTGGCGGGGCGACCCCGATGATGAAAATGGCTTGCGCAGACGACCCGAATCAACAGCACGCGCTGCCGTACACGCCGGGGTTCACGATCGCCCCGGCTGACAAGACTGCAGCGGACAACAGCGTTCAGGCCATGTCCCTCAGCACCAAGATCAACCAGCTGCACGGGCCGAATACGTCTGGTTTCGACGACATCTTTCGAACCGCGGACGACGGCGCGATCAAAGGCTTCCAGTTTCGCGACGGCCCGCGCGGCGTGAATCTCGATCCCGAAAAGGGCTCGGGTAACGGTTATGCAACGTCTTTCCCCGTCTCCGCTAGCCGCGGTGCGACGTTCGACGTCGACCTGGAATACAAGGTGGGTCAGGCGATGGGCGACGAGCTGATCGCGGCCGGCGGCACGATGCTGCTTGGTCCGACCGTGAACATCCTGCGACACCCAGCGTGGGGGCGGTCGCAAGAGACGTACGGCGAGGACTCGTTCCTGTTGGGCCGTATGGGCACAGCATTCACCGTCGGCGTTCAGGAGTACGCGCCAGCGTGCGTGAAACACTACGCGGCCAATAACATCGAGAAAACTCGCGAGTCAGACATCGCGAAGATGGATGAGCAGACGCTGCAGGAAGTGTACGCCAGGCACTACGGCATGATCATTCAGGATGCGGGCGCGGCCTGCGTGATGGCCGCTTACAACCAGGTTGACACGACCGGCACGGCGCAGAAGTGCACGCAGAGCAAGCACTTGCTGACTGATATCCTGCGCACGGAGTACGGCTTCCAGGGCATGGTCCTGTCCGATTGGTGGGCCATGCCCGGTGGGCAAACCGCGTCTCAGAACACCTGGGCTTCGAACGCGAGCGAAGCACTCAACGCCGGTATGGACATGGAGCTGCCTTGGAACCTCCAATACAGTGCGCTTGCGGCCGTCACCGGCATCGAACCTGCGGTCACCACGGCGGCGACGCGTATCGTCGAAACCAAGTTTCGATTTCACGTCAACAGCACCACCGGCAAGCCCGGGCTGAAGGCCGCGACGACGACATTCAATGCGGGCAGCTACTCGATCTCGAACAACGACGCGAGCATTGCGCTCGCCGAACAAGCTGCGGTTGAGGGCAGCGTTCTACTCAAGAATGACATGGCAGCTCTGCCCATCAAGAGCACGGTGAAGACGGTCGCGGTCGTCGGCACCCAGGTTGCTTGGACACTGCAGGGTACGATGGCCAGCGGCACGGTGAACTTCGCGAGCAATGCGCGCCTGGGTGATTTGGGCAGCAGTCGCGTGAACGCTGACCCGGCCAAGAGCATCTCGCCCTGCGCGGGCTTCCAAGCGCAAGCGCCTGCCGGGGTGACCGTGGTATGCGGTGACGGCACCGCGGGTGCTGCGCTGGCCAAGACAGCGGACTTCGTTGTCGTCGTCGCTGGGCTCACGCCGGAGGACGAGGGTGAGGACTACACGATCGTGCCCGAGGATTCGGATCGCGACCAAAGCCTCGCACTCGACGGCAAGCACGGTGGCACGGCGCAAAATGCATTCATCTCCGGTATCGCCACGGACAACCCGGGCAAGCCCATCGCGGTGGTCTTGGAGGGGGGCAGCGTGATCGACACTTCGGCATGGCTGAGCAAGGTCTCCGCGCTCGTCATGGCGTGGTACCCTGGTCAGTCCGGCGGAACAGCGCTCGGCAAGTTGTTCTTCGGCAAGGACAAAGGCACCGGCGCTGCCGTGAATTTCAGCGGCAAACTGCCGGTTACGTGGCCCGTGGCAATCGCCGATGAGCCGGCATTCTCGGGCAACGGTGGGGACGCGAACACGACGTTGATGGGGTACAACATCGGTTATCGCTGGTTCGACACGCAGAAGAAGACTCCGCTCTTCCCGTTTGGCTTCGGTCTTTCGTACACGACCTTCGCGTATAGCAACTTGCAGGTTCCGTGTTCCACGGTGACGAGTAAGGGCGTCGTGAAGGTGCAGGTAGACGTGCAGAACACGGGCATGGCCGACGGCGACGAAGTGGTGTTCCTGTTCGCGTCTTTCCCCGGTTCGACGGTGCCCAACCGCGTTGATGGTTATAAAGAGCTCAAGGGCTTCCAACGGGCGCACATCGCCGCGGGCCAGAAGGTGCGCGTTACGATTCCGCTCCGCGTTTCCGACCTTTGGTATTGGGACTCCGCCAGCAATTCGCGCAAGGTCGCTCCGGGAGTCGTGAAGTTGATGGTCGGGGGCAGCTCCAGCGCGGACAAACTCACGCTCAACGATACGTTCACTGTCCAATGAGCCGAGCGGCGGAACAGAAAACGACGCCTCACATGAACTCAGCACTGCGCATGAATCGCCCCCTTCAGCTGTTTGCGGCCGCCTCCGTCTGGTCTCTCACCCTATTGAGTAGTCCTGGCGTTGCCTCGGCCGCGCCCAGGACCGATACCTCGGACGAGCCGAATCCGCTGGACGAGGACTCACCGACCCGGGCGCGAGCTGACACCAAGAAAGACGAGCCAAAAGACGGCGACCGGTCCGCCGCGGCGCCGGCGTCGAACTCGGACGCAGCGGAGGATACCTCGGACACTGAAAGCCTCGGCCCGGTCGAGCGCCTGCCGAATAGCGCGTACCCGCAGTGGACCACCCGCGGGCTGTACGGCGGTTCGCTGTGGTTGAGCGGGAACATGCACGGCATGCCGTGGCCGTACTACCCCAAGAACGGCATCGGCGTGTCCGGCTACATCTGGATGGACAGCGGGTACGAAGTCATCAAGCGCGGCAACCCGGGTGAGGGCAACACGAAGTATTTGGTCAGCCAAGCGCGCGGCGTGCTCCGCGTCACGCCGACTTACTCGAAGGGGTCCTGGTACGTACAGGGGCAAGCCGAGCTCGTTGGCAACAGCGACCAGACTCGCACTCCGTCCTTGGCCACTATCGACGACCTATGGATCCGCACCGGCGAATGGAAGCAGTGGGACGTTCAACTCGGCCGCTACGAGGCCTTCGAAGTGTACCACTTCGGCATGGGGATGGACCTCAATACCCTCGAGCGAAACGGACCGACAGAAACGGCTGGTCCGAACGGGCTCGGCGTACCGAACACGCCGGGCATCCAGACCTTCGTCGTCCGCCAAGATGGCGTCGGGAACGCCGCCTTGCATCTGTACCCGGCTGATTGGCTACGCTTGGAACTGCTAACGCAATTCGGTTTCGACAACGCGAGCAGTCTCGACGGTTACAGCGCTCGCCCGGCCGCTGTTTTCGACGCGGGCTGGCTGAAGTTCAAGGTCGCGGGAGAGATACGCAAGCAATTCCCGTTGGTTGGCACGAAGTCCAAGGAATCCCGCTTCATCCGCGGTGGCTCGGCAGCACTGCAATTCGTATTCGACCCGTATGTCGAGTTCGGGTTCAATGCCGCACTTGAGCTGACGGACCACTATAGCCCGACGAATCCAGACCCATCAGCAACGATGGGCGCTTACGACGGTATCGGAAGCCCGACCGACATTGCGGCAGGCGGCTTTTGCAACGTGCGCGTCGTTGGCGACCTGCTCCTGGGTGCCGGCTTGAACTACGTGCACGAGAAGAACCAGGTGCAAGACGTGGTGACGAATACCCAGGGGTTCGGCGCGCTCCAGTACATCATCAACAAAAAATTGTTCATCAAGGTTGTCGGCGGCTATGCCAAAGCGAACTTCACGGCCGGTAGTGGCAGCCCGGCGCCGTTCGACAACGTGATGCTCAGCGGTCGCGCGCGCGTGATGTACCTGTTCTGAGCGCGTGAGCGTGAGTTACGCCCCGAGCGTGACGCACGCTTGCCTGCACGGCTAGCATGGTTGCCGGTCTGCGACTCGCTGCGCGTGTGTCGTCGGGCCGTCTGAGCCTTAACTTCCTCTACCGTCTGTCCGCGCGCCGTTCCACGCCCTGAAGCGTGTCTGAGGTTTTTCCCTCGCTGTACGGCGCGCCGCGGAGCGGCTACTCGCAGCGCGCTGCTTAGGGCCCGCGAATGGGTAAGTCGATCGCCTTCGCGGCCGATGCATCCCGGCTGGGCTCCGTTGCTCCTCAGTTACATACGAGCGGTATGCGCCTTCGTCGCGCGTTGCCAGCCGGGGGCCTGGACCGCGATCCTCGACCGACTTCTATTCGCGGGCCCTTACTCACCACATGCGAGACATAACTCAAGCTTTGATATTGAGTGCTTTGCCAGTCCCTGGCGGGGCCACCGGCTGAGCGGTCCGCGTGCTGGCAGCTAACTTGCGCGCGGCAACCTGATCGCCGTTGCCCGCCTCCTTGCGGGTTTGCGCGACTGTCTCTGTTGCCTCCGACGCGGCCGCTGATTGCGCATTGGCGACCGGGAGGCGGATGGCCGTTGGCGGAGGTGCGTCGGGTGTCTTGGTGCTGCCGATGTTCATGCTAGGCTGAACGGGCCCGCGGCATGGCGCTGAAACTCTTTCGCGGAAATCCGCACGCGGCGAGTCCTTCAAATAAAGCTCGTGCGCGCGTTTCGAGCTTCGCTTACCTTGCAAACGTCATCGCGGTCGCGAAGGCCGACCGCTCCAGAAACTCGAGCCGGGCCCGGGTCAGGCGAAGACAGTTGCCGGCTCGACGCCGTGTTCGGGCACTCGCGCGGCGAGGCGCAGCGGCCCGGCTGACCAGGGGAGCACAAATCGGCGAAGGATGCCCGACTGCCGGGCACTAACTTAAGGCGGGCCAAAATGAAGCAAAACCGGCCTGATGGAGAAGCTATTCATGAAGTTATTGCAAATTGCGTTGGTGACCTTCGGCTTGACCCTGCCCGGTCTGTGGACTGAAGCGCACGCCGCCGATGCCACACCTACCAAGACCGACATCAAGACCGACAAGACAGCCATTGTCGACGACAAGAGTCACCGCACAGCCGACCACGTGGCCGTCGTCAACGACAAGGCTGACGTCGCCAAAGACAAGCAGAAGCTCAAGACCGACCAGGCGTCAGGAAACACGGCCGCAGTCGGCAAAGATCGCGAAAACTTGCGCCATGACCGGCGAGACCTCCATCAGGATCGCGCGGACCTCAAGCGTGACCGCGCTGAGCTTCGGGCGGAGCGAGCCGACCGACGCGCTGACAGACTCGAACGTGCCGCGGCCCGTCACCACGGCCATTGACTTGATCCGCGTCGCGGTTTGCGTGGCTCTGATCGCGACTACGGCTCACGCCGAAGGCGGTGGTTCGGACGAGCTTTCCGTGGGCTCCACTCGTGCGCCGGGACAAGCGACGAGTCGCTTCGTCGCGAGTCGCACTGGCGTGATGCAGGACTTGAACGACAGCGTGCTCGTCCGACTCGACGCGAACCTCACCCGCTACGGCGGAACCATTGGGTCATCCGCGGACTACGTCGCGCAATTCGTGCTCGGCACGACCTGGGACATCAAGGACCATTGGTCCACTGGCGGCACGTTGCAATTTTCTCCGCCGAGCAGCATGCGCGCGGAAGTGCCGCTGACTTACCCTGCGACACCCGGCGTCATCGCTCCCGAACGCGCGAAGATCGCGACTACGAACGAGGCCTATGGCCTCAGCGTTTCGCTCGACTATGACAGCCTGAGCGACGACTCGTCCGTTCCGCCGCCGCGCTTCGAGCATGCGCTCGGCGGAACGCTGGGGTTCACCGAATACAGAACGAGCGAACGGGCCGCGTCGGCGAGGGTGCCCGGAGCGGTGCTGACCCGAGCCGATGTGGCGGGCTATTGCTCGGCGCAAACCTGCCCCGCGGGGTTCAGCTTGCTGTTCGACAAAACCTCCCAGCACGTCGGGCAACTGCTGGGTTCGCTCAGCTTCACGGAAACTCTGTATCACGATACTGATTTGGGTTTGACGGGCACCGCTTACGACTACGCCTCGCTGCCCACGCAGACGAATTCCTTCGGGCTCGCACAACGCGGCATCAATGCGGGCGACGCCGTGCCGATCGTGCCGCTGCGTTGGTCGGTGCGCCCAGACGTGTCCCACGCATTCGGCGCGTTTCGAGCCAGCACCTTCGTTCAGTACGGTGAGTACGTCCGAAGCTCCGGCCACAGCGTGCTGCTGGGCGCAAAATTTCACTACAAATTCTCGAGCCGCGCCAAAGTTTGGCTGCTCGCCAACTTTCAGCGAGACATTGAGGATACTGGTAGTCGCTTCTCGACCATCGTTGCGGGCGCGGGTGTGAGGCTTTGGTTCTGAGGGGCCTGCCCGAACGGAGCGTCGACGCACCAGCGTTGCAGCTCGAGTCCGACGAAGATTTGCTTCGCCGCTGCAAAACACAGGATGCGGGCGCGCTTGGGCAACTATTCGATCGCCACCACGCTTCCGTGTATCGCTTCCTTTCCCGACTTGCAGGTACCGACATGCGAGAATTCGACGATCTGGTTCAAGCAACGTTCCTCGAAGTTCCGAAGGCCGCGCGCGGCTTTCGAGGCGGCGCGAGCGTTAAAACTTGGCTCTTCGCCATTGCTGCGAACGTGGCCCGTCACCACACCCGTTCGGCGCTGCGTCGCAAACGCTTGCTAGTCGGCGTGGCGGAGCCGAACGCCGCCGGCGCTCCCGCCGTCGTCGCGCCTCCGGACGAGTTGGCGGAGCGGCGCCAGTTACTCACCCAGGTAGGGCAGGCGCTCGAGGCGCTGCCTCATGATTTGCGCGTCGCGTTTGTCGGCTGTGTGATCGAGGAATTGCCGTGCGCCGAGGTCGCGGGGGCGCTCGGCGTTCCGGAGGGCACCTTGTGGCGGCGAGTCCACGAAGCCCGCACTTGGATCCGCGCGTCACTCGAGAGTCAGCGATGACTTCCATGAGCTGTCCGCCGGCGCAGGCCTTGTCTCGCGCGTTGATCACGCGCGAATCGCCGATTTTGGAGCACGTGGGTCAGTGCGCCGATTGCAATCGGGAGTGGCATTCTTTGCTCGCGATCGACGAGCTGGCCCGTCGCTTGCCGCAGCGCCAACCGGACGCGCAGCAGCAGGCGCGCGCGCGCGCCTCGCTCGTCGCCAGCGCCGATAGAACCCTGCCGGCGCGACGTCTCGCTGCTCGCAGCGCGTCCTGGGCCGTGTTCTCCGTCGCGGCGATGGCAGCTCTGGCGCTCGGGGCCTCGCTCCTTCGTGGGCGTTGGCGGGAGGCGTCATCGGCCACCTATCACGCTGAAATTACAGCGGAGCCGGGAGCGCTCTATAGTCGCGTGAGCGCCGCACCGGACGAAGTCGTCCGTCTTCGCTCGGGCACGCTCGAGTTAGACGTCTCGCCGCTGTCGCGTGGCGAGCGCTTCCGCGTCCTGGCCGGGGCCGGTGAAGTCGAAGTTCGTGGCACCCGCTTCCAAGTGAGTGTCAGTGACGACCAACTGCGTTCCGTGCACGTCGTGCACGGTGCAGTCGAGGTGCGGCAAAGCAGTCACTTGCTGGCGCTCGTCACCGCCGGCCAAGCGTGGCATGCAGAGGGCGCCGCCCCGTCCCCGCCGGCGGTGACCGGCCACCCCGTCCCCGCGTTGCCGGCCGTTGCAAGCGGCGAAAAGTCGCTCGAGCTCTCGAGGCGTCCGCTTGGGGTGCAGCCGCTGCATTCGGTCGCGCGCACCGTGCAGCAGTCGGTCGTTTCCGAGAGCGCGGAACCACCTGTCTCGCCCCCTCCAGCGGCTCCGGAAGTCTCGCCTCAGCCGAGCGCGGTGCCGACCCCGAGTGCACCTTCGAGCCGACTCCCTCTCGCGCCGCTGGCCGGCTCTCCGGTGGCGGTTCGGCAGCCGCCCGCGGTGGTCGAAGATGCGCGGCGCGATGAACAGCGCGAACGGCGGGAGGAAATCCGTGAGCGACGAGATCAGAAGAATTCACGCCGTCCGCACTGATCGACGACCGCCGCGGCTGGTTACCCCGCCTCACGTATCAGAGGCGGGGTCAGCGCGTGGTCGAATCAGAACAAGTCGGGCAAGACGCTGGTGTGCTGGAGGCGGACCGCATCGAGTGCGTCTGGGTCGAGCCCGAGCGCGCGCACGATGGTGGGGGCCACCTGCTTGGTCCGGACTTCCGTGGTGATGGTTTGTCCCTCGAGTGAGGGATTCGAAACGAGCAGGCCGACATGAGCGTCGTCGTCGGAAAAGCCGCCGTGCTCGGCGTTCTTCTTCTTGCTCAGCGAGTAAATCACGCCGTGCTTCGGTTGCACGACGACGTCCGGCGCGTGCGAGTCCGTGCTCGGATCGCCGAACATCTTCAGGAAGCTCGCCTCGGTCGAGGTCGTCATCACGATAGCGGCGTGCGGGTCGACTCCCCCGGACGGCGGCGCGAGTAAGATGCTGGCGGCTGCCGGAGCGGAGGCCGCGCTCTTGAGCCAATACAAGCCGACATCGTCCTCGATGTGAGAGGTGACCGGGGCCACACCCTCGATCAGCGTCGCCACGTCGTCACCGCTGACTTTTTGTACGGTCGAGACGTCAATCGGGGATTGGCCGTGTTTCGCGGTGACCACGATCAGCGTGGAATCCAGCAGGTCGCGTTCGCGTAGCGCGTCGACCATCTTGGCGATCGAGGCGTCGGTGTGACGGAGCGCTTCCGCAATTTCGACGCCGGGCGTACCGGTCGCGTCCACAGAGCCCCCCGTCGGCTTGGCGCTCTTCTCCGCGACGCTGAGCGCCTGGAAATTCATGCCGAAGACCGCCGGTACGCCCGGGCGACCCGCTGTGTCCTTCGCGCCTGCGAGGCCTTCGTCGCTCCAGCGACCATTCACCTCGTTCAGGATCGCGCGGACCTTGAAGTCGTCGTAGATCTCGGTTGCTGCAGTCGTATCCGTGAACGAGCCGCCGGGCGTTGCCGTTGGGATCAGGCTCTTTGAGGGGTCCGAGTTAATGTCTGGTGCGAAGTAGTCGTCGATGCCGTCGCCCGTCGGGCCGCTCACCAGTTCGTAGGACAGGTGCTTATCGGACCAAGCAGTATGCAGCCCGGCCTTCTTGATGACGTTGAAGATGGTGTTGGTGCGGATGAACTGGTGCGGATAGACGGGCGTGCAAGTCGTGCCCTTCTTCGCGTACGGCAGCTTGCTGACGTCGATGCGGGAACGCGCCACGCCGAGCTGATGCGTGGGTACGTCGTCCGTCGCGCTACCCCACAAGAACGTGTTGTCCGCGTCGATCGACTCGTCGTAGATGGCGTCGGCGCCCGGTGCACCGGAGCAGGGCGCCGTCGCCGAATACGGGTACAAATCCCGCGCGTAGCCGACATCATACCAACCGCCATGGCTGGGCGAGGATCCGCCTGTGGTGAGCGCCAACAACCCTGGGAAAGAGTCGCTCGGATTCGTGGCACTGCCGTCGAGGCGGTTCACGTACGCATGCGTGTATTGGAGACCGCGCCGCGAAAGCCTTGCGAGCGCGGAAGCCGGGCTGGACTTGATGAAGCTGGCAAGATCGACCTGATGCAGGCCGTCGATGCTGAGCAACAGCACATGGCGAAACGCTTGGCCGTCGTGGTCGTGGTCACGGTCTCGCCCGCGATGATCGTTGTCGCCGTGGTTGTCGGTCACCAGCGCTTCGGCTTGTGAGGTCGTCGCGGGTTGCGGTTCGACGTTGGTCGAGCTGCACGCTGCAAGCAGCGGCAGCATTGCAAACGAAAAGATGATTCCAGTGCGCATCGGGTATTGCATTCCCACACCGCGACATGCGGTGTGGGCGCACTTGTACAAGTCGTGTTCGCTCGTTCGCGTGCCGATCGTGAAACCATTCCTTGCACGTCGCATGACGCTTCTGCGCGCGTCCTTTTGCTACAGCGGCGTGAGGCAGATGTCGCGTCTCACGCGTTGCTCGCGCCCGCAGTTCTCCGGATAACCGCGCGCCTTCAAACGAATCGCACGAGCGAGCCCGAACCGCGCGTTGGTGCCGCGAGTCGACGTGCTTTGACGGGCGCGGCGGTGCCAGAACAGCCGGCAGGCGCGAGCGCTACCCAAACACAACGGGCGGCGCGCTCAGTCATCCTTGCCGCGCGGTGACCCGACTACGGATCATCTTGGCGAGTGGCGGAAGGCGCTTGGGCTTGGCCGCCGCAGGAATAGCGCGTTCCGGGTGTCACTGAGCATTGCGGCCGATGCGGCGCCGCGATCTCCACGCGGTTTCCTGACAGCGTGGCAAATGGCGCCGGGTGATGGGAGTTTTGCCCCGCTTCTCCGCAATGCCGTGATCCTTCAAGACCATTCGTCCGAGTCACCGCCGCGTTGCATAAATGTGCTTCGCTACGACAAGCGCGAGCAAGATTTAGCCTGGGGATTCTCCCAATGTGCTACGCAGTGCGAACGCGCGGCCGCAACAGGGGTCGGTGCGCCGGGTCGGAGACTGGTCTCTCGCTGATGTACGCGTCGTTGCCTCTCTACCAAATCTTGCTTGGTCTTTGTGTGCTCCTCGGCTCGGCGTGTTGGTGGGGCGTGTTCGTCTGCACGCTGTTTTTTCGCTCCCGCTTGGCGCGTGCCGACGCCGCGCCCGCCGTTTGGCCCCCCGTCACTCTGCTCAAACCGGTTTACGGACTCGAGAAGAAGCTGAGCGCGAATCTGCGTAGCGCGTGCCTGCAGGACTATCCGCAATATCAAGTCGTGTATTCGGTGCAGCGGCAGGATGACCCGGCGCTGCCACTGCTTCTTGAGCTGCAAAACGAATTCGGTCCCGAGAAAGTGGCCGTCGTTCGTTCGAACGCGAACGTGGGCGTGAATGGTAAGATCAACAATCTCTCGGGCGCCCTGCCGCATGCTCGTCATGAGCTGCTCGTGATTAGCGACAGTGATGTGCTGCTTCGCTCTGACTTTCTACGGCGCATCGTGGCGCCTTTGGCCGACCCCGACGTGGGCGCTGTCAGCACGTTCTTCAGAGGTCGCGACGCCGAAGCCTGGTACGAGCAAATGGAGCAGCTCACGCTGAACGCCGATCATTTCGCGATGGCCATGCTCGCGAGCGCGACCGGGCTGTTCGACTTTTGCTTCGGTGCTTCGACCGCGCTGAGCAAGCAGACCTTGGCGGCAATCGGTGGCTTCGAGGCGCTCGGTGACTTTCTCGCGGAGGACACCGAAATGGGGCGCCGCGTGATCGGTCTCGGGAAACGGCTGGTCGACATCCCCTATGTAGTGGACACGACCATCGACCTCGCTAGCCCCGCGCAGTGGTGGCAGAAGCAAACGTACTGGGAGCAAAACACACGCGTCGCGGTCCCGGGCGCATTCGTTGCCAGCCTGCTGCTCCGGGTGATTCCGTTCGCGCTCGTGTTCGCCGCCGCTCGCGGTTGGGATCCACTTGGCCTTTGGGTCCTGGGCTTTGCTGCACTGGCGCGCTTGGTTGCCGTGGTCGCGGTGCTGGGAGTTGCACTCGCTGACGCAGGCGGGCTGCGCA
>JBDTJC010000233.1:0-2781 GCA_039936055.1 Polyangiaceae bacterium | reverse complement strand
GCCTGCATACGGGCTATCATACTCGTTTCGTCCGGTTTTGCTCGTTCGCACGTGGCAATTTTGTGGGCACGTCCGCCGTGGCCAGCCGATTGGGAACCGTAGGCCGCCATTGGGTGGCGTGTGAACGCGACATCGCTGCCCACCCACTGCCCAAACTCTGCCTAACTGCACTCGACTGGCGTCGACTCACCGGTACCAGCGGAGGGAGCGATCCGAACTATTTCGAGCCAAATTTCCGCGCGTTGGTGTGCAAGGTCGCGTGCCGCCTAAGGTTGTTGCCAACGCTGCCAGAAGGGTTCGAATCCCTCCCTCTCCGCTGATAATCGTAAGTTGTTCTCGCTACTTCAACCGGTGGCCGCTTCGGCGTTGCCCACCGGTTGCCCAAAGTTGAGCAAGCCGATCGCTTCGCAGAGCGCGCTCGGTGCCAGATGCATGTACCGCAGGGTCATGCTGAGCGTCGAATGCCCGACCAGCTCCTGAATCGCCTTCGGCGCCGCGCCCCTCATAGCGAGGTGCGAGCAGAAGGTGTGCCGTAGCACGTGCGAGCCGATACCCCGAAGCCCCGCCCGCTTGCAGCCGAAGCGGAGCGCCGCCTCGATTGCCGATTGGGTGAAGGGCTTGCCATCCGCGTGGCAGTGGCATGTCGCCGAATACCGGAAGCAAGTGATGCTTCAGGATGCGCGTTAGCCGGCGCGTGCTAGTACGCCCGGCGCCGCGGCAATGGCTTCATTGCTGCGCGCCCAAGCCAAGCTCGGCGCGAAGCTGCAGCGCCTGGCGCACCATGTCGCAAATCACAGCGTCTTCGTGGGCCGCAAAGCGAGCGATCAGTTGATTGCACACGTCTAGCGCGTGATCGAGCCGACCTATCGCACGCAGTACCATTGCCTGGTTGGCCAACCCGGTCGCGAGCTGGCGCATAGTGATGGGATCGGTATCGGCTCCGAAGCTCTGCTCGAGCCCGAGTAGATCCTGGAGAGCCTCCCTCAACTGTCCCAGCTCGGCGAACGCCGCGCTTCGGTCGACCAACGCGGTTGCGACGTGACGTCGCGCGTCTGCTGACTCGCTGAAATCGCCGAAGTGTTGCAGAAGCGCCGTGTACGCGGCAAGCGCCGCATGCGTTTGGCCAGTCTTGGCGAGGATGGTTAGCCTTCGACAGCAGGGCCACCGCCAGCTCGTGCCGCAATGTCGGCGTGGTTCCCGGATGGAAGTCCACCAAAACGCGCTCGTAAGTAGGCAGTGCTTGGGTCGAGTTCGCCCGCTTGGCGCTGCAAGAACGCCCTGATTTGCGGCGTCGCAGTATGGATGCCTCGCTGCGCGCACTGACCGCTCACTTCAAGGACACACAACCTGCAACGCTGTTGCAGTGTGTTTTATCGAGGCTCTCGCAGGGTTCCGGCGTTCCGACACAGGTTAGGTCCCAGAAGCAGCCAAATATGGCGTCGCAGGTGTTAACTCCAATCCCGGAGCTGCACGGCCTGGGTTCACCCGAGCAGAACATCGCGACGATGTCCCAGTCGCACCCGCTGTCGGTACAAGTGCTCAAGTTGTCGATTTTGCTGCAGGCAACGGAGCTCCCGGCGCACGCGTAGTGGGAATAACATCCGACGGCGTCCTGGCAGTTTACTTCCTTGTCACACCCCGTTGGCGTCCCGGCACATTGGGCTCCGGGCGTCGCACGCTGGCACCAGCTACCTTCGTTGCACGCTGTGCCGGACGGGCAGTCCGAGCTTGTGTCACAAACTTTGACGCACAGTCCTGGATCCAAGCATACATCGTTCACGTCTGCGCAATCGTCTTCGGTCTTGCACGTTTTAGAACATTGACTCTCCACATACCTCTCGGGACCCGTCATGCAGGAAAGCGGCGCCGAGCAGTCGGTGTCGACCCCGCACAGCGACCCGACCCCATTCGAGGCTGCCTCGCTCCCGCCTGATCCGCTCGAACAGCGAAGAAGGGCCACGCCCAGTAGCATCACTAACCAAGACAGACGATTCATCGCGACGTTCTTCCGCCTACTGTCGGCCCCGTGCGGCAACTCAGTTGCGTTTTTTCGACGGGCACCGACGCCGTCGAATCGGCAGCGCCTCGAAAGGTTCGCACTGCACGAACTCGTTCCCGTGGTACCTGCGACCGGGCGCTCATGATAGCAAACCGTCGCCGTGCTCGACCAAGTGAGGGTGGCGGCGCTACGATTCAAAGATGAGAGTCGCGTCCTGTGCGCTCGCCTTGCTGACACTTGCATCCTGCGCGGCCGAACCAGCGAGCCGCAGTGTCGCGCCGCCCGCTCCTGGGCCGGCTGTGAGCGCCCCCCTCCTCATCCCCATCATGGCTCCGCCGACCACTGTCGCGGCCGCGCCGCCGAGTGCGCTCCCTGCGCCACGCCCCTGTGGCGCCCTCGAGTGTCTCGCCTTCCCCACCCCTGAGGCGGCATTCGCGTACGTGCTGCAGCGCAAGCCGCGCATCTTGGCGCTCGGGGAAGCGCACGCGCAGGAAGGCACACCCGGCATTCGCTCCAGTACGCGCCGCTTCGCGGAACAGCTGCTGCCGATGCTGGCCGGGAAGTCCAAACACATCGTGATTGAGCTGCCAGCGCGGCTCGTCCGAAACCGCCGCGGACGCTCACAGCGCGGCCTGTCCGCGTAATATCTCTTATGTTAACCGATAGTTACGTCGAGTCGCAGCGGACCCACAAGGCGCTCACAACCGGCGGCAATGGACAAGTGCACGAACCCCGCTGAGCGAGCACACCGCTTTGGTCTTCCTATTCTCCGGACGAGCTTG
>JBDTJC010000232.1:0-19846 GCA_039936055.1 Polyangiaceae bacterium | reverse complement strand
TGGCGAACAGGCTATCGGGCTCGCCGAAGCAAACAAAAGCATCCGGTGCGAGGCAGAGGCGCGGGTTCGTCTCATCCCAATACACGAATTGGTCGCACCCAACCGCCGCGACCGCTGAGAAGGCGAGCTTCAAGAACTGCCACGCAAGCGTACGCAATTCCAAGTGCCGTTTGCTTTCCGGCACGCTAGCGAACTCCGGGAAGTGCAACGCCAAACCAGCCATCATCACAGCTTACCCGCTCCATGCCGCCTATTCCAGTCGGGCACGGCTCGCCGCGAGTTGCAATTTTTGTGACCTAGTTTTTGGGAGTATGCCAGAAAGGGGCAGATGGCGAATCACTTGCGTTTCACGTCGCTCATGCTGTTTTTTGGGTGCGGGCTCGGCTGTTCGAGCGCGGCCAACGGTGGTTCTGACGGCGCGAGTGCAGGATCGAGCCCGGTTGCGCAGGCTGGTACGGGCAGCACAGCGCAGGCGGGCACCAGTGGAGCACCCGCCGCTGGCGCCGGAGTTCCGGGCGCTGCAGGCAGCGACAGCTCGCCCGCCGGCAGTGCGAACGGCGGCGGCGAAGCGGACGGCGGTGGCGGAGCGAGTAACAGCGCTGCAGGGACCGCTGGCGCAACGCATGCGGGTGGCAGCAACAGCGGGGGCGGTTCGTCTGCGAGCGCGGGCGCATCCGGGACGGCAGGCGCGGCCGGCGCTGGCTCGCGCTGGATCCCTGCGGCAGGCACGACGTTCTATTGGGATTTGCAAAACGCACCGCCAGACAACACGCGCAACGTGGGCGCATACGACATCGATGGCTGGGGGAATGACGCGAAAGAAACCGTCGCGCTGCACGCGCGCGGCATCAAAGTCGTGTGTTACATGGACGCCGGCACGTACGAGCCGGAGCGCCCCGATTCAAGCATGTTTCCCGCCTCTTTAAGGGGCGCCGAGGTGGCGGGGTGGCCCGGTGAATTGTGGTTGGACGTGCGCCCGAGCGGCCCCAACTACACCACCCTGCAAAGCCTCATGTCGGCGCGCTTCAAGGCGTGCAAAGACAAAGGCTTCGACGCCGTGGAACCCGACAACCTCGACTCGTACCAAAACAAACCCGGCTTCACCACCAGCGCCGCAGATCAACTTGCGTACAACGAGTGGATCGCGAACACGGTGCACGGCTTGGGCATGGCCGTGTTCCAAAAGAACGACCTGGATCAGGTGGCTGCGCTGGAGCCGTTCTTCGATGGGATCTTGGATGAAGAGTGCAGCAAGTACGACGAGTGTTCGAGTCTTGCGCCGTACACGAAAGCCAAGAAGCCGGCTTGGGATGCCGAATACCAAGACGAGGGAGAGAGCACGAGCTCGTTCTGCGCGGCGGACGTGAAAGCCGGCATCGCGGGGGCGCTGTTCGAGCTGGCCTTGGATGGGAAGCTGTTCGAGCCGTGTACGAACGACGTGGGCATCGTCAACTGACGGGGCTGGGGTTGTATGGCGCTGCAGGAATGACGGGCGAGCGCGCGCTCCTCGCTCAACTCGTGGCGACCAAGCAGTAGCGCCTGCTCAGCGCGGTCACGCCGAACGGGCGCGGCTAGCGCCAGGCGCCGCGCGCTGCCGGGTCCGGCGTGGTGCCGGCGAGTGCCACCCGCGCGCGCCCGATGTCTGTGGCGATTTGCGTCTTCAGCTCGGCGAGGCCGGCGAATTTTTGCTCGTCGCGTAGACGCGCGGCGAGGTGCACGCGCAGGGTGGCGCCGTACAAGTCAGCCGCGAAATCAAACAAGTGCACTTCGACGCTGAAGCCGCCGCTCACGGTCGGGCGCAAGCCGATGTTTGCGACGCCCATGCCGAGCGCCGTGGGCGCGCCTTCAACGACGCGGTCAACCAAGACGGCGTACACGCCGTACGGAGGCAGAGCCTCGGCTACGCCGTCGAGGTTCGCCGTAGGGACGTCAATCGTGCGGCCGCGCTGCGCGCCGAGCACGACCGTACCGCTCAGCGAATGCGGACGCCCCAGCACGGCCTCGACCGCGACGAGATCACCGGCCGCAAGTGCTGCGCGGGCGCGCGTGCTCGAGTACGCGCCGTGAGCGTCACCGCTCAGTGACGAGGCGTGGGCTCGGAAGCCGTACTCTTGGCCCAAGCTGGCGAGCGTGGACAGGTCCCCCGCGCGCTCGTGACCGAAGCGAAAGTTCTCACCGACGATGACTACCTTCGCGCCCAGCAGCTCGATGACGAACTCGCGCGCGAACTCCGCCGGCGTGAGCACCGAGAGATCGAGCGTGAACGGTTCGACCACGACGCGCAGCTCGGGCCCGAGGCGCTCGATCAGCTCCACTTTGCGTTCGAGCACCGTGAGTGGCGGGCGCGCACCACGTCCCAGGACTTCCGCCGGGTGCGGATTGAACGTGAGCACCAACGGGCGCAAGTCAGTCTCGCGCGCTTCCGCTACAGCCGCGCTGATCACGGCGCGGTGCCCGAGGTGCACGCCATCGAAATTGCCGATCGCGACGAGCGAGCCTCGGCCCGGCTGTTCTGCTCTGGCGGTTCGCACGCTGCTCGGCACAGCGGACTTCTACCCCAAATGCTCGGCCGCGCGAATGGGCTTCACTCGTCGACTTGCGGCCACAGACGAGCTCCGCAATGCTGGCGCACCGGTCGATGACCCCCGAACAAGCCATCAAGGAAGCTCAGGAGCAGAAGCTCAGGCCGGTGTACTTGCTCGTGGGCGACGAGCGTCATTGGGAGGCCAAGGTGGTGCAGGCGCTGCGGGCGGCGGCTACCGCAGGCGGCATTCCGGGCCTCAACGAAGACCAAATTCAAGCCACCGAACGCGACGTGGAAACGGCGCTCGCCGCGGCGCGTACCTTGCCTATGATGGCCAAGCGACGCTTCGTGCTGGTGCGCGGCTTGGAGGCCTGGGAGCGAGAGCCGCGCGAAGGCGCGGAGGCCAAAGAAAAGGCGCACAGCCCGCTCGATCGGCTGCTCGAATACACGCAGAACCCCTCTCCAACCACGACCCTGGTGCTACTGGGTAGCGGCCTCGACAAGCGCCGCAAACTCGTCACCAACGCGCGCAAAGATGGCTGGCTGGTGAGCTGTGAAACGCTCTCGCGCGCAGATCTGCCGGGCTTCATCGAACGCACGGCGCGCGAGCGAGGCAACTCGCTGGAACCGGGCGTCGCTGATTTGATTGCGGAATTGGCCGGTCCTGACCTCGGACCCGTGACGGACGCGCTGGAGCGCTGCTGCTTGTTCGCCGGTGCGGGCAAAGCAGTGACTGAAGACGTCGTGGCCGAATGCGTGATTCGGCTGCGCGCAAAGACGGTGTGGGAACTCGTCGGCGCGGTCGGCAAACGCGATCCCGGTGCAGCGCTCGCCGCACTCGATGAAGTGTACGACCCTTCCGATCGCGGGCTCCGTTTGCTCGGCGTGCTCGCGTGGTCGACGCGGCAGCTGCTGCGCTTCGAGTCCGCAGTCAGTGAAGGCCTGTCCCCGAACGACGCTGCCGTGCGCGCGGGCGCGCCGCCCTTCAAAGCGCGGGATCTCGCGGAGCAGGTCAAGCGCATCGCTCGTCCCGATCTGGAGCGTTGGCTCGAAACCCTGGCCGAGCTCGACTACGCACTAAAAGGGGGCTCCAAACGGCCCGCAAAATCAGTGCTCGAACACGGTATTTTAAAGCTATGTCGAGGTTCAGAGCCCCGGCCGGTAGCCCGCAACGGCGAGCGCAGAGCTTGACCCGGCGGAGACACCGCCCCACATTGATGGCGTAGCGTGATGGACACACTTTCCCGGGCGGATGAGCCCACGTCTCGGCTCGAGCAGCTCGCCCAGGCTCCCCTTCCTACCCGCCACGGCATGTTCCAGCTGCGGGTATTCCGCTGGGACGACCCCACGGTGGACCCGACGCTCAGCCGTGAGCATTGCGCGCTCGTCATGGGTGAGGTGCGCGGCCGCCGAGCCGTCCCGGTGCGCGTGCACTCGGAGTGCCTGACCGGTGAAGTCTTTCACTCGCTGAAGTGTGATTGCCGTGAGCAGTTCGATCACGCGCAAGCGGCGGTCGCCAAACAAGGCTACGGCGTCATCCTGTACCTGCGCCAAGAAGGCCGCGGCATCGGTCTGGCAAACAAGGTGCGCGCCTACGCGCTGCAAGCCATGGGCGCGGACACGGTAGAAGCGAACGAACTCCTCCATTTGCCAGTGGACGCGCGCACGTATGACGTCGCCGCTGCCATGCTGCGTGAGTTGGGCATCGAGTCGATCGAGTTGATGACGAACAACCCCGCCAAGGTGGACGAGCTGCGCAAGCTCGGCATCACGGTCGAGAAGCGCTTGCCCGTGCTGATCCCGGCCAATCCGTTTTCGGCTTCGTATCTGGAAGTAAAGCGTCGCCGCATGGCGCATGAGCTGCCGAGCTCACCGCAAGCCACCGCCGAGCCTGCCTCCAGCGTGGAGAGCGGCAACGGCGGCAAAACTCGTCGCGCGGCTCAGTAACGGAGCGGCGTTCGGCTTAGCCGTTCGGTTTCGCGGCTTTTGCCGCTTCTTTTAGCGCGGCAAAGCGTGCCTTCAGGCGTGTGGCATAGCCTTCTTTGTTGGTTTGCTTGGTGCGACCAATGGCCAGCGCGTCGTCCGGGATATCCATCGTGACCGTGGTGCCGGTGGCGACGTACGCCCCGCGGCCAATGGTGATCGGCGCAACGAGCTGTGAGTCACTGCCGATGAAGGCGTCCGCGCCGATGATGGTCTTGTGTTTGTTGAAGCCGTCGTAGTTGCAGAAGATGGTGCCCGCGCCGACGTTCGCGCGCTCGCCAATGTCCCCATCACCCAGGTACGCGAGGTGATTGGCCTTCGCGCCGCGCCGCACGCGCGTCTTCTTGGTCTCGACGAAGTTGCCGATGTGCGCGTCCGCTTCGACTTCCGACTCGGGGCGCAAGTGCGCGAACGGGCCGAGTTGCGCGCCGTCACCGACGCTGCTCGAAGTGACCACGGTGTACGGTTTGACCAGCGCGCCATCACCGATGGTTGAATCGGTGATCACGCTACCGACGTCCACCACGGTGCGGGCGCCAATGCGCGTTTGTCCGCGCAGGCACACGCCGTTTTCGATGGTCGAATCCACACCGATTTCGACGCTATCGTCGATGCGCGGGGCGCCGCGCACGGTCACACCGTTCTTCGCGTGCCGCACGCGGATGCGCTGTAAAATCAACTCTTCCGCCTCCGCCAATTGGCTGCGGTCGTTCACGCCCAAGAGCGCGTCTGCGTGGCCGAGCACGCCGGTCACGCGGCTGGTGCGCGCGAGTAACGCGATGACGTCGGTCAGGTAATATTCGCCCTGGGAGTTGTTGGGGCGCACTTCAGCCAGCGCGCGGCGCACCGCTTCGGTCTTGCCAGCGTACATGCCGGCGTTCACCTCGCGCACGGCGTGCTGCTCTGCGCCTTGCAGATCGCGCTGCTCGCGGATCTCCAGCACCTTGCCCGAGCTGTCGCGCAGGATGCGGCCATAGCCTGCAGGCGCGTCGAGCTCGCAAGTCATTACGCTGAGCTCTTCGGCGCCGGGCGCCTCCAAAGCGGCCACCAGCGCCTTCAGCTCTTCGGCGCGCACCAGCGGCGTATCGCCGTATAGAATCAGGACGCGCTCGGATTGCACCTGCTCGAGGCCGATGCGCGCGGCGTCACCGGTGCCGCGCGCTGGGTCTTGGACCGCGGTGGCGACGCGGTCGCCGAACTCACGCGTCAGTGAAGCGCCGATTTCCTGGCTACCGCTGGTCACGACGACCACCCGCTCGACGCCCGCGTCGAACGCAGCGCGCACGGCGTAGTGGAGCAAAGGGCGACCGGCGATCGAGTGCATTACCTTCGGGAGCGTGCTCTTCATGCGCGTTCCGAGGCCAGCGGCGAGGATCACTGCGGTCAGGTGAGACATGGCTAAGCACTCCCACGACCCGACGGAAAACGCCAGATTATCGTTATTCGTGGTCGCGAGAACTTGGGTTGCTCGCTTGGCAGAGCGCCCGCTTGCGATTGCTCGAAGCAGGGCGGGATTTCTAAGGCGCGCCGAGATCCGCCGGCCCGGCACCGGGCGCCGTCGACGCGCCGTCAGACAGCGCGGAAGCAGCAGACCCGGCCGACGCCGGCGCGTCCAACGCCGGCTCCAGTGGCAAGAGCGTGCCGCTCGCCAGTGAATCACCATCAAGGTCTTCGTGGTGCGGCGTCACGGCGCGACCGCGATCCACATACACGACGATGCTGTCGCCCGCGTGCAGCTTGTCGGTGCGTGAACGACGGTTGACGCGCTCCATGCTGCCGACGGTCATGCCGTAGCGCTTACCGAGCTTGGCAAGGCTGTCGTTTTCGCGAGCGCTGACCACCACGCGTTTGCGCCCGTTTTGAGCCTCGAAGTAGTCGTAGAACTCTGGGGTACCGGCGACCAGTACGTGGGTTTGGACGGGCCTGAGGGTGCGCGCATTGAAGGTTTTGTTTTTGTCGACGAAGAGTTGCAGCGCCATGCCCGACTGCAAACGCGCGTTCTCGTCCAATGCGTTCCACAGGCCGATGTCTGCCGCGTTGACCGAAAACACGTTCGCCACTTTGCCTAGCGTGTCACCCGGCAGCACGCGATAGAACAGCCGCGAGCGTTCGGCGTACGCGAACTCGCGCGGCGGCACGACTACGGCTTCGTCATTGGGCGCGGCACTAGCGAGCCGCGCTGCGCGCGGCACAAGGAGCACCGTACCAAGAGCCAGCACCTCTTTCGGCTCGACGTGATTGAGCGCGCGCAGCCGAGCTTCACTCACACCGTGCGCGTTCGCGATCGCTTCAACGGTGTCCCCAAACTTGCTCACGTACGTGTCGAGCGAATCGTCGTCACTGGACACACGCGCCAGCGCGGAAGTGCATTGCGAACCTTTGCCCGCCGGCACGCGCACGCGCCAACTCGGCTTCGACGCGCCTACGGCTGCGACCCAGGGCGGCGTACGCCCCGACAGGTAGCCTGGATTCAGCGTGTCCACGCTGCTTTCAGGCACGCCTGCCGCGCGCGCGACGTCTGCCAAAGACACACTCGGCCCGACCAGCACCACATCGAAGGCTTCGGGCGCATCGACATCGACGGTGTCGAGCCCGAACGCCTTCTTGTTGTTCATCACGATCGCGAGCGCGAAAATCTTGGGCACGTACAGCGTGGTTTCCCACGGTACGCCGGCTTCGTAACGCACGAGCTCCCAGAAATCATTGCTGTTGAACTTGCGGATCGAACGCGCAAGCCCGCCATAGCCCATGTTGTACGCCGCAATCGCCAGTTCCCAGCTCCCGAAGCGGCGATACAAATCGCTCAAATAGCGGCCCGCCGCTTCGGTGGAACGCTCCGGATCCAAACGCTCATCCACCCAGCGGTCCACCGTTAGGCCGTACGTACGTCCCGCGTCCGGCATGAATTGCCACAAGCCCGCGGCACCCGCCGGCGACGTGATGGTCGGATTGTGACCGCTCTCGATCATCGAGAGCCACACCAGATCCGTCGGCACACCAGCGCGCGCGAGCTCAGCGCGCATGGCCGCCGTGTACCTCCCGCTCTTCTTCGTCCACACCCGGACGATCGCTTTGCCGCTCGGGCTGTCTCGGTAAAAGCGCAGGTACTTGATCACGAACTCGTCGAGCACGACGGGCAGGTTCGGCAGGGTGAGGCTCTTCAACCACGCAGCATCCGGCGCGCCGTCTAACGCGTCCTGGTGGGCGGTGTACGGGAGCCGTGAGGGCGAGCCTTGCGTCACCACCTCCGGGCCGTCGTTGCCAATGGCTTCGGGCAGATCCCAAGACCAACCGGGCTCCACGCCCGTCAATGGGCGCGGGAACAGCACGCGCTCGGCAGCCTTCAACGAACGCAGCTCGGGGTCGTCTTTGCCGGCGCGCAGATCCTCGTCGGTCAGGCCGCCCGCGATCTTTTGGCGCGCGGCTTGGTCCGGAACGGCGCGTAACGCATCCGCGGGCAATGTGGCGACGGGCCGATGCGGGGCTTTGCCTTTTTGGTGCGCCGCGCGGGCCACGCCTTTCGCGAGCTTCTCTGCCTTCTGGGGCTTCACGGGCTTGCCCGATGCGGCTTCACCGGGATGGGGCGGGTCAAACAGGGACGCGTTGGGCAAGGCACCGACGGAGCGGGTACCGACGCCACGCTGAGGGTCAGGAGCCGGGTCAGCGGCTTGTGGCGCCTCGGGCAGACTTGCGGGCTCTTTGGCGGCCTGGAGCGGTTTGGCGGAATCCGAAGGCCTGGCGGAGTCTACGGGCTTGGCCAGCGGCTTGGCCTTGTCCGGCTTCGGCGGGTGTGGTTTGGGGCTCGCTTCCGGCCTTCCAGCTGGTTTTGCGGGCTTGGCATCGCTGGGGGCGGCCGAAGCGAGCGGAGCGAACCCCAGCGCGACGGCGAGCACAGACGCTCGGGCGGCAAAGCGGATTCGGGCCATGGCTACGTCCTACCGAGACTCCGAAATTTGGTCAAATCCGGGTGGTTTTTCGCGTGGATGTTGATCCCTGCCTGGCGATTGTGCAGGTCCTCGCCCATGACCGCCAAGACCACGCGCACGGAACTCGACACCTTCGGCCCGATCGAGGTCCCCGACGACCGACTGTGGGGCGCTCAGACCCAGCGCAGTTTGCTGAACTTCGCTATCTCGGGCGAGCGCATGCCGGCGCAGCTCTTGCGCGCCCTCGCCATCGTGAAGAAGGCGGCGGCGCTCGTGAACATGGACCTGAAAGCAGTCGACGCGCGCATCGGCAACGCCATCGTCGCCGCGGCCGACGAGGTGATCGAGGGCAAGCACGACGCAGAGTTCCCGCTCGTGGTCTGGCAAACCGGCAGCGGGACCCAGAGCAACATGAACATGAACGAGGTGCTCGCCAATCGCGCTAGTGAGATCTTGGGCGGCGTGCGCGGCGAGAAGCGCCTGGTGCACCCGAACGACCACGTGAACCGCGGCCAGTCGTCGAACGATGTGTTTCCGGCAGCGATGTCCCTGGCTTGCACCGACGCAGTGCGCACGCGCGTGCTGCCTAGCGTCAAAGCGCTGCGCGACGTGCTAGCCGCAAAGTCCGAAGCGTTCTCGTCGATCGTGAAGATCGGTCGCACGCACTTGATGGACGCCACGCCGCTGACGCTCGGGCAGGAGATCAGCGGCTGGGTGGCGCAGCTGGATCATGGGCTAAAACACTTAGAAAGCGCCGTTCCGCACCTGGCTGAGCTCGCGCTCGGCGGCACCGCAGTCGGCACTGGGTTGAACGCACATCCGGAGTACGCCGTGCGCGTGGCAGCGAAGGTCGCCGAGCTCACAGGGCACCCGATCGTGACGGCGCCGAACAAGTTCGAGTCGCTCGCCGCCCACGACGCCATCGTGTTCGGACATGGCGCGTTGAAGACGCTCGCGGCTTCTTTGATGAAGATCGCCAATGACGTGCGCTGGCTCGCGTCCGGCCCGCGCTGCGGCATCGGCGAGCTTTCGATCCCCGAGAACGAGCCGGGTAGCTCGATCATGCCGGGCAAGGTAAACCCGACGCAATCCGAGGCAATGACCATGCTGTGCGCTCAGGTGTTCGGCAACGATGTGGCCGTGAACTTCGGTGGCGCCAGCGGCAACTTCGAGCTCAATGTGTTCAAGCCTTTGCTTGCGCACAACTTCCTGCAGAGCGCGCGCTTGATCGCGGACGGCTGCGACAGCTTCCGCAAGAACTGCGCGGTCGGCATTGAGCCGAACCGCGAGCGCATCCAGCAGCACCTCGAGAATTCCCTGATGCTGGTGACCGCGCTGAACCCGCACATCGGCTACGACAACGCCGCCAAAATCGCAAAAAAAGCCCATAAAGAGGGGCTCACCCTGCGCCAAGCCGCCGAGGCCCTAGGCCTGGTTTCCTCAGAGGACTTCAGCCGCTTCGTGCGGCCCGAGGACATGCTCGGCCCGAAGGGCTGATTCGAATCCCTGCCTCTCGGCAGAAATCGCTGTCGCTACTTGGGTCGGCGACTGTGTGCCGTCAATTGGGACCAAGCTGGATCAGAAGCAAGATCGTCTGCACCTCTTCGTCACTGAAACCCGCCGGCTCGCGCGGTATCGCGATTTCAGCCCCAGGAACGAAAAGAACGTCTGTTTCCGGCGAGTAACCTCGCAGTGCTTGAGCCGACAGCGGCTTGAGCTTGGGGTTGGCCGCCGGCGGCGAGAGCAGTCGTCGAAACCGTATCATCAAGAAACGATTTGTTCCGAGCTGCACGTCTCTGCGCTCCAATGCCATGCCGTAGCGGTGGCCCAACTCCTTACCTCGACGCACGAAGGTCTGGCGACTGTCGCCGAACGGATGCTTGCGTTCAAAAGGGACGTCCCGCGAGATCACGATTGGATCGAGCACGGACAATCACGGTACTGCGGGAGCAAGCTCGGTGTAGTCGTCTTGATTCACACACCGCGCTGTTGAGCGGCACGTAATTGCCTGCGATTGGGTGCGGACACTACGAGCAAAAGCCGTCGGCAACAGCGACCATTGGTCACGGCGTTCTCCCTATTCAGGAGCCCCACACGGGACGACTCGCCGTCGGTCAACCGGCCGATTTTCGCCGCTGCCGGGCTGATACTCAGATTCCGTGACGGAAGCTGCGGCCCGCCAATAATCTCCTGACGATGGGCGCGCAGAAAGTGTCGAACCGCGGAGAGCAAGCTCCGTCTGCGCCGCCCAGTTTTCGAACCATCTTCGAAGCCGAGTTTTCGTACGTGTGGAATCTGCTGCGCCGGTTGGGCGTCCCGACCCGCGATTCGGAGGATTTGGTCCAGCAAGTGTTCTTGCGGGTGCACGCGCAGCTGCCGAGCTTCGATGCCAGCCGCCCACTCCGACCCTGGCTGTTCGCGTTTGCCTTTCACGCGGCTTCGAATCATCGAAATTTGGCGAGACACCGGGTCGAGCTGTGCGTCGTGGCGCCGGAGCTGGCCGATCCCGGAGCGCCCGCCGACGAGCAGCTCATCACGCGTCAAGAGCTCGAGCTCGCGGAGCGCGCATTGATGCGCGTGTCCCTCGATCGCCGCGCCATTCTGCTCCTGCACGAGATCGAGGGCCATAGTATCCCGGAGATCGCGCAAAGTCTGGAGATCCCGTTGAACACAGCCTATTCGCGCTTGCGTCTGGCGCGCCAAGAATACGAGCTTGCGGTCCGGCGCTTGCGTGCTCAGCGAGGTGAGTCATGAAACCGCTCGATGCGCTCCGAGCGCTCGGCCCGGGCAGCGAGCCGCCTGTCGAGGTGAAGCAGCGGGCCGCGGGGATGCTGTTCGCGGCGCTCGAGGCAGCGGCGGTGGTATCGGTGCTGTCCAAACCACCTGCGCCGGCCAGTGTGCACTCCGCGCAAGCTTCCTCCTTGGCAGGAATGTCGGGCTCGAAAATAGTTGCGGTCGCCGCCGGCATTTGGCTGGCTGGTGGCGTAACTGGCGCCGCGCTGTACCGCGCGCTGCTCCCGGCCGAGGTACGGGTCGTGTACGTCGAGCGACCGGCTGCACCGATCACTGCCACGGCGCCTTCGACACTCGAGCCCACGGTCGGGGCGTCGGCGCCGAGCGCGCCCCGTGGACCGGCTTCAATCGCTGCCCTTGGTCGAGCATCGATTGAGCTCGCGCGCGGCGGTGCTGGCTCGGACAGCGGCTCCGAGCTCGCGCGTGAGCGCGCACTGCTCGATGTCGCGCGGGCCGACGCTGCGCACGGTGAGCCCCGGCAAGCGCTGGCCGTCACCGAGCAGCATCGTCAGCAGTTTCCGCAAGGCCGCTTGACCGAAGAACGCGAAGCACTGGCCATCCGAGCCTTGCTGTCGCTCGGTCGCGCGGCGGATGCGCGCGCACGCGCGCAAACGTTTCGCTCGCGCTATCCCAATAGCTTCCTCATTCCGGCGATCGAGTCGGCGTTGTCGGACCCGTGAAGCACGGCGTCGGACACTTCACGCTGTGCATCGGTCTGCTATGGGCAAGCCGAGCGGGTGCCGCTCCCGGCGACGCCACGCGACTGGAGTACGCGCGCAGCGATCGCGCGGGACGCTGCCCTGACGAGGTGGCGCTGAAGAGTGCGGTCGCGCAACGCCTCGGCTACGATCCGTTCTTTCACGCAGCTCGACAGACCATCGTGGTCCAAATCACAGACGTGGACTCGGGACTGCGCGCGCAAATGCGCCTTATCGACGAGCAGGGCATCATTCGGGGATCGCGCGAGCTGAACGACCGGCTCGAACATTGCGATGAGCTCGTGGCATCGCTCGCCCTCGCCATCAGCATCGCGCTCGATCCGAGCGCCGCCCTGGGCGGACCACAGGCCGTCGACGCTGTTGCCGAGGGCGCACCCACCCCAAAAAAAGAAGCCGCGCAAAGTCAGCCCGAGTTGCCCGAAGCGCCCGCGCCCGAAGCGCCGAGTTCGGCTGTCACGCCGCCCACACCACCTCAGCGCGATCGACGCACGACATCAGCCACAGCGAGCGACCGCGGAGGGCGGTCCCCATTCGCGGTCCGCGCCGCGCTGTTCGGCGCGTTGGGTGCGGCGCCTTCGACGGCGCTCGGTGGGCGCTTGGGTGGAAGCCTGCACTCTGGCTGGTTCTACTTCGTGGCCGAAGTCACCGAAACCACGCCAAGATAGTCGCTGGGCACACGAGTTGACAGCAAGCTTCGCGTTCCTCCGGGGTCAGCGCCTTGCCTTTGAGTCTGCTTGCCGCCTTGCTCTGGCACGGAAGAAGGTGGGCGGCGGTACGGTTCTCATACGTCGTGGTTCGCGCGAACGATCCGACGCCGGTGTGATTTCGGTGCGGCTCGTCTCGTTTCCGAAGCTTCGGGCGCGGCTCCCGGGCACCGTCGCCCGCCCCCCTTACCGCCGCGCGCCGCCTCGGTCAGCGGCTGGCGAGCGGTGGGGGGCCTTCGCCGTCGTCCGCTACTTGCCGTAGCCTGCGCGCACGATGTCGGCGTGGATAGCGGTCTCGGTGGCATCGGTCGGATAACCGGCGACGATTGCGCCCTCGTAGAAGGTGCCGAAGGATAGGGTGTTGTTGGTCAAACAGCAGTCCCCGCCGCTACCGAGCACGATGGCCCCTTGCTTCTTCATGGGCTTCTTACTCCCCGGCAACGCACCCGAGTAGTACGTGTTCAATGTTGGGCTGGTGGCGTCGGCCGCTTTGAGCGCGAAGTTGGCCGTGCCGTCGTTCTTCTCCATCGCCGTGACGTAGGCGAACGGCTGGCTAACCAGGTTGGGGTTGTTGCCGCCGCTCCCCTGCGTGATCATGCCGTCCTCCATGTCGGCCAAGATCCAGGGCCCGGAGCCCACGCCGTGCGCCCACTGCGTCGACGTGCCGAAGTAGATGGAATCCATCGAGGGCCCCGCCATGTAATGGCGGCTGGTCTCACCGTTGCCGTAGTCGTAGCAACAGCCGCTGCTCACGTGCTTGCCGCTCGTGACCATGTAGATGCCCTCTGGCTCGCTGCCGAGGGGCATGCCCGACTTGGAGCCATCGTGCCAGTACGCTTGCGAGCCTTTGGTGTAGAGCGAGTAGACCTTATGGCCGCCAACCATCAGCCCTTCCTGGGACGCGTTCGCCGCCGTCGAGCCAGAGTTTCCGCCGACCACGCCGCCCGGCGTCTCCGCGTCGACGAAGTTGCCGTGCCCCGACTGATCGTAGATGCGCCAGATGGTGCAGGTCGTGCCCATGCAGAAGGAGTCCTGCACGGAGGAGTCCGCAACGCCTCCCGCGCTGAGGGCCGGGATGTCCTTGGTCATGCCGTCGGCGCGCTTCACTTGGTAGAGCGCTCCGCTGTAAGCGCTGAAGAGCGCGCGAACGGTGCTGTGGGCCGCGACACAGGGGGTGTTGCCCGCCGCGTAGAGGTCGCAGGGCCGCTGGCCCGACGGGCCACCGGCCGCGCCACCGTTGCCGGCGCCGGCGCCGCCACCGATTCCGCCGCTGCCCGCAGCGCCGCCGGAGCCCGACGAACCCGTGCCGCCGCCAGCGGCCCCCGCGCCGCCCCCGGTACCGGCGGAGCCGCCCGTGCCCGACGAGGCTTGCTTATCCAGCACCACCGTGCCCGAGATTGGCTGGAATTGGGGCGTGAGCGTGAGTTTGTCACCTGCCACGCAGTAGGAGTAGTTGACGTCCGTCATGAGCGTGTTGTTGCTCGTGGAGTAAGTTCCCTGCGTCGATATCTGATCCATCAAGTAGCCGAGCCCGCCGTGCAGGTCGACCACTGCGGAGCAGGTGCACTGCCCCGCCGTGAGGGAGCAAGTACTCTTCAAACCGATCGGCGCGAAGGCGTCCGCCGCCTTCTCGCAGGTCACGATGACTGAGGAGACGGTGAGGCAGTCGTTGCCCAGCGACATGCTCGCGGAACCGGTCGTCACCGTGTTGTCGGTGTAGGTGCCGTCGGCGTTGGCGGTGAAGGTGCCGCTGGTGGTGAGCGTGCCGGTCACCGGCACTTTGGAACAGCCGAGACTCAAGTACCCGCCGTCGAGGTCGCCCGCCAAGCTCAAACAGGAGGACGAGACCTTCCAGGTCCCCACCACCGAGCCTCCGCACGCCTTGACGTCGGTGCAGGACGGGCCGGCGGCACCCGTTCCCCCGGTACCCGTTCCCCCGGCACCCGTTCCCCCGGCACCCGTTCCCCCGGCACCACCCGATCCGCTCTTGACGGAGCTGGAGCAGGCGGCGGCAAAAATTACGACGGTTGCGAAAAACGCTCCGCCCCGGAATCCGAAAAGAGCATGTCTCATAAAAGGTTGTCCTTGGGAGGTTGGCCGCGCTTGATCAAGATGCGCGCTCTTGTGGCCCTCTCCTGCACTGCGCTGAGGCCACCATTTGTTCAACGGAAAACGACAAGACAAGAATATTGCCGACGTTTTGGTCACCGGTACCCCGCGGCTATCACACGTGCAACATCTTCGCCAGCGCGGCCCGTCCCAACCCGGAGCGGACGCTCACAGCGCGGGCCTGTTCGAGTAAAAACCATTAAGTTAACGAATAGTTAGCGTGTTCCTGACGATCTGGGGTGCTCTCATAGCCCGTGGCCGTAGGCATGTTCACGAGCTCGGCTCCAGCTAACGTTGAGCCGGGATCCTCGGCACGTTTGCCCGCGTGCTCGCCGATCATGGGTTCGCTGGGTTCGTGGCGACTAGCGTGCGGAAACTCGTGACCGCTCTGAGTGCGACAACTCGACCGCGAAATGTCTCGCGGCGTTTGCCGGACGAGGCGTCGAACAATTGTAGGCTCCCGCCCTGGTATGCGACCAGCGCGAGCCGGCCATCCGCAGAAAATCGCAGCGCCGTCGCGGGATCTGGGGTCACTTCGCGGCTCGCCGGAGGCTGATCTTCTGCGAGTTCGCCGTTCCATGGAGCGTCCAGCGCGTCGCTCACGTTGACCGAAGTGTCGAAGCGCCGGCGATCGGTTCGATCGCGCCAGAGCATGCGCGCGCCGCTGGCGATTGCCCAGTGCACGACACGGCCAGCTCCATCGGCTGTAATCAGGGCAGCGTCATCTGCTGAGAAGGCAGCGTGAAATGTGCCCGCCGAGCCCGAGAGCACGCGCACACGCTCGGCGGTCTGTCCGAGGCGCTAAAGCTCGACGTCGCCGGTCTGTCCGTCGAACGTTTGATCCCAGCGCGCGATCCAAGCGCCGTTCGGCGAGATGACGCTGTTGCCCTTGGGCAGCGACACCGGCGTGACCGATCGCGAGCTCAAGTCGATCAGGAATGCGGGACCGAACTGAGCCGCCTTCACGAACACCCGTTGCGCGCCGATGAAGCTGCATTCGCCCGCAGCTAGACTGCCAAGGTTGAGCGGGAACGACGCAGTAAGCTTGCGCGTCGTCAAACTCCAGCTCCCGACTTCGCTCTCATGCTGCGCTACCGCGGTCTTGCCGTCCGGCGACACGCACGCCCAACTCGGTTGAGGATCAGTCAAGACCATGCACTCGCGCGCTCCCGTCGCTTCGTCGCAGTGACATCGTGATACTTTCATCGAATCCCGACACGGAGAGGAAGGCATTTCTGGGAACGCCGAGCGCCGAAGTCCAGGCGAACAGCCATGGCGCTGGTAGACGCGAGAGCTCTCCCTGCACCAGGTCGAACCACGGCTGCCTCTGCTCACACCAGGCGGGATCACTCGGGGGTTAGGGCGTCCAAACGCTATCGAGTCGACATAATCGTATCAGTATGCGCAGTAGGGCGTCCCGAGGGGGCCGCGTTGGCGATCGCACGAAGTAGCCAGCAGGGAGCGCGGAACGGATTGGGCGGTGATGTGGCTTCGGGTTCAGCAGATTGCGAGGGAGGCTGCTAGGACCATTCGCGGCGTGCGCTCGCGCAGGAATTTGCGGCGCGGCGCTCAGAGGTCCTGCGCGGCCGACAGTCACAGACGCAGCATTTTATTTACTGAGCGACGGGAACAGTTCCTCGAGACCTACCAAATACCGGGCCAGGACATGGGTCCCGTGAATGTCGAATTCGCGTGTGCGAGGATTGCTGAGCATGTGTTGCGCGGTCACCGAAGGCACAGCAATCGCGACCTCCACTTGCTCGTCCAGTTCAGACAGCGGCAGCTGTCCCGCGAAGAGCTTCAGGAATTGTTGTGCCCGCATCTCCCTGCCAAGAGCGCCCACCGGATCATTGTAACAGTAGAGGTACGGGTTCGGACCGGCGGCAAAATCCAGGGGATCTCTCAAGATATACCGGCCCAGGTCGGGTGCGTAATATCGAGCCAGGTTGTAGTGCAGCCCCGTTTCTTCGTCGGTGAATTGGGGCACACGCCTGTTGTGCTTGCGCGCTCCGCCGGAGTGGACCTGGTTACCGGCGCGGGCTTGGCCGCGGCGCTAACAGGCGCGGGAGCGGTAGTCGACGTCGCTACGATTCGCACTCGGTCTGCCGAGAAAGTCTGAGAGCTTCTTTCGAGCGGTCACGACGCACCTCCTCCGGGAGGGCCTAGCAGCTGGCGTTTCACACTATGTGGCGCTGTCCATCGTGGGCATCGATCGCGCGCCGCTTGGCTACTACGCCGGAAAAGTGCTGCAAGAGGCGCTGATTGCGCAAGGTGCGCTCCCGTGGACGGTGCTCCGTGCGTCGCAATTTCACGAATTTTCAGCGCAAATATATACAGGCAATCCTGATGCGGCCGCTTTCTCCAGGCCTCGAGCATTCCGTCACTTGCGAGCACCCGTGGGGCGTACTTCGAGAGCTCGGGGCGCGAGGTCCGCGATGTACGAGTGAGGGTGCGCCGGGTGGGATTGCGTGACGCGTTCGGGACCTGCAGCGCGCCATTGGCCCGCAACGAGCTCCGGCTGCCAGTGCGCGGTCGCTTTGACGATCCGACCTTCTGCGTCGAAGAGGAATTCCTCGCAGCCTTCGAGCAGAGTCGCGATTCCGTGATACGAAATCGCTTCGAAGCGCCAGTCCACGAGCGCGGCGTTCCCTTCGATGCGTGGCGCGGAGCAGCTCGCGCGCATCTCGCTGAAAGCGCGGAACATGCCGTTGATGAACACTCGCAGCCGTCGCGGACCGAGGTAGGGGCGAGTGCCCACAACGTCGTGCAGCTGGCCGCAAACCGGATGAAAGAGCTCGACCCAAGCCTCGCTATCTCGCTGCTCAATGCAGCGGAAATACGCGGCCACGCGAGCTTCCACGATCGATCGCGGACACGTCGCTCGCGGAGTGGCCGCCGCGGGCACGCGGTACGGATCGCCGCTTTGGGCGAGCTCGTTTCTGTACACGATGCTCCCCGAATGGCCGCCGTGCTCGAAATTGGTGAGCATGACGTAGTCGTGATGCGCCTGGTTGATCTCGGGTAGCAGCGGCTGCGCCGCGCGCTCTGCGAGCTCTCGGATTTCGTACCCGAGCGAGCCAAGCGAGTGCGTGCCGAGAACCCCAAGCGTGAGCAAGTAGTGATTGAACAAGAAGCTCTGTGCAAGCTTGCCCGCGGTCTTCAGGGCCCCGAGGCAGCGGTAGAGCTGCAAGTGGTCGGATGGGCGATCCAAGACATCGAGCACCTCGAGATCGGTGGCGGCGAGAGCCGCCCAGAGCGCTTCTCCGACACGCCGCACGGCGGGCGCCAGTCCTTGAGCCGCGCTGGACTGTGCGCCGCTTCCGTCACGCAACCGCACTCGCAGCGGGTGATAGTCGGCAAGCACCATCTGATCGAGGAGCTGCCCAGCCTCGCCGACGAGCGGCAGGACGGCATTGGCGCATGCTAAAGCATCCGCCACTTCATCCCAGCGCTGAGCTTCGGCTGCGCTGAGCGCAGCCGAGAGATAGTGGTGCGCGATGTTCAGCCAACATTCGGTGATCTGATGAGCTGTGGAGAACAGGTGATCTTCGGGGCCGCTGGGGCTCGGCTCGCGCAGCTTTCGGACGCACTCGGGAGCAACGACGCTCGCGTAGTCCAGGGTGGGCGTCTCGCCGCTGCGATCCGCAGCACCGCACTCTGCCAGGCCGCGCGCTTCCCGAGCGTGCTCAAGTTGCCGCTCGATTCCGAGCCGGAAAGGGACTTGGCAAGTCGCCAGCAGCAGCCGCCGAGTGCTCGCGTCGAGCAGCTCTCTACTAACTCGGCCGAGCACGCCAAAGCCCGGCGCCTGCTCGAGAGCACGCTTCGGCGCGGCCAGCGGCGGCGCCGGAATACTCCGCAGCAGATCGCACGTGAGCTCCACGCCGTCCACCAGGTGCTTGACGTATCTTTTCACGCGCTGTTCGGAGAAAGCGGCCGCGCGCGCATCGCCCAACGCATCGTCGATCAATCGTAGGCAAAGCTCCGCAGCTTGGAAGCCGCACGCCAGGACGACTTCGCCTGGCCGAGCTTCGGGCGCACGAGGCCAGAGCGTCTCGAGCTCAGCCAAGCGAATGTAGTGCGCGTAGGGCGTGGGTTCAGAGCGAGATCGGTCGGGCGCGGCGGTGCTCGGCATCAAGGGTGCGCCACCCTACCTTCAAGAGTCCGGGGCGTCGCGTCATGTGCGCGTCTGTCTGGTGAATTTCCGTGGGCTATGAAACCGGCAGGGGACGCGACAAGCGCGTGTCGAGCCTCATTCGCATCGTCATTTGGCTGAGACCACGACGACGATCAACGGCGCAATGGGTGTTTTGACGGACCTGGTTGAAGCCGTCGGGGCCGCGGCAGGTCGAGCCCTTCTGTGCGCAACAACGAAAGGCGATTGACCGAGCCGTCTAAGGCGCGGCTGTATCCGGAGGGTGCTCGCCACACGTCCAAAGCCGCGGCGATGCCAGCCCGTCGTGGCCATAGCGGCACGACGGGGCGCTCGCGGGAGGACCTAGCGCGACGCGATAGGACGCTCTGAGAGGTGGGCCGGGGCAATAGCAGGGCAACGGGCTAGAAGGTGGCAGACTTGATTAGTAGGCCCCCTGACGCCGAGTGGAGAGGTAAGGTGAACCGCGACGCGCAGGGCGTCATCAACAGGCAGACTGCGATCATCGTGGCGATGGGGACGACGCGGTGCCGCCCGACGAAAGAATTGCGATGAAGGACGTCTTTCAGGAACTCGTGGATGAGCTGGACCTAGAGTCGGCGGCACGTCGCGGATCATAGAGAAACGACCTGTTGCCTCCAAGGCCGGAGGACGGCGTGCTCGGGGAGGTCGGGAAGCGGTTCTCGGAGACACTTAAGACTAGGCTCGAACGCGGGAGGTATGACCCAACGCCGCCCCAGGTGCTGCTAGTTCGTATCCGGTGCGCCGAGCCCGTTCTTCGCAAGCGGGTGATTCGTCGGCATCTTCGTGGGCATGAAGCCAAAAACGGAAGCGGTCTGGGCGGGGCGGATCGAAGAATGGGGACGAAGCGGGCAATCCGCGACGGAATTTGCCGAGGGTAAGCCGTACACGGGCGGGACTCTGTCGTGGGCGGCGTC
>JBDTJC010000231.1:0-6551 GCA_039936055.1 Polyangiaceae bacterium | reverse complement strand
TCACGCACACGCTTAGCCTCCTCCCACACGCTTTCCTGGTTTTTGCGTTCGGCGTGGCCGGTACCGTGCTCTTGCGTTACCGCGTGGCGGCGGGCGGTCTAGAGATGACCACGCAGCGGTTGCAGGTCCGTACGGATGAGCTGCGCAGTTCCCACGCCGAGCTGAAGAATGTGCAGAGCGAGCTCGTCACCAAGAATCAACTCGCGGCCGTGGGTGAGCTCGCCGCAGCGATCGCCCACGAGGTGCGCAATCCTCTGGCCGTGATCGTCAACGCAGTTGCCGGCTTACGTCGCGTTTCGGGCAGCGAGGAAGATCGCGGGATTTTGCTAGGGATCGTCGATGAAGAGGCCGCGCGCTTGAATCGCCTCGTCACGGATTTGCTGCGCTTCGCACGGCCGGTCCACGTGAAGCGTTCACCGGTTTCGCTGGTGGAGCTCGCCAGTCGTTCCCGTTCGCAAGCGATGGACGGCCACGACATTGTGGTGGCGATCGACGATGACCCGGACATCAAAACGGTTTGGGTGGACCCGAGCTTGTTTCGCCTGGTGTTCGACAACTTGGTGCAGAACGCTTGCCAAGCCATGAAGGGTGGCGGTCGCGTAGACATCATCGTGACGCGCGGCAGTATCAGCACCGGGCCGGCCGTCTCGATCCAAATCAAAGATCACGGCCACGGCATGGATCCGGAAGTGCGCGAACGCGCCCTCGACCCGTTTTTTACCACCCGGCCCAGCGGCACGGGCTTGGGTTTGCCGATCGTGCAGCGCATCATCGAGGCGCACGGCGGAGAGCTCTTAATCGAGAGCGAAGAGGGAGAGGGTACCAGCGTGACGCTGTTTTTGCCGCTGGGCGCGCCAGCGGAGGAAGAGCTTGCGGCGGGCGAGCCAGTGCCCCATCACTTGGCCTGAACGATGACCAAAGATTTGCCTCGTGAGTCAGTGATAGCGCTGGATAAAGCGCACGTTTGGCACCCGTACACGGCAATGGACGAGTACATCGCCGAAACCAAGCCATTGGTCATCAGTCGAGCCAGCGGCTCGCGGTTATTCGATACGGATGGCCGGGTGTATTTGGACGGCAATTCGTCGTGGTGGTGCAACGCACTGGGCCACAGCCACCCGCGCTTGGTGCGCGCTCTCAGCGCGCAAGCGGAACGCCTCAGCCACACCGCGCTCGCCGGCATGACTCACGAGCCCGCAGCGCTCCTGGCAAAGAACCTGGTCGCAGTGGCGCCGGTTGGCCTAGAGCACGTCTTTTTCAGCGACAACGGCTCCACGGCCATCGAGGTGGCGCTGAAGATGGCCCTGCAATATTGGCTACAAAACGGCCGTCCCGAGCGCACGCGCTTCGTGGCCTTCGAAGGCGCCTATCACGGTGACACGCTGGGCGTCGCGATGCTCGGCGGCATCGAGTTATTTCGGCGCCCATTCGCCTCCGTGGTGGTGGATTGCCTGCGGGTGCCGGCCGCGAGCGACGGCTACGAGCGCGCCTTCGCGGCGCTGGAAGCGTTGCTCGAGGCGGAATCGGATCGCGTTGCCGCCGTCGTGCTCGAACCAATGGTCCAGGGCGTCGCCGGCATGCGCATGTACGACGCGGAATTTCTGCGCCGGGCCCGCGCCCTCACCACCAAGTATGACGTCTTCCTCGTGCTGGATGAGGTTTTCACCGGGTACGGGCGCACCGGGCCAATGTGGGCTTCGCAGCACGCGGGCGTGGTCCCGGATTTGATGTGCACGTCCAAGGCGTTCACCGGGGGCATGTTGCCGATGGCCGCAACGCTCACCACGCGCCGCCTATTCGAGGGGTTTTTCGGCGGGCACGGGCGCGCCTTCTTCTACGGTCATACTTTCGCCGGCAATCCGCTGGGCGCGGCGGTGGCGCTGGAGGTGCTGCGTGTGTATGAGGATGAGCGAGTGTTGGAGCGGGCGGCAGCGAAGGCGCAGCGCATCGCCGCTGCGTTCGAGTCGTTCAGGGACATTCCGGGGGTGACCACTACGCGCTCGCTGGGCATGATCGGCGCGCTCGAACTGGACGGCCAGCGCGGTTACCTCGAGCGCGGCGGCCAGCGCGTGTACAAGGAAGCATTGCGGCGTGGCGCGTACCTGCGCCCGCTGGGTCACATCGTGTATATCGCCCCCTCCATGAACATCCCCGACGCGGATTTGGAGGAGCTCCTCGGGATCGTGTCGGAGTCCGTGCGCGCCGTCACGATGTCGAGCTAGGCTGCGACGAGAACCCAAATGTCTCAGAGAAAACGCTACTTGTTCGTGTGCGTGAATCGCCGTCCCGACGGCACCCCCAAGGGCTCGTGCGCCGCGCGCGGCGCCGTGGAATTACACGAGAAGCTCAAGGGCATGCTCAAACAACGTGGCTTGGCCGAACTCGAAGCGCGCGCCTGCACATCCAGTTGCTTGGACGCCTGCTGGGTCGGCCCCGTGATCGCCGTCGAACCAGACAACTACATGTACGGCCGCGTTACCGAGGCGGACTTGGAAGCGATCGTGTCCGGCCTCGAAACTGGACAACGCGTCGAACGGCTGGTGCTCCAGCCGAACGACTACGTTGAACCCAAAGAGCTGAAGAAGCTCTAGCGCCGAACAGCGCTATTTACCCGTGACCGGGCGCGAGAAGATCGCGTTGCCGTCTGTCCAGAAGACGGAGGTTGCGGTCGCCTGCCACACCACTGACGTGGAGGTTTCAACCAAGCGAAGTGGCGGCGCGCTGGACGAAAGCAGGCCGGTGAGCATTATCCCTTTCGAACTGTCGCCGCCACGGGTGTTGCCGCCGACCGGATATGGAGGGATCGCCGCGACGAAGTAGCGGTCACCGATGATCTTGACCGATCCGGGGTCTCCGGCGCCGAGCGCACGCTCGCGCGTCCAGTTGCCGCCGGCCTTCGGCACCTGATCCAAGGTCATGCCTTCGGCAAACCCAAGTGTCTCGACGCCATAGAGCGAGTCTCCACTCAGCGTGAAGGCGTAGGTTTGCGGGACCACCAGTGTCGGTGCCGCGTTCGGCCCCGTCTGCGGCTGACGCAAGATTACGTCGCTGCCGCCATTCGGCCCCACGAAATACAGGTCAGCGGCATCCGCTTGGAGCCCCGCGGCAGAGGAATCGCGCACTTGCGTTGGAGCGGCTGCCCCGCTCGGCTCGACTGTGTACACCGCGCTGTTGGTGCTCCAAAACGCCTGATCACCGGCGGCAGCGAAAGAAGTCGGTGCCACCGATTCCTGTACCACCGTCGGGGCGCCGCCACTCAGTGGCAATGTGAGGAGCTGCAGATGCGGTGCGCTGCCGATCAGCGAGCCTCCGTCTACGCCCACGTAGGCATGCCCAGCGGTGATGCCGAGTGCATTCGGCCCCGGGAGATTGCCCGCGAGCGTGGTTGTTTTGGCAGTCGCGAGATCGTAGGCGCGCAGTGCGCCGTCGTTTTGATAGTTGCCGAGGTTGTCGCGCGTTCCGTACTCCAGCCAGTACAAGTGCGCGTCGTCCGCGGCGAGCGCGACGATGCCGCCCTCGGCCCCGGTCGCCCCGGTCGCCGTGCCCCCCGCGCCTGCCGCGACGGGCCCGCCCCCTGCCGAGCCGCCGGAGCCGCCGGTGTTCGTGTCCTGCACTACGGGAGTGCCGTACACGACGCACGGGCCCGAACTCTGCGGGCAATTCGGGATCGACGTGCAGTGCTTCGTCGCGTCGCACGCGAGCCCGTCGTTGCAGCGATCCAGCGTCGTGATCGGCGTCTTGCCCGGATTCCCATCCGCTTCCGTGACCGCCCCCCCCGCGATGCATTTTTGCCCGCGTTGCCCAGTAGCAGGCCCAACCGCAGGCGCCCCCGCGGCCACTGGGTCCGCACCATCACCACCCAAACACGTTGCGAGTGAGTCGCAGGCCCCGCCCGCCCCGGCTCCACCAGATGCTTCCGGTTCCGTCTGTAGCTTGGCGTTGCAGCCGACCACCAAGAGCATCAAAAGCCAACGACTCGGCCGGTTCCAATTCATGATTTTCCTCCCACCCTCGCGCCTCATTGCCTTGCGAAAGACCGCGCTCGATCCACGAGCGGGCTTTCCGGATTCTTGTCTACGAACTGCTGTGCCAATGCGCTGGCGGCCTCCGTCTGGCCCGCACGCGAGAGCGCTTCGATCCTCAGCAGCGTGGCTTCTGCGCGCATCTTCTTGCCCTTGAGTACGTGGTCGTATTGATCGAGCGCGGCGAGCGCGGCACTGCTGTTTCCGGCGGCAAGCGCAGTCGACGCGACCTTTAGCGCGTCAAGTTCATCACTCAGGCTGACGGGTGCCGAGCGCACCGGTGCCGGCGCGTTGACGCTGACCACGGGCGCCGCGCTGGAGACCGCGCTGGTTGCGGACTTGGGTGCGAGCACGGGGGCGGAAGGGGCCGCCTGCTGTTGGCGACGGATCAGCGTCGACGACGGTTCGGCGCTGATGCGATCCGTGGCTTCGTGCCGACGAGCCAGCAACGCCACCGAAGCGGCGAGCGCGAGCGCCGCCGCGGCGCCGAATAGGCTCAATTTGACCGCCCGCGTGAGGCGAGCGACAGGCGCGGCGCGACCGGCGTGTGCTGCCTCCAGCACGCGCGCCATCGCTCCTTCGGGGATCGGCGCTTCACGCGCTGCCCGAAACAGCTGCGCGCCCAATTGATCGAGCGGATCCGGCGCGCTCACGTTGCTCCCGTGAATGGGTTGCGATCCTGCGCCGCTTCGAGCAGCGTGCGAAATTGTTGACGCGCGACCCGCAGTCGAGAAGCGGCCGTGCCGACGGGGATGCCCTCCAGACCGGCGATCTCCGGCACCTCCAGCTGCTCGATTTCGGCTAGCACCAGCACGCGCCGAGATTTCTCCGGCAATTGCGCCAAGATCTCCGCGAGCAACGCGCGCGCTTCACTGAGCTCGGTCTGATTCTCGGGGCTTCGGTCGGATGGCGCGCTGCGCTCTTCGTCTGCATCGTCCGGTACCTCGCGTCGTCGACGCAGGCCGCGTCGCGCGTTGTTGGCGACGTGCATCGCCGTTCCGTACACGAAGGAACGTGCGCGGCTGGGGTCGATGCTCTCGAGTTTGCGCGTGGCGATCATGAATACCTGCTGAGCCGCATCTTCCGCGTCGGCCGGCGACAAGCCGAAACCGCGCAGCACTCTCCACACGAAGCGGTAGTGAAGACTCACGAGCTGTTCGATGGTTTGCCGTTGCTCGCTCGCGCGCCCGGGGGCCGCAACGGCTGGCAACAGCTTGCTCTGAGTCCCGCTCACGTCGTCTCGAAGCGGCAATGTCCGGAGCCTCCTCAGCCGATCAAGGTTGCCCGAAGGAAACGCCTAGCGTCGCCTGAAACGCAATGATTTCATCCTGATACAAGGGTTGCGCTCCGTAGAATACGTGCGCTCGCAGCACTGGTAAAAGAACCCCGGCGCCCGCTTCCAGGCGGAACCAAGGGACGATTGCGACGCTCGCGCGCACGCCGACCCCTGGCGCTGCCCACAGAGCATGGTCGCTGTGCTCGCCCACCGAGGCGCTCGTTGCCCCGAGTTCAAACGCCGCACAGGGTGACAGGTCCAAGCGCGCGCCACCCCAACGCCAGGGGCAAACCTCGCTGCGCCCTGCGAGCAGCCAGCGGCTGACCGAGCCGAATGGCGTAGGCGAGGAGCCCAGCGCACCGACCACTGCCACGCGCACTGACAGGTGGTGCGTCACGCGAGCGAAGTCCAAGAACGCAGAGCCGCGGAGCATGGATCGAGTGCCGAGGCCCGTGAGGGCGCCTGCCTCCACGCCAAAAGTGCGACCGCTTTGCGTTTGCGTTTGCGTTGGCGGATGGTCGAGCTTCATCTGGGTCGGAGACGCGCTGGGCGTTGGAGCGATCGCACGCGTAGGCGGCGAGACAGTGGGCGCCGGCGCTGCGACGACTTCAGGTGTACGCGCAACCTCCGGCGCTGCCGCCTCGCTCGCGGGAGACGCCGGATCCAACGCCAAACCCAGGCTCAACGCCAACGCTTCGGCGACCTGAGCACAAGTCACGTCGCGCAGCTCACGGATCGCGACCGTGCCGCCATTGGTTTGCCGCTCCAAGCGGCCCACAGTTTCGCCGTTCGCAGCCAGTAGCGTGACCACGAAATCAATGTGATCGCCGGCTTGGGCGAGCCGCGCGCGCGTGCTGCTGTCCGCGATCTTGCTCAGGAATTCGGGTCCAGTGGGACACTCCGCCGAGGCGCGGTACCAAACGGCGGGTGTCGGTGAGCTCTGCGCCTGAGCGGTCGTTGTTACCGCGGTGAACGCAAGCGCCGCGCCCAACGCGCTCGCCGACCAGACCAGACCAGAACCTCGCATTCGGTTTAGCGTCGGTAGCTCAGAAGCCCAGCCCGAGCAACCGAGGCTCAGTCTGCCAGCGGGGCGAACAAGTCTTCCAGATCCCCTTCGGTGAGCCGCGAGGGGACGCCGCCGCTGCCCAGCAAAGTGGCTGCCAATTGCTGTTTTTTCTGCTGCAAGCGCAGCATGCGTTCTTCCACGCTGCCGGCCACGATCAGGTTGTACACGAACACGGGTCTGGTTTGCC
>JBDTJC010000230.1:0-5036 GCA_039936055.1 Polyangiaceae bacterium | reverse complement strand
CGCGACTTCACATTGGCCCCTGGTTTAGAATATCTCAACCGAGCGACCCCTCGGCCGGCATCGACGAGTTCGCATACTGATACGATTATGTCGACTCGATAGCGTTTGGACGCCCTAACCCCCAACGGCGCGTCGTTCCGCTCCGCGGTAGCGGCTCACTTGGAAGGCCCGATCCGCGCGGGCTTGGAGGACACGCTGCCCGTCATCGAGCAACTCGTTGAAGTGATGGAAGAGCGATACAAACTCTTCGAGGCCGCGCAGGTCATGGATATTGAGGAGTACAACGAGCAATCGTCGCATGCCGATCGTCTCAATCGCCGCGTGCTGGTGATCGACGAATTTCAGGACCTTTTCACGGACAAGAGCTCATCTCAGGCGTTCTTCGCCGGCGTGCGGCGCCTGGGCGCAAAGGCGCGAGCAGCGGGTGTCCACCTGATCCTGGCGACTCAGCGCCCCGATCGCGAGACCGTGCCTCCGATCATCAAGTCGAACTTGGGCGGAAAAATCGCGCTGCAGGTCGCGTCGCAGACTAACTCTCGGATCATTCTCGATCAAAATGGCGCTGAACGGTTGCTCGGCAAAGGAGACCTATTGGCGAGCCTCGGGCGCGGCGTCGTGCGCGCTCAGGCGCCGTTGCTGTCGGACAGATGACTTGGATTCAGCAATGACGCGAAAGCGGAGCAGGCGCGAGATGAGCGTCCTCCGGTGTCGCCACGCGACAGCCGCACGACCGTCGGGTTGTTCCGATGCTAAGGCTTCGCCTAGGTTGCCAGTCCCCTTGCCAAAGCGTCTTGAGCGAGAGCGCTTTCGAATTCGACCGGGAAATGGCATTTCAGGAAGGCGCCTTCCAAGATGTAGTGCGCGACCCCAACCAAAGTCGCTCGAGCCAGTCCGCGGCTGTAGGCTGCATCGCTGAGCCAAGAGTGAATCTCATGATGGGTGCGGCCAGGCAGCCCCTTCCTCGTGAGTGCTTTGGACAGCTCAATCGCCGCCGCGGGCCGTTTCAACCGGAGACCCCGGCGCAGCTTGTCTGCTCTGGTCAGGTCGCAGCCGCAAATACTCATCAGGATCTCGCACGATTGCTCTCTGTCGATCAATCGTCCATGGGTCTCCCGCAAGTGCTCTCGTGCGAACTCGGGCAAATCTGCAGCCGGGCGCCGCGCAAGAAATTCAACGTGGGTCTTCGGATCGATTTCACGTCCGAGCGAAAAGCTAACGAATGCCATCAGCTCCAAGAATGTCGCCGGCCGATAGATGCGAATGTCGGCTGCGATCGGTGCAGCATCAACGAACGGGATTCCGACGAGCCTCTGCGTGCCGAGAAACTCGTACAGGCCGTCCCCTCGCACCTCCGGTTCCGGACGCCAGTAGTTGACCAAATTTCGCGGGAGGTGTTGGGCAAGCCGGCCTCCGACACTCGGCCCTGAGCTCGCCCAGAGCGTCATCGACAAGTCCGTCCCAGCCCGCGAACAGGGGGCGCCTTCTCGCTGGAGCACGCCAGCGCGCGCGAAATAGCCGCGCGCCAAATCGGCCGCGGTCATCAGGCTCCCCCCGCAGATTTCCAGGGACAGGGAGAGCCCTGACCTTTGCACAAAATCCCCAACTGCAAAGGGCAC
Organism: Polyangiaceae bacterium; assembly: GCA_039936055.1. Lineage (GTDB taxonomy): Bacteria > Myxococcota_A > Polyangia > Polyangiales > Polyangiaceae > PMG-095. Next base: position 3,420 of record JBDTJC010000230.1, on the reverse strand, counting down.
AGGCGGCACTTGACTGAGTCTGAGCGCAAACAGTAGCGCAGTTAAGTCGGCGTTAGAGGAATGAAGCCTCGTCAAGATACCGGCGTCGCGCGCAGCGAGGTTCCATTGTTGCAGCACTAGCAACCAGCGCGATGCCTCATCATCGGCAACCTCAAGCTCCGTGTTCAATCGCGAGGCCATCAATGTCTCATATGCCACGCCCGGCGATGACTCTTCGAATCGCTTGTGCAGGCCGAGCCAGGCGGTCTTGGACAAGAGAGATTTACCCCCGGGAGCTCGGTTGCCGTACTGAATGTCGAGCGAGAAGTTTTGAATCGATGCCTGTGTCATGAAGGTTGGTCGATAAGAACCCAATTGCTGCGCAGCAAGGCCAGCACGTCGCATTTTCACTGGGCGGACATTGACTGGCTTGTCGCTCAATGACCCCGTTGCTTTCGCGAACGTGAAGTCCTAACTTCATCGAGGGAGGGCAACGTGACCATCAAAACATCGGATTCATCCCCGATTCGAGTCGACTTTCTTCCGGTTCACGCCGTCGGGTTGCCCGGGCGTATCGGAATGACGTTCGCGCCGGGAAAGAACGCTGCCGGCATCTCTGGTCGGTGGGAGCGCGACCTGGAAACGGATCTCGGGAGACTTTGCGAAGTGTACGGCACGTGCGTGCTCGTGGATCTACTGGAGACGCAGGAGGCCCACGCACTCCGAATTGATGAGCTCGTCGAGCGCGCTCGATCACGTGGTCTCGAAGTGGTCGAGTTCCCGATTGCAGATGGAGGTGTGCCTGCGTCACACGAGGTTCTGGCCGCGTGTGTGCGCACGATCTTAGCGGCCAGTGCTGAGGGCCGCAATGTAACGGTCCATTGTCGGGGCGGCCTCGGGCGCTCGGGTCTGGTCGCCACAGCCTGCCTGCTTGATCGCGGTATGGGCTTGGAACTCGCCCTCCGAACGGTGCGCACTGCGCGCGCGGGAACAGTCGAGACTGCGGGGCAGGAACGCTTCCTCAAAGAACATGGGCGCTGGCTGCAGAAGCGTCGAGCGGCCAGGGTTGAACTTCGTCCTGAGCTAGTGGATGGCCCGGGCTTGTCGCCATTTCGTGGCTGTTTGCTCGGAGGCGCGCTGGGGGACGCGCTCGGGTACCCGATCGAATTTACGCAGTCGAGCAAGCTTGTCTTGCAGAAGTTCGGCCCCTTTGTGCCGGATTCACTGGCTTACGCGAGCGCCGCGCCTGCCGTCATTTCTGACGATACGCAGATGACGCTATTTACCGCGGAGGGAATCATTCGCAGCGAGCAGCGCTACCGCAACCGCGGAATCAGTTCGACGACAGGCATGATTCGCCTCGCGCTGCGAAGGTGGTATGCGACTCAGGTTCGTGACGAGCGCGCAGAGCCGATGGAGAGCCCCGGATGGCTGTTTGGCGAACGACGATTGCACGTGGCCCGCGCTCCTGGGAACACAAACCTGAGAGCGCTCGATTTCAAGCATTCTTCAGAGTTGCCGACAATCGAGGCGCCGCCCAATGACAGCAAGGGCTGTGGCGCCATCATGCGCTCCGCCCCCATCGGACTCGCCGCGTTGACGCGAGAGCTCGCGTTCGAAGTCGGACGCGATGCTGCGGTTGTCACGCACGGTCACCCGAGCGGCTATTTATCAGCCGCCTACTTCGCGGCCGTGATCCATGACCTGGCGCGCGGCGCCACCCTCGAAGGCGCAATGACAAACGCCGACCAATTGCTCAAGCAGGAGGTGGGCGCCCAGGAAACAGCCCGCGCTATCGCCGGCGCGCGGGCACTCGCTGCGTTGGGGATCCCGACGCCGGAAGCGCTCGAGACGCTCGGCGGCGGCTGGGTTGCCGAAGAGGCACTCGCGATCGCGCTGGCCTGCGCGTTGACGGCAGAGGGTCGGACCTCCGAGGGGTTTGCGGCCGCGCTGTGGCGCTCAGTCGTCCATGCTGGCGACAGCGACAGCACGGGTAGCCTGACCGGCAATCTTCTGGGCGCGCTTCACGGCGACAGTGTGCTGCCGACGAGATGGTTGGCCGAGCTTGAGCTCCTCGATGTGATTGATCGCGTGGCGTGCGATCTGCACGCCATCGCGATTTGGAGAACCGAGCTCGACTACGATTCCTATCCCCCGAACTGAAAGGTGGCCTCGATGTCCGCAGAAACGACAATCCAAGAATTCGCGAATCTCGTATTTGGCGACCCGCAGGTCGAGTGGTGGAAAGAGCTGAAAGGGGAGGTTCGGCAGGGGCGCGAAGCCGGGCGATATCTCGAGGTTACTATCGAGGAGAAGCTCAGGGAATCGATCCCCGAGTATCGCTCAAAATCCGAAACTAGAACCCAGTATTTCTTTTCTAAGGGAGGAAAGATCGACGGGCGCTACAAGGGTTTAGGGGTTGAAGAAAAGTGTGCCGTCCTAAGTCGAGACAAGCTCATCGATGGCGTCTTGTGCCGAGGGCTTGTCTGGGTCCTGGGCAATCCGCAAAACGTGGAACCCGCCGAGCTCGGTGCGACAGGGATCTTCGTGACGCTCGGTGACCCGCTGAGGGAGCGCGAACTGGCCGCAGCATTCTTCGGTGCCATTGGGCTCGCTCGTCGCGCAAACGTCGTGCCCTTCTTTGTTGATGGTCTCACGGGAAGGCGCTGGCCACACGGAACTGAGGACTCGTCACATGTGCCAGATTGGCTGGTCGAGTCGGGACTTGCATTGCCTTCGGGCGGCGCACCAGATGCAGACCTGAGCGCGCTCAGTGAGCTCGGAAAGCGCGACTATTTGCCGCCAACGGAACCATTTTTTGGCCAACAGAAGCGGTGGAGACGTGAGCACATCAACGGAGTTTCGGTGGCGGACGCCGAATGGGGCAATGAATGGCAAATGCTCGACGTGGGGCTCATGCTGCGCGCGATGGGTCATGCCGCTGTGCGGGTTCGTTACACCGGTGAGCGCCGCCTGACCCGGGGGCCGCACGGCGTAGAAGGCCGAGTGGGCGAGCGAATGCGCGCGCAATTCGGCGTAGCCTTGGACTGGGGGCACGTCGAGTAGGTGGGGCTGCGACAAGCAGGTGGCAACGACCTCAGTCGTGGATATGAGAGCCGCGTCCCGCTCTGAGTTGTGCCCGCGTCAATGGGGCCGCCGCGTGAACACGGCGGAATGATTCAAGCAGCTTCACGTCATACCCGGGGGTGAGACCGCTTCAATGGGGCCGCCGCGTGAACACGGCGGAATGCTCCCCTCGGTATCTTATGAGTGAGGTACTTCCGCCCGCGTCAATGGGGCCGCCGCGTGAACACGGCGGAATGCTCAGTCGGCGCGAGCACCTCCTCCATGTACGCCCGGCTTCAATGGGGCCGCCGCGTGAACACGGCGGAATGCCAACTACCACCGCGACCACCCGCCGCTCCCTCGAGCTTCAATGGG
>JBDTJC010000229.1:0-27531 GCA_039936055.1 Polyangiaceae bacterium | reverse complement strand
ACCAAGCAGATCAGAAACTACCTGGGCTCGAAGCGTTCTTGGACCTGAGCGTGTGACGCATGGCTGAATACTCCTGCTTAATCGTTGAAGACTCGCCGATGATGCGGCAGCTCCTGGTGTTCGCCCTAGCGCGGGTGAAGAACCTGCGCGTCACAGAGGCGGATGACGGAGTGGACGGCCTGCGCAAGCTCGCCTCCGCGCGCTACGACATCATCGTGACCGACATCAATATGCCGATCATGGATGGCCTGAAGCTGGTCAAGCGCGTGCGCACTGACCCGGTGCACAAGGACACGCCGATCGTCATCATCACCACTGAGGGTTCGCAAGAGGATCGGCAGCGCGCGCTCCAGCTCGGGGCGAACGCTTACATCACCAAGCCGATTCAGGCGCCTCAAGTGATTGCGACCGTCAAAGAGCTGCTCAAAATCGAGTAGCGTGACGTACGTCAAAATCTGCGGCATCACGAGCGTCGAGGACGCGGTCATGGCGACCGCGGCCGGCGCTGATGCGCTGGGACTGAATTTCGTGCGCTCGTCCAAGCGCGTGATTGACCACGCCACCGCCGCGCACATCTCGGACGCGGTCGGCCGCCAGGTGGAGCTGGTCGCCGTCGTCGCAGACCGCAACGCCTATGAGCTCTCGGAGCTGCGCGAAACCACCGGCATTCGCTGGCTGCAACTGCACGGCTCCGAGTCCCCGGAGGATTTGGAGTTGGTGCTGCCGGAGGCCTTCAAAGCCATCGCCATCGCGAGCCCCGCGGATGCCGCGCGAGCCCAGGAATACGGGGGTGCGCGCCTGTTGGCGGACGCCAAGAGCAAAACCCCCGGGCAGCTCGGCGGCACGGGCGAACGCTTCGACTGGTCCCTAGCCACAGCGCTCGCCGCGCGGCGGGATTTGATTGTCGCGGGTGGCCTCGACCCAGACAACGTGGCCGACGCGGTGCGCGCCCTGCGCCCGTTCGGGGTGGACGTAGCGAGCGGCGTGGAGCTGCCCGGCAATCCGCGCAAGAAGGACCTCGCGCGCGTGCAGGCGTTCGTCGCCGCCGTGCGAGCCGCCGATCGAGCAACATGATCCGCACCGGCGCGACGCGCGAGCCACGTTGGGCGCGCCTGCTTTGTGCCGGCACTCTAGCGTGTCTGTCGTGCTCAGCCTCGCCGTTTCGCGGGGGCTACGCCGCGCGCGATGCGAGCATCCCCGGCGCAACGTTGGTCGAAAGCTTCCTTCCCGGCGCGTGCCAAGACACGGCTCACGCCGACATCGAGCCGGATTTTTCGTCCGTGGAGCTGGTACAGTCGAGCACTGGGCGCCCGCTGCTGCTCGAGCGACGTCAGGGGTACGCCCTCTTGGTAGCCGAGAATTTCTTCGACGACGGCTCGTTCTTGGTATTCGAGGTGATCGTAAAGAGCGATAGCCTGGTTCGAAAATGGCGCATCCCGCGCTCACCGGGCGCCACCGGGACATTACAGGTGGGGCGGCAACTGACGGAGCTCAGGAGGGGCGAGGGCTTCGAGGCTGACCTCGCCTCCAGCCGTCTGAGCTGCTCCTTGGTTCCGAAAGCCAGTGATTTGCCGGTCAGCTCGACAAACCGGGTTCCGTAAAGTATCCCGGGACCCAACATGGCCGTCTCCGCTCAAGGCTACTACGACGATTTTGGCGGGCGTTTCGTGGCTGAAACGCTGGTCCCCGCGCTGACCGAACTGGAAGCCGCGTATCACGAGCACGTGCTCAGCACCGCGTTCCAGAATGAGTGGCGCCACATGCTGCGCTACTACGTGGGCCGCCCCACGCCTCTGTACCGCGCCGATCGCCTGGCGGCTGCGCTCGATCCGGAAGCGAAATCCATCGCGGAGCTGTGGCTGAAGCGCGAAGATCTGTGTCACACGGGTGCGCACAAGATCAACAACGCGCTCGGTCAGGTGCTGCTCGCCAAGAAGCTCGGCAAGAAGCGCATCATCGCCGAAACCGGCGCGGGTCAACACGGCGTCGCCACAGCCACCGCGTGCGCGTTCATGGGCCTGCCCTGTGAGGTGTTCATGGGCTCGGTGGATGTCGTCCGCCAAGCGCCGAACGTCGCCCGCATGCAGATGCTCGGCGCCAAGGTGATCCCGGTCGAATCCGGCTCCAAGACCTTGAAAGACGCCATGAACGAGGCCCTGCGGGATTGGGTCACGAACGTGCGCACCACGCACTACTGCGTCGGCTCGGCCGCAGGCCCGCATCCCTACCCCATGCTCGTGTCCGAGTTGCAGCGCGTGATCGGTGACGAAGCGCGCAGCCAATTCATGCTGCAGAGCGGCGGGCTTCCGGATGCCGTCGTCGCTTGTGTCGGCGGCGGCTCGAACGCGATCGGCATGTTTCGCGCGTTCGTGTCCGATCCGGTCGCTTTGTACGGGGTCGAAGCCTCCGGCGAAGGCGTGGCCAGTGGCAAGCACGCGGCCACCCTCACCGCGGGTCGGGTCGGCGTCTTGCACGGCGCGCGCACCATGGTGCTGGCGGACGACGACGGGCAGATCGTCGAAGCGCATTCGATCAGCGCGGGGCTGGACTACCCCGGTGTCGGGCCCGAGCACGCAGCCATGATGCGCTCCGGGCGCGCCACGTACCTGTCCGCGACGGACGACGAGGCGCTGGCCGCCACCCAGCGCGTGGCTCGCACGGAGGGGATCCTGGTCGCGCTGGAGACCGCGCACGCCTTCGCACGTGTGCTGGATATCGCGGAAATGGAGCGCAAAAAGCACGGCCGCCCGGCGCGCTTGGCGCTCTGCTTGTCGGGTCGCGGCGATAAGGATTTGGGCACGCTGCGCGAGAAGCTCGGCTTCGGGAGCAACGCATGACGATCGAACGCATCGAGCAACGTTTGGCGGGGCTGCGCGCGGAAGGGCGCACGGCCTTGGTCATCTACCTGACCATCGGCGACCCGAGCGTGGAGGATAGCACTGCCTGCGCGCTCGCCGCCGCACGCGCCGGCGCGGACATCTTGGAGTTGGGCGTGCCGTTCAGCGACCCGACGGCAGACGGACCGGTGATCGCGGCCGCGGCGTACCGCGCCATTCACAACGGCGGCTCGTTCCGCGCTGCACTGCGCGTCGCCGAGGCGGTGCGCAAGGAAAGCGCGGTCCCCATCATTCTCTTCACCTACTACAACCCACTGGTCGCCTTCGGTGACGAGCGCGCCGCGGATGAAGCCCTGCGCGTCGGCGCGGACGGCTTCTTGGTGGTCGATTTGCCACCCGAAGAAGGCGCTGTCTTGCGCGCGCGCGCCAAGCGCAACGAACTGGCCATGATTGCGTTGCTCGCGCCGACCACCGGTCTGGATCGCGAGCCGCTGCTGTTCAAAGGGGCGAGCGGCTTCGTGTATTACGTCTCCGTCACTGGCGTCACTGGCACCGGCGCGGCGCCCTTGGCCGAGGCAGCGGAGCGCGCCGCAGGAATCCGCGAACGCGCTAAATTACCGGTCGTGATCGGCTTCGGCATCCGCACGCCAGCGGATGCCGCGTGCGCCGCCGCGCAGGGCGCGGATGGCGTAGTTGTGGGCACGGAGGTCGTGCGCACGATTGCTGGCGCCGACACGCTGGAAGGCCGCGTCGCCGCGGTCGAGAGGCTGGTCGGCACGCTGCGCGCGGGGCTGGACTCACGCAAGCGCTGAGAGCGGGCGCATGAGTACACCCAGAGCAGACATGGGTCCTGTCGAACGCGGTTGGGACCAAGCCGCGCGCGGCTACGACGCTTACTTCGGCCCGCGCTTCGCGCCTTACTTGGGCGCCGCGGTGGGAGCACTGGCGGCGCACGCGGCTCAGCGCGGGTTGCCCGACGGCGCCGTGCTCGTGCCGTGTGTCGGCCCGGGCCGTGAGCTGGCTCCGCTCGCGAGAGCATTTCCGGAGCGAGCGATCATCGCCAGTGATTTGTCGGGCGTGATGGTGTCTTTGGCCGAAGCGCGCACGCGACACTTGCCGAACGTCTCGGTCGAGCGCGCGGACGCGTTGCAACTCGTGCCGCCGCGCGGCGGCGCTGCCGCGTTATTCAGCGTGTTCGGCCTGCAGCTGCTGCCCGATCCAGTGCTCGCGCTCCGCTCATGGCTCGGGCTGCTGACCGTCGGTGGCGTGGCAGCGGTCGTGTATTGGCCGCGCGATGCGGAGCCTCAAGGGCCTTTTTTCAGCATGCGCCGAGTGCTGCGCGAGGTCGGCGTCCTGGATGGTACCTGGGAAGAAGACCTCTTGCGCGGCCTGCCGGAAACCGGCGCCACGGTGCTTTCGGACATATCACTCGCCTTCGAGCTCGAACACGCAGACGCGCCGAGCCTATGGCAAGCACTCACGCACCTGGGCCCGCTGCGCACGCTCGCGAATGCGCGCGGCCCGGAGTTAGTCGCCGCGCTCGGCGCGCAGTTCGCGCTCGAGTTACAGGACGGCCCCACTCCCCTCACTCACACGCCAGAAGCGCGACTCCTGCTGATCGAGCGGCGCGCGACCGAGTGAACTATTCGAGCGGCACCACGTGCTGCTGCACGTTGATCCCGAGCGGAGAAGTAGTGACGATCGTGAAGTTGGCGTAGCCGCCGCCAGGGGCCTCTCCCACCGAACCCACGTTCACGATACGCACGTCAGCGACCGCACGGTCGAACGGCACGTGGCTGCCGCCGCACACGATGATGTCCCCGGGCTCGTCACCCAGCAGCGCGATCAGCTCATCGTCCGTCATGTCGATACCGAACGGCTCACCCGCGTCGAATGGAGAGCCGTGCACCGCCAGCAGGGTGTGCCCCGATTCGATCGGCAGCGTGGCGATGGTTGGCAACTGACCGATACGCGTCACGATGATCTCGCCCAGCTCGTGCTGAACCTGACGCAGGCGCTCGATGCGATTGCGCTCTACCTCGCTGGTCGCGCTCAACTTATTGGGGTCGATTTGCGCCAGCGCGCGGTCCCCCACGCCCTGCACGCACAGGGCGCGGTGCGCGAGCAACGTCTTCCAAACGGCAAGCGGCGCCGGCCCCGGGAAGCACAAGTCGCCGCAGGCGACGAGTTGGTCCCAGCCTAAGCTGTCCGCTTCCTTGATCACCGCGTCCAAAGCGGTCGCGTGTCCGTGGATGTCCGAGACGCACAAAAAGCGCATGCGGCACACTTCGTACGGTCAGGCGGCCCCGAGGACAAGGGGCTATGCTGAATGGCCTCCGGCTGCCCCTGAATTATGCACGAAAAGCTACCGTGAACCTGACCGAAGAGCTCCAAAACCTGGCCGTGGCGATCGATCCGGAGCGGGCTCGCGTGCTGCTCCGCGAACAGGGCGGGCGTGATGGTGCGACGCTCGGCGTGTTGCTCGGTGCGGCATTGCCAGCGATGACAGCAACGGCGGGCTACCAACACGACGGTTTGGACGCGATCGCGCGCGAGGGCTTCCGTACGCGCCGCCGGCGCGCGGAGCTCACCGCGACCCTGCGCTCCCTCGTCTCGAACGCGGCGACACCGGAGTTGGGCGTGGCCGCGTTGCGCCGCCGCGTCTGGGCCGAAAAAGCGCGCATCGCCTTGCGCGAGCTACTCCCGCTACGGCTGGGCGGCGCCGGCATCGAGGTCACCGCACACGAGCTGAGCGACTTGGCTGCAGCGGCATTCGACGCGGCGCTGGAAGAGGCGCAGGTCGCCACCGCTGCTCGTTTCGGGGTCCCGCTGCGCGTGGACGGCAAGCCGTCCACGCTGGTCATGCTCGGCGTGGGGAAATTGGGCGGCAAAGAGCTAAACGCCGGCTCGGATGTAGACGTGATCTTCGTCTACGACACAGACGAAGGCGAAAGCCGGCTCTCGCTGCACGAGCACTTCAGCCGCGTCGTCCGCCGTGCCGTCGCGACGATCGACACGCCCAGCGCGGACGGCCTGATTTGGCGCGTGGATCTGCGGCTCCGTCCAGAGGGTGCCGCCGGCCCAATCGTCAACTCCGTCGCCGCCGCAGAGCGCTACTACGAGACGTGGGGGAGGCTTTGGGAGCGAGCGGCACTGCTGCGCGCAAGGCCGTGCGCGGGAGATCTCGAACTCGGACGCTTGCTTGGGCGCGAACTGCTCACGCCGTTCGTGTACCGGAATACCGTCGACCCGACGATCGCCGTAGCGCTGACCGAACTCGTATTGCGCTCGCGTGCAGAGCTCAGTGCCGACCCCGAGCGAGACCTGAAGCTCGGCCCTGGCGGTATCCGGGAGGCCGAATTCTTCGTGCAATCCTTGCAGTTAGTGTGGGGCGGCCGCGAGCCATCGCTACGGGTTCAGGGCACGCTGCCCGCGCTCGCGCGCCTGCGCAGTCAAGGGCTGGTCAGCGATCGCGAGGCGCGAGAAATTGCGGACTCTTATGTGCTCTTGCGACGAGTGGAGCACCGCGTGCAATGGGCGAGCGGCGTGCAAACGCATCTGCTACCGAGCGAAAGTGAAGACTACACGCGCCTAGCGCGCAGTCTCGGGTTTGCTCAGCCCGCTGCGTTGCGCGCAGAACTCGAGCGCGCGCGCGAGCGTGTCAACACCACGTTCCAGTCGCTGACGCAGACCGCCGGGCCGCGCACGCGGCAACGCCCCGCGCTGAAAAGCGAGCTGGAGGGTGACGACCCCGAACTGGGACGCTTAGCCGAAGAACAGTTCCACAGCGCGGACATGGGCGAACACGTGGCAGCCCTCGCCCGCCGCCCCGACGGCTTGCTAGGCGCGCTGAGCCGCGAGCGCCACCCGCGCCTGATAGAGGGCGTACTCGATGCCCTGGCAAACTCGGCTGATCCGGAGCAAGCCGCCCGCTATTTGCGCTTCTATTTCGGACGCTTTCTGGCGCCAGCGGCCTACGTCAACGCGCTCGGCGAGGACCCACGCGCACTGCGCCGATTGATCACCGCGTTCGGCGCGAGCGCGTTCGTGGGCGACGCGGTGGCGAGTCGCCCTGAGCTCGCGGACATCATCTTGTTCGGCGGCGGCGCCGTCAGTGATCCGCATGCTGCTGTCGCGGCCGAGATCAAGAACTCCGAACAGTCGTTGGGCTTGAATGCGGAGAGCGACGAGCGCGAAGAGGCATTCATCGGCGCGCTACGCTCGGCGAAACGCCGGGTCACCGTCGAGGTCGCGGTCGCAGATCTGGCGGGTACCATCGGCGTGCGCGACGCCACGCGCATCTTAGCCGACCTTGCCGAGGAGATTTTGACGCGCGCGGTGCACCACGTGTTCGGTGACGTGCCCGGGTTTGCCGTGCTCGGCCTGGGCAAGCTGGGCGGTCGGGATCTGGGCTACGCCTCGGATTTAGACGTAATTTTCAGCTTCATTCCCAGCGCGGCGCCCGTTCCTGAAGAGGCCACGACGTACTTCGTGCATGGCGCGCAGCGCGTGATTCGCCTGCTCACCGAACCGCACGCGGCGGGCCCGGGCTATGAGCTGGACACGCGCCTGCGCCCCTCTGGCTCACACGGCTTGCTCGTGACTTCACTGGCTTCTTTCGCGCGTTACCACGGACAGCCGCTGGAAGGCCCCGACGTGGAACCGGGCCCCGCGGTGTTTGCCTCTGGCGCTCCTTGGGAGCGACAGACACTGCTCCGCGCCCGCGCGTTGGTCGGCGATCCCGAGCTCTTGGGTCGCGCGCTCGAGATCGCCTGGCGGGCCGCTTACGAAGGCGGCGCGCCCAAAGCGAGCGAAATGGACCACCTGCGCGCGCGCCTGGAAAAGGAGCATGGACGCGAACGCGAAGGGCGCTATCAGCTGAAGACAGGGCGCGGCGGCTTGCTCGACATCGAGTTCGCCGTGCAATGGCTGCAGATGAAAAATGGCGCGGATCCGCGTGTGCGTACGCCGGACCTGGGCATCGCGCTCAACGCGCTGCATGACGCCGGATACCTGCCGACTTCCGAGTTCGAAGTCTTCAGCGAGGGCTACCGCTTCCTGCGTCAACTCGAGCAGCGCATCGTGGTCAAAAGCGGAACGACCAACGCCGCCGTAATCGACACACGCAGCGGCGGTCTCGAGCAACTCGCTCGAAGAATGGGCTTCCTAGACGGCCAGGGCCAGCGCGCCGGCGAACAGCTCATGACGCGCTACAAGGACGTGACGGACGGCGTGCGCGCGAGCTACGAGCGCGTGCTCGGCCTGAGCTGACGCCCGCGCTGGGCGCTTCGAGCTGGCTCTTGTCATGAGCAGGCACTATCCTGCAGTCGTGAAGGATTTTTCATCGGTCGTCCTCGTCCTCGTCGGCGCGCTCGCTCTCGCCGGTTGTCGGAAGGACGCTGCGAGTTTGGCCGCTGACGCGCCTGGCATCACCGCGCTTTGCAAAGGCGGCACGCTGGCGGCTTGCCCGCGCGATGCGAGACTGATCTTCCGCGTCAACGGACTCTCGGGTCAGTTTTTCCTCAGCGCATTCACGGAAAATACGGCCTCCGGTGAGGTCGCGTGGATCGCTCCCGGCTCCGACGACGACCCGTCACCGGTCACTGTGCGCGCGGGCGAACAGGTGCTGGCCCAAGTCGTGCCCGTTCAGATGCTCGAGCAAGGGAACTACCGCGTACACGCAATGCTGACGCGCGAGCCGCTGACGCGCCAGGAGGTCTTGACCGCCAAGATCACCAGCGCGGCAACGAGCACGGTTGCGCTGACAGTGACGAAGAAGACCCGACGAACGCACAGCGTCTTCGAATGAACCGAAGACATGGCTAAGATCACCACGGCCCCGCCCGACCGGGTTCCCGCACGCTGACGTCGCTCGCTCGTGGGCCACTACTCGCGAAAGTCACCGGCGCGCCCGCTTGCTGCTCGAACAATTCGCACAGCGCCGCCCGCTGCTCCCTCAACCGAACCCGTCCACTGTGCCGGGCAGGCGTGGCCGCAGCCACGACACGGGTGTCGCTCGGCGGCCCACCATCGACCAGCTCGCCCAGCGCGCTCTTTTCTTCGTGGCCCCCGACCCCATCCCACGTCCGATTGCGAATTTGTGTCCCTCCGAACCCGATCCCAAGATCTCTCCCGATCCCCCGACCGATCAGCCGATCCCAATCCCGCTTCCGGCCCCTTCACCAATCAAGGCTGCCGCGCAGCCGAGCGCGCAGCCGAGCGCTCAGCCGAGCAGCTTCGCGGCTTCGATTGCAGCGTACGTAAAAATGATATCAGCGCCAGCGCGACGGAAACTGAGCAGTGTTTCCAAGAGCGCGTAATCGTAGTCGAGCCAGCCGTTTTGCGCGGCGGCCTTGAGCATGGAGTACTCGCCGCTCACGTGATACGCGGCGACCGGCAGTGCGGTCAGATCCCGCACGCGCCGCACGACGTCCAAGTAGGGTAGCCCCGGCTTCACCATCAGCCAGTCTGCGCCTTCGACTTCGTCCAACCGCACCTCACGCAGGGCCTCGCGCACGTTCGCGGGGTCCATCTGGTATGTTTTTTTGTCGCCACCGCGCGGCGCCGAATCCAGAGCTTCGCGAAACGGGCCGTAAAACGCGGACGCATATTTCACGCAATAGCTGCAAATACCGACATTGACGAAACCAGCCGCGTCCAGCGCGGTGCGGATGGCCGCCACGCGCCCATCCATCATGTCGCTGGGCGCGACGACGTCCGCGCCTGCGCGCGCTTGCGCCACGGCCATCTCCGCCAAGATCGGCACGGTGACGTCGTTGTCGATGCGCCCGTCGATCAGCACGCCATCGTGGCCATCCGAAGAATACGGATCGAGCGCAACATCCGTGATCACCAGCAGCTCGGGAACCGCCGCTTTCAGCGCGCGCACCGCGCGGGGCAACAAGCCGGCGCTGTTCGTGCTCTCTGCTCCGCGCGAATCCTTGAGTTCTTCCGTGAGCGCGGGGAACAGCGCGACGCCGGGCACGCCGGCGGCGAACGCCTGCTGCGCCGTCTCCACGAGCAGGTCGATCGACAGCCGCGCTTGCCCGGGCATGGACGAGATGGGCGTGCGCTTGCCCTCGCCGTCTTGCACGAACATGGGGTAAATGAGGTGCTGCGGGCTGAGCGTCGTCTCACGCACGAGACCGCGGACTTGCGCGTTGAGCCGGTTGCGGCGAGGGCGGACGAGCATGGCGCCTTAGCCTACCACGCGCGCGCGACGAGCAAGTCCTACCCAAACGAACCGACCTCAAGCGCCTTCGAGCTCGAACTCCCAATTCTCCTGGTCGCAAGCGGTGGCCAGCTCGCGCCGTAGATCGGCGAGCGCCAGCGCCGACGGGATTTGCAGGGCGGCTTCCAGGATGAACATCGGCGTGCCGCTCTCCGGCGCGTAATCCAAACGGCTTTCGAGCGAGGCCACGTTCACGCCCCGCCCCGCGAGCACCGCCGCCACGCGCTGCACGATCCCGGGTCGATCGACGCCGCTCACGCGAATTTGGTAGGGCGAGTAGTCGCCGCTCGCGGCAGGTGAGGACGTGGGCTTGGAGATCAAGCGCAGACCGAGCCGTGCGCCCAAGTCACCACCGCGCAACTCCACTTCGTCGACCGCCTTCTGGTCACCCGAGACGAGCATCAGCAGAGCGAACTCACCGCCCAGGATGGCCATGCGGCTGTCTTCGAGGTTCGCGCCCGCAGCCAGCACGAGCGACGAAATCTCATTGACTAGGCCAGGCCGATCCGGGCCGACGGCGGTCAGGACGAGGTAGCTTTTGCTCATGCCTGGTACCAGTAGCCAAAGGCCCCGGCCCGAGCAAGCCACGCCCTGTACCCTCGCCGCGTGGCGGCGGCCGCCGCGCCAGCGGAAGTGCGCAATTCCTCTGGAAATTGCTGAAGCTGAGACAGGACGCTAGCCGCGCAAGCGCGCCGCGAGCCGCTCGAAATCTTCGAGGAAACGCCGGTCATCACTGGTTTTCTGAATTGCGCCCACGGCCCCCGCAGCGCGCAGCTTGCTCTGCAGCTCCGCTGGTTCGATGGACGAATGCAGGATGATGGCGACACCCTTCGTGGCGCGACGCTTCTTGAGCAGCTGCGCGAGCTCCGTCCCGGCAAGCGCGGGCATGTTCACATCCAGCAGCACGATGTCGGGTTGAAATTCAGCCGTCCACTGCGAGGTGCCGAGCGCCTCCTCGCGGACGTGCACTTCATAACCCGCGCTCTCGAGGCGCTCCTTCGTCACCTCCAGCACGATCGGATCGTCATCGACGACGAGGACCGTACCGCGACTCATCGGCGTTCCGGGGAACGCGAGTTCGAAATGGCGTGTGGATCGGGCGGCACTGGGTGGCGGTCTCGACGGAGGCTCGTAGCTACCTGTTTAGCTATGGCCTCGAAACGACCACGTGGCACGCGGAGATAAGCCGGTGCCAGTGTAGGTGCCCGCTCCTCAAATCCCCAGAAACGCGAAGAAATCAGCCGCTGTCCGGGCCTTCCTGCCGCGCCGTTTTCGCTGCGCTTGCAGGGAATTCCAGATCGCAACCTGGGCCTGATACGCGCGGGTCGCGGCTTCATGCTTGCCGTGCAGCACTCGGATTTTTTCTAAATCATTTTCGCCGTCTAGCTCGTATTTGCAGTCCGTGGCTTCGATCAGCTTGAGCCGGCGGAGCTTGCGGGTTTCCGTGAAGCTAGGGTTGAACGGGAAGATTCGGCAGCCGAGCGGCCGGGCTCCGTAAATGGTGCAGCGGTCATCAGAACCGAGGTAGCGACACCCGCCGCCCTCGTGCTTGAGGACCATCACGCGCTTGCCTTGACGGAGCACGACGAACGCTTCGGGCTCGTCGTCCATATCGATGCCGTTTCGGTCGACCCAACGCACCAAGTCCTGAGTCGGCTCACCCGTGTGGCGAACGATGCGTTTGATATCCGAGTCCGTCAGCGGCAAAAGCGGGTCTTTGCAGCAGTTGCCACACTGGGTGCAGCGAAACTTCAGAAATTTCTCTCCCGGTGCCACTTGAGGAGCGTTCTATCAAAGACAGAGCCGCCGGTCGAGCACGTCGCTGGCAGGGCGGCACGCCATCGGCGTTGAGCCGTTGCTGCACACCCCAGCCTCGGAGCCGCTCCCGCAATGGTTCGGGTAGAACTGCCGAAAGCGAGGATCGTTAACGCAATCGGTAGCCAGCGCAGGCACCTCGTTGCTCGTCCCACCCGGCTCGTCGTGAGCGTCGTGCCGCGTTGCCGCCAGTGCCCGCGTTGCCGCCGCGTGACTCAGCCGATCGGAGCCCGTTCGCAAGGGCCAGCGACGTCGGCCACACTTCGGGTCGGCAAGGTACGCCAAAAAGCTCGGTGTCTAGACCACACCGGCCACAAGATAGCGCAGTAGACCGGACCCTGCGCGAGGCATACACTGATGCCTGAATGTCGCTCAAGATCGATCAGGACCATTCACGGTTCCGCAACATCGTTCGCGGCAAGATTCGGCAAAACCTGCGGCGCTACATCTCGCAAGGCGAGATGCTGGGCCGCAAGGGCAAGGATCTGGTCTCGATTCCGGTCCCTCAGATCGACATCCCGCGCTTCACCTTCGGGGACAAGCAAAAGGGCGGAGTCGGACAAGGCAAGGGGGACGCGGGGGACCCGGTGGGCGGCGAACCGCAAGAGGGTGAAGACGGTGCAGGCCAAGCCGGGAAGGACGCCGGGGACCACGTCCTCGAGGTCGACATCACGCTCGAAGAGCTGGCCGACATCCTGGGTGAAGAGCTGGAGCTGCCCGCGATCGAGAACAAGGGCAAAAGCCGCATCATCGCCGCCAAGGATCGCTACACCGGCATTCGCCGCGTGGGTCCGGAATCCCTGCGTCACTTCAAGCGCACGTACAAAGAGGCGCTGCGCCGCTCGATCGCCGCGGGCTCGTACGATCCGAACAACCCCGTCATCGTCCCGCAGAAGGAAGACAAGCGCTTCCGCTCCTGGAAGGAGGACAACGAGCCCGTCGCCAACGCGGTCATCCTGTACATGATGGACGTGTCCGGCTCGATGGGTGACGAGCAAAAAGAGATCGTCCGCATCGAGAGCTTTTGGATCGATACTTGGCTGCGCCGCCAGTACCAAGGCCTCGAATCCCGCTACATCATCCATGATGCCGTAGCGCGGGAGGTGGACCGAGACACGTTCTTCAAAACTCGTGAGTCCGGCGGCACGATGATTTCGAGCGCGTACCGCCTATGCGCGCAAATCATCGACGAGCACTACCCCGCCAGCGAATGGAACATCTACCCGTTCCACTTTTCGGACGGCGACAACTGGTCAATGGACGACACGCTCGCCTGCATCGAGCTGATGAAGAAAGAGATCCTGCCGAAGGTGAACATGTTCGCCTACGGCCAGGTGGAAAGCCCCTACGGCTCAGGCCAGTTCGTGAAAGATCTGCGCGAGCACTTCTCCACTGACGAGCGCGTGATCACGAGCGAGATCCGCGATCGAGACGCAGTCGTGGGCAGCATCAAAGAGTTCTTGGGCAAGGGTAAGTAATGTCGCAATTCGCCACCAACACCACGCTGCCGCGCTACCTGAAGGACGAACAAGACAAGATCGAAAAGATCGCTCGCGCGCACGGCTTGGATTTTTTCCCCGTCGTGTTCGAGATGCTCAGCTACGACCACATGAACGAAATCGCCGCGTACGGTGGTTTCCCGAATCGCTACCCGCACTGGCGTTTCGGCATGGAATACGAGCGTTTGAGCAAGAGCTACGAGTACGGCCTCTCGAAGATCTACGAGATGGTCATCAACAACAACCCCTCGTACGCTTACCTGCTCGAGGGGAACAGCTTCACCGATCAGAAGCTCGTGATGTGCCACGTGTTCGGCCACGTGGATTTCTTCAAGAACAACTTCGCGTTCCGCTCGACGGATTTGGACGCTGGCGAGCACATCGCCGACCCGATCGGCCGCGGCAAGGGAGCCTACGACCCGAACCGCCGTTGGGTCGACAAGATGGCCAACCACGGCTCGGCCGTGCGCCGCATCGTGGATCGTTACGGCATCCACAAAGTGGAAGAGTTCGTGGATGTCTGCCTGTCGCTCGAGAACTTGATCGACCCGTGGTCGCGCTTCGTGGTGCGCCGCCGCGACTCGCGTCCGGATGAAGAACCCGAACAAGTGCAAGTCCCTCGCCTCAAGTCGAAGGACTACATGGAGGAGTTCATCAACCCGAGCGAGTACATCGAGGAACAAAGGAAAAAGATGGAGGCCGAGCGCGAGGCCGAAAAGGGCAAGTTCCCGGCCCAGCGCGAGCAAGACGTGCTGCTATTCCTGCTGGAGAACGCGCCGCTCGAACGCTGGGAACGCGCGATCCTGAGCATCGTTCGCGACGAGGGCTACTACTTCGTACCGCAGATGCAGACCAAGATCATGAACGAGGGTTGGGCCTCGTACTGGCACTCCAAGATGATGACCGGTGGTGACGTCTGTGATTGGAGTGAAATCGTCGACTACGCGGAAAACAACGCGGGCGTGATGGCCACCAGCGGCGGGCGCTTGAACCCGTACAAGCTGGGCGTGGAGCTGTACCGCAACATCGAAGAGCGTTGGGACAAAGGACAGTTCGGTCAAGAGTGGGAAGACTGCGATGACCTGGATGAGAAGAAGAATTGGGACCTGCGGCTCGGCTTAGGCAAACAAAAAGTCTTTGAGGTGCGCCAGCTATACAACGACGTCACGTTCATCGATGAGTTCCTGACTCCAGAATTCGCGATGGAAAACAAGATGTTCACCTTCAATTGGTCGAACCGAAACGACCGCTACGAGATCGACACGCGCGAGTTTCAAGCCGTGAAAGAGAAGCTGCTCGCACAATTGACGAACTTCGGTAATCCGTTCATCTACGTAGAAGACGCCAACTACGAGAATCGCGGGGAGCTGCTGCTCGCGCACGAGCACCGTGGCGTCGATCTCCGGAGCGACTACGCGCGCGAAACGATGTCGAGCCTGGTTCGCATTTGGAAGCGCCCTGTGTCGTTGGCCACCCAGCTGGACGGCAAGCGCGCCGTGCTCCGTTTCGACGGCAAAGAGCACGGTGTGCGGCACGACGCGCCGTAATCTTGCGAGCTTGGGCCTCGACTCTCATGCGAACACAACTCAAGTTCAGCCTCGCCACGCTCGCGCTGGCGGCGAGCCCCGCACTCAGCGGCTGCGGCGCGGCAAAGCCCGTCATCGAAGCCCCGAGCGCTTCATCACCTGGCCCTTCTGACGCCAACGCTGCGTTAAGCGGAGCAGCGGCAGCGCCGCTTGGCGGCGCCCCGAAGTGCGCGTCCGCCACGCTCGGCAGCGCCTGCGCGAGCGCCAAACCCACAGCCGTCCCGAGTGCGAGCGCAGCCGCAGCAGCGCCGCCCAGCGCGCCATCGGCCGCCCCAGCGCTTGCCCCTGCCCCCACACAAAAGCCCGTGCAGAGCGGTCTAGCGCGAGGCACTACCGATGCCTCGGATAGCGAACTCGCGGCAGCAGACAGCGCGTATCAAGCCGATGATCTCGCCTCCGCCAAAACTCACTACGAGAACGCTCGCCGGCTCGCGCCGAAGGATCCAGCGCCGCAAATCGGCGCGGTGCGTGTCGCGCTCGCGGCCAGTGACGTAGCGACGGACTTCGCTTCGGCGCCGAAGAACCCGAGTGTGCTCGGCTGGTTGCGCCGTGTGGATGCCGCGCTAAAGCTTGATGAGAACTACGCGCCGGCTTACGTTGAGCGCGGACGCTTGCTGTTGATCTTGGGCTCCGCGCCGGAAGCTCTGAGTGCGCTCGACCAAGCGCAGCGGCTAGCCCCGAACGACGCCGAAACACAGTCGGCATTGGGCGTCGCACTGCTCGCGACGGGCAAGCCCGCCGAAGCGCTCTCGCGCTTGAAACGCGCGGCCGAGCTCGACCCTGACAACGCGGAGCGCTTGACGAACTTGGGCACCGCGCACTTGATTCAAGGTGAAGTGCCCGAGGCGATCCGGGCATTTTCCCGCGCAGCGGAGCTCGAGCCGAATAACGCGCGCGTACACGGGGATCTGGGAGCCTGCTACCTGGCGCTCAATCAACCCGCCAAGGCCTTGCCCGACCTGGACCGCGCGGTAGCGCTCGCACCCGACCACGCGACGTTCGTGTCCAACCTGTCGTACGCGTACTTCCTCTCGGGACAGTTGGATCAGGCAGTCAGCACGGCCACGAAGGCGACGATGCTCGACCCCAAGCTCGGTTCCGCCTGGATCACGCTCGGCACCGCGTTGGCCAAGAAGGGGGACTTCGCGGGCGCGGAGCGCGCCTATCAGCGCGCAGTCGCCATCGACCCGACCGATCCGCGGGCGAAAGCGAACCTCGCCGAACTCGCAGATATGAAGCGGGCGAAGGCCGGCGCCTCGCCCGACAAGGCGCCCAATAAGTAGTCAGGATTTGCCAGGGCCGCGCGGCTAGAGCATCCTTTCGACGCATGCTTTTGCGCTTATTTAAGCCTGTCCGCCATCGTCAGCGGGGCGCCTTCGTCGCAGGCGCTTTTCTGGTCGCTGGCTGCGGCGGCGCGAAATTCGTAGCCAGCGACGTGCCTGCTGGCGCGAGCGGAGCCGGTCACGCCGGCGGAGCAACGGACAGCGCGGGCAGCTCCGGAGTCGGCGCAGACGACAGCGCGGGTGAAGGCGGCACCAGCAGCGGTGGTGTCAGCGGCGGCGGCACCAGCAGCGGCGGAGCGAACGCAGGCACGACCAGCAACGCCGGCGGGAGCGGCGGCAGCGGCGGGAGCGGCGGCAAGGTGTCCACCAGCTGTGATTGCGCGGCCGGTAGCTACTGCCAAGAGGGCACCAAAACGTGCCACCTTTGTAGTGATTTCTCGGCGTTGGATTTCGCAAGCCCCGAAAAGCTCGCCACGTTGAGCCAAACCGGCAATCAGCGTTTCCCACGCCCCGCAAGCGCGGGTTCGGATCTGTTCTATCGCAGCGGGGACGACGGCAAGCCCGCTCTTTGGTACGCGCCGACGCCGATCAGCGGCGTCGGACGTGCGCTGTTCGTGGTCTCCGGCATCGACAGCGGACCGTTGTTCGCGCCTGAATTTCCGCCGGACAACTTCTATTTCGATCGCGTGAACCCGCTGACCAAGTTGCGCGAAATCATGTCCGCCACTTGGGCCGCCGGGGCGCCGCCGCTGCCCGCCAAGCTTTCGGACCCTGCCGCTGCGACCCAGCTGAATGGCGGCAACGACGACTTCAGCGTGGCCATCGCGGCAAAGCCGAAACGCGTCTATTGGATGAGTTCGCGCAACAAGCTGCCAGCCCCAGAGTTGATTTGGACCACGTTCGGCCCCGACGCGACCATGCCGGCGGTTCTGGATGTGCAAGTGAAGGCCGGCAAGGGCGAGTGCCCGCGCCTGGGCAACGACGCCACGCCCTGGGTCAACGCCGACGGCAGCTTGCTGCTATTTCGCAGTGAATCCGTGAACGACAACTGCGCGCCGAATGACTCGGGAGCGTATGACTTGTTCGCCGCGCCCCTGTCGGGTGACGGCATACCGATGGCGCCTGCCGTGGCGCTCTCGGCACTGAACAACACCGGCGGAGGGTCGACCGAAACCGACCCGGCCCTGTCCGCCGACTCGTGCACGATTTACTTCGCGTCCGACAACGGCAAGGGTGATTTCGACTTGTACAGCGCCGCGCGCAACTAGTACGTCACTCGCCGCCCATCGCCGTCACAAAGTTCTCGATTACCGTCAGGTATTCCGCCGCCAACGCCGAAAATTCTAGGCCAACGGCGCCGGTCCCGCGCGCCATCTTCACCCAGCGTGCAATCGCCGGCACATCCAGTAATTTGCCGGTGATCGGCAACGCGAAGCGCACCGTCACGCGCTCCTCCTGATCGAACGCCTGCGGCGCGAGGACCAGCAAGCCACCAGCTGAAATGTCTTCGCTGCGGCCCTCGAGCAAGCCGCCGTTGGGTCGGAAAATGCGCACGGGCGTCACGTATGGCGCGCGAGCAAAGCGACGCCGGGTCGACGGCAAACCCGGCAACGGCGGGGGCACCAATGCGCCCGTTGCTGCTGGCGCGCCGAGATTTCCCGCGCTCGGGTTCGGCGTGGGTGAAAGCAACCGCGAAGCGTTGGGGTTGGGGCGCGGCGGCAATTTTGCCGGCGCGGGCGGTACGGCGCCGCGCTGCAGGCTACGCATCGGCAGCGCGGGTGGTACTCCGGCCGCGCGAATGCCTAGCAAGGAAGTCAGCTGAGAATCACCGGTGGGCACGCGACTAAGCGCCTCCGCGAACGCGCGCGTCGTCGCGTAACGGTCCGCTGGATCACGCGCCAAAGCCTTCTCGATCGCCTGCTCGAGCTCGACAGGTATCTGCGGCACGCGAGCCACCAACGAGGGCATCGGCTGAGTCGACACCTTCAACAAAACCTCGCCGAAATTGCCTTCAAACGGCACGACGCCCGCCAACGCTTCGTACAAGCTGACGCCCAGCGCGTAGATGTCACAGCGCGCGTCCACGTCATCGCGAGCCAGGAGCTGTTCGGGTGCCATGTATTCCGGCGTGCCCAGCACCGCGCCCTGCTGCGTGATTTTCTGATCTTGGTTCGGCAAATGCGCAATGCCGAAATCGAACACCTTGGCCATCTCGCGCCCGGCTTCGGTGCGTGAGATGAACACGTTGCTCGGCTTGATGTCGCGATGCAGGATGCCGCGTTCGTGTGCCGCAGCCAGGGCGTCACACAGCTGCATGCCCAAGTACACGGCATCTGCCACACCGATACGGCGGCGTACCGCCAAAATGCCCTCGAGCGTGCGCCCCTCGAGCAACTCCATCACCAGATACGGAATGCCCTCGTCCGTCTCGCCCGCGTCGAGCCCGAGCACGATGCCAGGGTGGCGCGCCACAGTCAGCGCGCGCGCCTCGAGCAACAGGCGCTGGCGTGTCTCGGTCGCGTTCAACTGCTCGGGAATGAGCAATTTGATGGCAACGGGGCGCGTCGTATACAGGTGCTCGGCTTCGAACACCGCGCCCGCGCCGCCACGAGCGATCTCGCGCTTCAACCGATAGCGACGGTCTACGACCTCACCGACCTCGAGCCGCAACGTGCTAGCTCGCGGTATTTTCGCAGGCACATTCCGCGACATTCCCTAAACGATACGGTCGGGACTGCACTCGCCTCAAGGGGCGCATCGCAATTTACGAAGGCGGGGAATTACTCGGCCAAATCGCGGGGAAAGGGCGGCGACGCAGATCCACCTACATGCTACTCGCCGACGTGCACGTGCACCGCGTTGCTGAGCGGCGTGAACGGCAGCTCACCCTCGCGGATCCGCACCAAGGCCGGCTTCGACGACATCAAGCGACCCATGAAAGCGTGGAGCCCGAGCTCCGTGCCCGCGCTCGCGCTGTCGAAACGCGCGTACAACAGATACAGCCCAGGCCGCGCGAACGCGTGCGCCGGGCACATTTCGATCAAACGACTGACCGCGGAAAACCTCCCGCCCGGGGCGAGCGTCTGGATGCCCGAGCGATCCACGGGCGAACGCTGGTCCGGCTCGGGATCGCATTGGAACACGCCGTCCGGGCCGCTCACCTCGTAGCTGATGAGTTCGCGCCGGAAATAAATGTCCTGCTTCTTTTTGCCGTGGTTCGCAAACGTCGCCGTGGCAAGGGCGGCGCCTTCGTTCCTCGCGTCACCACCGGTGATTGAGAGCACCAGCCCTTGAGCCGCCTGGACCTCGGCCGCGTTCGGCACGTCTTTGAACTCCGCAAAGTCCGAGCCCAGCGTGAGCGGCGTACCCGTGAGGCGTTTCACGCGACGCTCGGTCGCGTCGGCGGCGGCGCCGGCGGGCAAGGAGCCCTGCGCTTCGCTCGGTTCAGCGATGAACGGATCCTTCTGAACGCCGGGCTTTTCTTCGCGCGTGCCGGCGTGCCAGCTCACTTTCATCTTCTCCGGCCAACCCAAGTGCGGCGTGACCACGGCGCCTTCCACGAGCGGCCAGGGCGTTTTGCCCACGCAGTACAGGCGCGGGTCGAAGCTCTCGACCAAGCCGTCACCGGGTTCCAACTTGATCGCCAATGCTGGATCAACCGAGCCCGGCGCGACATCACCCGGAAGCTGACACAGCACTGGCTTGCGCGGCTTCTTCGCTTTGGCTTTGGCCTTCGCCTTCGCTTTGGCGGAAGCGTTCGCGTCTGGCGCGGGATCGGGTGGCGGCATGATCTCGAGGCTGAGCAGGCGCGCGTCGAAATCCACGACCGCGGCTTCGGTGCCGCGGTTCACGACGGTGAAGCCCCAAGGCAATTCCGAACCCAGCTCCACAATCTCGAAGCGCAACCCGAGCGGCGCGGGACCGCTCGCCTCGCCCGTTTTGGCGAGCAGCGCGTTCGATACGGCAGGATCGGTGGGAGGGGGATTCGCGCCCGTCTCAGCCGGCGGCGCACCTTCCGTGCCGGCATCATCCGGCGCCGCGTCAGTTAGGCCTGCATCCGCTGGCGTTGGCGGTCCGGCATCGTCATTGAGCGACGAGCCAATCACCGCCGCTTTGCCACCCGCGCAGCCGAGGCCGACTAGACCAGCGAAAGCGACAAGACACCATCCCAAACCGAGCGATAAGCTCGCGGCACGCATGCCCGCGGCGTAACATATCCATCGTGCGCGGCCTATACCCGATCGTGGACGTCGATAGCCTCCAGCACCAAGGTCGCGCTGCGGCGCCGTTGTCCGTGCTCGATTTTGCTGAGCAGGTGCTGCTCGCCAAGCCTCCGCTGCTGCAGCTGCGCGCCAAGCACAGCGGGGCGCGGGACACACTCGAACTGCTGCGCGCCCTGCGGCCGCTGTGCACGCGCGCGCAGACACGGCTGATCGCCAATGATCGCCCGGACCTCGCCGTGCTCGCTGGCTGTGATGGCGTGCACGTCGGACAGGAGGACTTGCCGTTGTCCGTCGTGCGCCAAATCGCTCCCGGTCTGCTGGTGGGCGTGTCTACGCACCACCTCGCGCAGCTCGGCTCAGCGCTGCTGGAAAGGCCGGACTACGTTGCCTTGGGGCCGGTGTTCGGCACCACTTCCAAAGAGCGCCCCGACACAACCGTGGGCGTCGCGCTCTTGGCCGAAGCGCACGTCATAGCACGCGCCGCGGGCATCCCGCTCGTGGCGATTGGCGGCATCACGCTGCAGCGAGCGCGCGAAATCGCCCCACACTGCGAACTCGCAGCGGTAATCGCCGCGCTCCAACCGAACCACAAAAGCATTGCCGGCGTGGCAGACACCGCGCGCGCACTGCAAGCCGCGCTCAGCTAAACCTGGCGCAAACGATAGATCATCGCTTCAAGCGCCAAAGCGGGCGACACGTTGCGCTCCACGTCCAGCATCGCCGAAAGCACGATGCGATGGCGTTCCGCGCTGCGCCCGGCTTCATCCAAGGAGGCGGCCGAGGCAACTTGTTCGCGCCCCGCGAGCGCCAGCGTCTGCGCGAAATACGAGAGCAAGCCGCGCAAGCTGTCGCGCTCACGCTTGGCCTCGGCAAACTTGATTCCGGGCGCGAGATCCCGAGCGCTGACCGCCCCACGCGCCGCCGCCACGAAGTCCTCCCGCTCTTTGATCGCGTCTTCGGAGGCGAGCTCGAGTGCCAACGCAACGCTACCTTGGGCCACCGCGGCCACCTGCGCAGTGAGCCCCTTGCTAGTCAGGATCTGCGCCACCAACCCGTCCGGAAGCGGCGAGAAGCGCACGGGCATTGTGCGCGAGCGAATGGTGTCTAAGAGCCGGTTCGGGCGACTCGTGAGCAGCACGAAGTACGTGTCTTTACCCGGCTCTTCTAGAGTTTTCAGAAGCGCGTTGGCCGCGGAAACGGTGAGTTCGTCCGCGTCACGCACGATGAAAATCAAGGCGCGCCCCTCGTGCGGCCGATAACCCACGCGCTCCAGCACGATGCGCCGCACTTGCTCGATGCTGATCCCGGTTGCTTCGTTGGCGCTGATACGGCCGCGATACAAACCGCGCTGGAGTAGCACGACATCTGGATGTGCCGGCACGTGCGGCTCTTCCGCCTGAAAATGCAGCGCGCGCTGGCAGGCGCTGCACGAACCACAACCGCGCGCCCCGCCGAGTTCACACACCAACGCCTGCGCCAGGGCGAACGCCGCTAGCTCCTTGCCGACGCCAGGCGGGCCCTCAAAGCGGTAAGCGTGGTGAACGTGCCGAGTGTCGAGCGCACGCTCTAACGTCTGCAGCGCGGGCTGCTGCCCGAGGATGTCGGAAAAGGCCATGACGCGTGAGGCAGATAGTGCCTGGACCCCGCGCGACTTAATAGTAGAACCTGAGTGGACGAACATGGCAGACGCCCTCCCCGCAGACCTGGCAGACCTGCTCTGCCCCGCACTCGCCGAGCTCAGCTCATACACGCCTGTAGCCGGTGATTATCCAGTGCGGCTCGACGCCAACGAGGCCCCCGAGCTGCTGTCCGCAGCGGCCAAACGCCGCATGGCCGAGGTCTGTGCAGAGCAAGTTTGGGAGCGTTACCCGGATGCTGCCGCGACCGGTTTGCGCCAAGCCCTAGCGCAATACAGCGGCGTCAGCCCCGAAGAAGTCCTAGTCGGTGACGGCAGTGACGAGATCATCACCATGTTGTTGTCCGCCTTCTCGCAGCCGCGGGATCGCGCAGACGGCGCGGTGATCATGACCACCACACCCACGTTCGTGATGTACCGCATGAGCGCGCGCGTGCGCGGGCAGCGCGTGCTGGAGGTGCCGTTGGATGCCGCTTGGGATCTGGCAGCGGAATCCATGCTGCGCGGCATCGAGATGTCGACGCCTAATCTGATCTTCATCGCCACGCCCAACAACCCCACGGGCAACCTGGTCAATCGCGAGCGCTTGGAACAGCTCATCCAAGCCGCCCCGAAATCCCTCGTCGTAGTCGACGAAGCGTACATCCCGTATTCGGACAGCGATCAACTGGACCTGTATCGCCGCTACGAAAACGTGGCCGTGATGCGCACACTGTCCAAGGTCGGCTTCGCGGGCTTGCGCGTGGGCTGGCTAATCGCGCGCCCTGCCCTCACCGCGGAGCTGGACAAAGTGCGCCTCCCGTACAACATGAACTCGCCTGCCCAAGCCTTGGGGGCGCTCGCAGTCACGGAATTGCAGCCCGAAATCCGACGTATTGTCTCGTATGTCGTTTCTGAGCGCGCGCGGGTCAGCACGGCACTCAGCGCGTTGCCCGGCATCAGCGTCACGCCCAGCGACGCGAATTTCCTGTGGTTCCGCACCGAACGCCCGGCAGCGGACGTGTTCCAAGGCCTGCGTGACCGCGGCGTGTTGGCGCGCAGCTTTCACACGCGCGGTGGGCGGCTCGCCCATCAACTGCGCGTCACGATCGGCACCTCGGAAGAGAACGATCGCTTCCTCGCCTGTCTGCGTGAGCTCACGTGAGCCGCGCGCTGGTGCTCCGCGCGTTGGCTAGTTTCGCCGCGCTCGCCTGCTTTGCTTGCGCCGAAGGCGAAAGCGGCGTGACCCGCATGGCGGACGGCATTCGCTACGAAGGCCGCTTCGTCAACCCCGAGGCGTACGCCGCCTACCTGCAAGGCGTGGAACGTGAAGCCCGCGGCGAATATCAGAACGCGCTCTCCTCCTACCTAGAAGCCCACGCGGAAGATCCGGACAGCGCTGAAATTTGGGCTCGAATCGGCGCCGTACAGTGCGCCTCGGGCACGCCCGAGCGCGGCCTCAATGTCTCCCGGGTCTCGTTCGAGCGCGGCCAGCGCGACGACCCGCAGTACTTCGGTAACTACTTGGAGCGAGCGCGCTGCGCGGAACGCGCGCACGCCCTGCAGGCCGCGCTCGAAGACGGTATCGCCGCCGTGGCACGCCGCCCGGAGGAGGAGGCATCCAACCTGCTCGTCGGCCGCGTGCTGAACGCACTCGGCCGCAACAAAGAAGCGCGCACCTGGCTCGAAGCCTTCCAAACTTACCGCGCGCCCTCCGCCGCCGTCACCCGCGCCCTAGAATCCGTACGCGGCGTGACCTCGCCAGCCACGGCCGCCGCGTCGGAGGCGCACTCTGCGGCGTTCGGCGAGCTTCGCGCCGGCCGTGTCGAGCGCGGGCGCAGCCAAGCTCAGCTTGAGCTCGCCGCGGATCCCACGAACGCGGATGCGTGGATTGCCTCGCTCGTCGCATGCGACGCCCTGCGCGACACGCAGTGCTTCGAAAGCACGCTCAGCAGCCTAAAAACGCCCAGCCTACCGCCCAGCGACACCGCGCTCGGCTTCCTGCGTGAACTCCTGGCGCGCCGCGCGGGCGCACCAGTCACGTTCTAGGGCGTGCGCGGCCGTCAGCGCGCGGACAGCGAAGGCGCCGCGCCGGTACCACGGCGCGCATCCCACGCTTTGCGCTCGAACGGCAGCGTGATGCTCACGTCAACGAGCTCCCCGGCGTGCACTTCGACGTCCTTCATGCCTTGCGCCATGGTCGAGGGCAGCAGCGCGGAGACGCTCACTTTACCGACAGGCACGTGCGGGATCACGAAGTGACCATCCGCTCCAGTCACGGCGTGCGTCGGGAACTTCACGACCAATACCTCGGCCAACATGAAGATGCGCATGCTGTCGACGAGCTGATAACGGCCGGGTTGCTCGGGATACAGGTGAATCGCGTCGCCGCGCGGCATGGCCACCAGCTGCGCTTTGAGCCGCGCACCCATCAGATCAGGCACGTACGGACGCGAATCACGGCTGCGCACATCCAGACTTTGGCCGAATGTCAGCACGTAGGTGCGTGAGTTCCACGCGCAACCGTTGGCATCCGCGAGCTGCGCCGGCGAGTCTTCCGCCACATAGCCCGCGTAACCGGTGACACCGACCACGACATCCGCAAGGCCACGCCCCGGTCCTTCGCGGAACAATTTTCCGTAAGTGTCCTTCGCCGCAGCGCAATCCGCAGGGATTTTCGCGGTGACTTCCGGCATGTCCGGCGCAGGGTCGCCGCTGGCAGCGATCGTGCCGCTGATGGTCCCGGTCGGACCCGTGTACGGCGCTTCACCCTTGGGGTTGACGGCCGCACTCACCAGCTTCGGATCGACGGGCAACGATGACGCGATCGGCGCTGGCAACGTGACGCTGCCCACGGTGACCGCTTCGGAGCTGGGCTTGCCCTTGCAGGCAAGCCCAGTCATTGCGCACAGGCCAAGTAGGCCCAGGCCGAGAGAGGATCGGAGCGCCATCAAACGTGACTGAGACCCGCAGCGACCGCTACGTCCAATGACGAGCTCGGCAAGATACCGAAGGCCAGCACGAACACCGCGGCCACAATCAGCGCAGCCACGACGAAGCCCGAGCGCATGGGCACCGCGATGGGCGCCCCCGGTTCCGGCTCACGCATGTACATGTAGACCATCACGCGCAGGTAGTAATACGCACCGATCACGCTGTTCAAAAGGCCGATGACGACCAGCACGTTCAACTGCGAATCAACGGCTGCGCTGAACACGTACAGCTTGCCGAAGAAGCCCGCCGTGGGCGGCACGCCCGCGAGGGAGAGCAGGAAGAACGAGAAGGCGAGCGCCACCGCCGGGTGTCGCTTGCCCAAACCAGCCAAGTCCTCGTAGGTAACTGCTTCCGCGCCGCGGCGACCGCACAGGATCAGCGCACCGAACGCGCCCACGGTCGAGACCGTGTACGTCAGCATGTAGAACAGCACGCTGGGCGTGCCCTGAGCCGAGTGCATGATCGCAGTCACACCCACGAGGGCATAGCCCGCGTGCGCGATGGACGAATACGCGAGCATGCGCTTCACGGACTCTTGGCGACCGGCGATCACGTTGGCCACGATCATGCTGAGCACAGCCAGCCAAGCGATCACCTTCGGCCAACCGGCACCCCAGCTCATCAGCCGCGGATCGCCGAAGCCAATCACTAGGATGCGGAGCAGCACCGCGAACGCCGCACTCTTTACGGCCACCGCCATGTACGTGGTGGTTGGAGTTGGCGCGCCTTCGTATGCATCCGGCGTCCACATGTGGAAAGGAACCGCGCTCACCTTGAACGCGAGCCCGGCGATGACCAACGCCACCGCGACCAGCACCAGCGGTGCGCTCACCGCGCTGTGCGCCTTGCCGATCGCGCCAATGGCCTGGCCGATACCGACGAAGTCCGTGTGGCCCGTGGCGCCGTACAGCAGCGCGCCACCCATCAAGGTGAGCGCAGCCGCGAAGCTGCCGAGCAGGAAGTACTTCAGCGACGCCTCGCTCGCGCGCACATTGCCGCGGCGCAGGCCGATCATGCAGTACACGCCCAGGGACATCGTCTCCAAAGCCACGAAGAAGCTTAGGAAATCCCCAGAAGCGGCGAGCGCCATGGCACCGACGGTGGAGAACACCAGGAGCGGGAAGAACTCCCCGCGGTCCAGGTTGTGCTCCGGCAAGTAACCGCCGGCCAGCAGCGACGCGAGCCCGCCGCCCAGGCACAGCACGAAGCAGAAGAAGAGCGTGAAGCGATCGATGATCAGATACGGCGCGAGCGTGGCTGAACCCGGAATGTTCTCCGGCCCGACCTTCCACAGGGCCACGCTGATCAGCGCACCGGCAAACAGCACGACGGCGCTGCCCAGAGCCAACTCGTCCGACCGACCTGCGCCGGCGTCCGTGGAAACGAAGCCCGCTTGGGCGCCCGTGAGCACGACCGGCTTGCCGAAAGCTTCGGCAAGCATCAACAGCAGACCGCCGATGGCGACCGCCAAAATCGGCGCTACCGCTAAGAGAAGATTGAAGTTCATGGCGTCACCGCATTGAGCGCTTGGGCTTGGGCGGCGGGTGCCGCTTCCGCTTTCTTGGTTGGTGCTTCGGGGTAGCCCTGCTCGAGCGCGCCGCCGCGGCGGTCGCTCAGCCTGGCCTCCTCCGAATCACCCTGTTCCTGGTAGGACTTTCGCGAGTCTTGATAGCGTTCGAGCACGGCGCTGACGCCGTCCCCAACGCGGCTGAGGATCAGGTTCGGAAACAACCCGATCACGAAAATCAGCGCGATCAACGGCGCAACGGCGACGGTTTCGCGCACGTTGATGTCCTTTAGCCGCTTGTTTTTGGGATTCCTCAGCGGTCCGAAGAACACGCGCGCGACCATCGGCAGCATGTACACGGCCGCGAGAATCACGCCCGCCGAGGCGAGGCTGGCCTGCAGCTTCGCCTGACCACCGAGGGTCTGCGAAACGTAGGTGCCCATCAAGATCATGAACTCACCGACGAACCCGTTCGTGCCAGGCACGCCGATGCTCGACATCGTCACGATCACGAACAACGCGGCGTAGATCGGCATCACCTTCGCAATGCCGCCGAACTCGTTGATCAGGCGCGTGTGACGACGGTCGTAGATCACGCCAACCAAAAGGAACAGCGCCCCCGTGGACACGCCGTGATTGAGCATTTGCAGGACCGCGCCCTCCATGCCGACTTGCGTGCCGGAAAACAGGCCCAGCATCACGAAACCCATGTGCGCGACGGACGAGTAGGCCACGAGGCGCTTCACGTCGTCCTGCTTCCAGGCCACGAGCGCTCCGTACACGATGCCGCCGCCAATCGCGATGCCGGCCAGCGTGGCCGCGGACATCCAGGCGACGCCGCCTAAAAGCCCCATGCAAAAGCGGATGTAACCGTAAGCTCCGAGCTTCAGCAGCACCGCGGCCAGGATGACCGAGCCACCGGTGGGCGCCTGCACGTGCGC
>JBDTJC010000228.1:0-21696 GCA_039936055.1 Polyangiaceae bacterium | reverse complement strand
CGCTCACCAGCTGCGGCAGCGCCAACACTTGCGCGGTCGACACCGCGGTGTCGTCATACGGCGCGTAGGCGACCACCGTGTGCGTCGTGCCCAGGTCGATCCCAACGTGGTACGCAGCGCTCACGTTCAGGCTCCGCGCACGCTCAGCTCGATCTGCCAACGCTCATCAGGGGTGAGCGGCGTCTGGGCAATGGCCTCGAGTTTCAAGGTGCCAATGGCCGTCACCGATGCTTGCAGTTGCACCGCGACAACTTCACCCACGGCGCGTCCCGAGGGCGGCAACGTCAGCTCGATGGGCGGCAATTCCGCAAGCTCACCCGCGCGCCAACGCTCCAGCACCGTGCCCGCCGCATCCGTGCGACGCGCGGTAGAGCCAAAAAAGCGAAAGGTGACGGGTTCGCCGACGACGACATACAGCTCTTGCGGGGGCAACGCCGCGTGCGAGCCTTCTTCCATGCCGAAGGGTGCGACGCACAGCGCAAACACCGGCGGCTCCAACCCCGGTAGCGCGGGCATGGGGCTCTCGATGCCCACGTAGTAGGCGTGAGCCGTGCCGCCGCGGATGCGCAAGCCGCGACCATGACGGACAAGGCCGTAGTAGGCCGCACCACGCGCGACGGCGAGATCGAGGTCCTCGCCCGGCAAGACGCGCACGGCAGGGGCACCGCGTTCGGCAAGCCAACCATTGAGTGTGTCGAGCAAGCGTGCGCGCAACTTGGGTGATTTCAGCACGCCACCGTTGAACAAGATCGCGCTGGGCGGAGTCACTTCCTGCGCGAGGAAGGCGGCGAGGTGCTTAGTGACCGCGGGATCACTCGCGTAGGGCAGACCGACTTGCTTGAGGCCCGCACGCGGGCGCACTTTGGGCACTTCGGTCGCGGCCACGCGCGGAAAGAAGCCTTCCAGCAAGTATTGCTCGACCTGCTCGCGCCGCAACTCACCGCGCATCGAACCGCCGATGAGCTGCGAACCGCGACTCGGCAAGACCACCGCAACGCTCTCGAGCTCGGCATCCGCGAGCAGCTTTTCTTTAGCGCTACGGCAGGCGTGCGAGAGCGCGCCGATCTGAAAACGATCCAGCTCTTTGCCTTGCGCCTCGAGCTCTTGGCTCACCACGTGGGCGAGCGCCAAGTCCATATTGTCACCGCCGAGCAGGATGTGATCCCCGACCGCAACGCGCTGCAGCGCAAGCGAGCCGTCTAGCTCGACGGCGTCGATCAGCGAAAAATCCGTCGTGCCGCCGCCGATGTCGACGACGAGCACGCGGTCCCCCGCTCGCAGGTGGTTGCGCCAGCCGTCGCCGTTTTGCTCGATCCAGGCGTACAGCGCGGCTTGCGGCTCTTCGAGCAGCGCCACCTGATCGAAGCCGGCAGCCAGCGCGGCCTCGACGGTCAAATCCCGCGCGCCGGCATCGAACGAAGCGGGCACCGTGAGCACGACCTCTTGCTCCGCCAGATCCCCGGCTTCGGGACGGGCCGCGCGGAAGGCTTCATTCAGATGGTCGAGCAGCCGAAACGAGGCCTCGACCGGCGAGATCTTCTCGATGTCTTGGGCAGCGTTCAGCGGCAGCATTCCCGCGCGCCGATCCACGCCGCCGTACGAGAGCCAGCTCTTGGCGCTCGAGATCACGCGTTCGGGCGCCTCCGCGCCGCGCGAACGCGCGTATTCGCCCACCGCGAAGCGCCGCTCCGCATCCCAAGGCAGCGCCAAGGCGGGCTCGCTCTCGTGCCCGAAGTACAAAAAGCTGGGTAATAGCGGACTTTCCCCCAGCGCGCCTGCCGATACCAACTGCATGATTGGCAGCGCGCTCACGCGTTCGTCCGTGCCCTCGAGCTGCGCTACGGCCAGTGCCGAATGCGTGGTGCCCAAGTCGATGCCGACGACGAGCTTCGCCGTCATAGCTCGAGCTCCGCGGCTGCCACGACCGTGGCGTCGTAGACACCGACGCGCTTCGGCAGCGACAGCTCCTCCACACGCCAGCCACGATGCCGCAACACGCCGCGAAACGGCGCAGAGCCAGCGACATTGCCGATCAACTTCACGTCCGCGCTCGCGTTGTCCAACGTCACCCGCGCGCCTTCGGCTTCGCTCCGGATGCTGACGACGCGCGCATGCGCATGTAACGCCTTACGACAGCCCTCGTGCACCACGCGCGCTGCCGCGCCGATGTCTGCGTCGCTGAACGAGGCCACCTCTTGCTCCACGAAATCTACGAAGCGCCCCTCGCGCTGCAACAAGGCCAACAACTGCAACGCGCCCTCTTCTGGCAGCACCGTCCGGGCGACTGCCATGGGCGCAGCCGGCGGCAACGAGGCCCGCTCCGCCTCAGAGCGCTTCAGCTCCGCGACTCGCGCCGCAAAGCGAGCGTCGAACAGCACACGGAAGCTACAAACCCAGGCCAACCAAACGCGGCCGACGAACGAAACACTCGAACCAGACATCGCCTCGGACTCTACGATCGCCACTCCCGAACTCAAGCCGCAAGCCGCAAGCGCGCGCCGCATGGCCGCAAAGCGAAGGCTTCGACAGGACCACAGCAGGATGACGGGGCTATCTGCCGGCGAAGAAGGATGTTTGCTGGAAGCGGAGGCCGGTTAGGATTTGCTCGACGCGGGCTTGGGGGAGCGCGCCGATGTATACGCCGAGCTCCGTCTTGGCCACCGATGAGAGCTGGGAGACGACGGCTACGCTTTGCTTCGGCAGATTACCTTCTCCCGGTTCGAGCAGCACGTTGCCGGGCTCGTGAGCGCGCTTCAAATTCGAAGTCAACGCGCAGACGATCACGGTGTGCACGCGCGAGTGATTGAAGACGTCCTCCTGGATCACCACGTGCGGATGCGCGCTCCCCGGAACGGAGCCTCTATCGGCGTCGGGGCCAAGCCAGAAAATGTCGCCGCGGTGGATGGTCATTTAGCCCCTGCGCGTAGCGCCCTCATCGTAGTCGTTCACCGTGCGGCGACGCCCTTCCGCCCGCTTCGAACGGCCGTCGCGAGCTCGCTTTGGCTATCTTGCGAAAGATGGCGTCATTAG
Organism: Polyangiaceae bacterium; assembly: GCA_039936055.1. Classification (GTDB taxonomy): domain Bacteria; phylum Myxococcota_A; class Polyangia; order Polyangiales; family Polyangiaceae; genus PMG-095. The sequence goes on along the minus strand of JBDTJC010000228.1, from coordinate 18,666 downwards.
ACCAGTGGAAGGCTCGGGACCACTTGACTCTGGCGGCTCATTTGCCGACGCTCGGGGCGCTGAACGGTTACCAACTCGCCGCGGACAAGCGATTGCCCAATAAGCCCGGCAGGGCCCCTGGACATATCCCCACCCGGTCTGCTCTACTCGTAAGTCCACTGCGCGGTGAGACGGCGGAAGGCCGCGATCGCCACTCACGTATCGGGTGCCCATGCGACGAAGACAGACGTGGTCAATCTATGCGTTGTTCGTCGCGAGCACCGTCGGCTGCAGCCTCAGCGATCCGCCGGCCAGCAACGACGCTTCGGGCGGCGGCGGAGCGGGAGGTGCGGCCGGTTCGTTCGCCGGCGGGGGTGCGGGCGGCGCAGCCGGTAGCATGATGCCCTCGCAAATGGGCAATGGCCCCGCAGCGGGCCAAAGCGGAACCGGCGGAACCGGCGGAGTCAGCGGTGGTGGCGGAGTCAGCGGTGGTGGCGGAGTCAGCGGCGGTGGCGGAGTCAGCGGTCGTGGCGGAGGCGGTGGTCGTGGAGTCAGCGGTGGCGGAGGCGTCTCCGGAATGTCGGGTACGGGCGGAGTGGCGGGCAGCGCCGGCATGACCGGCGAAACGGGCCGTCTCGTCGGCATCACGGCAGCCCACAATGCCGTGCGGGCGATGGTTGACGCCACCCCAGCGCTTCCACCGCTCGTTTGGTCCGACACGCTCGCGCAATACGCCCAACAGTGGGCGGACCAGCTGGCGGCGACGTCCTGTTCGATGCCGCATCACCGGTCATCACAGGATCTTCAGACCGTCCATTACGGCGAGAACTTGGCGGCTTTCACCAGCTCGTTCGGCGGCAGCACCGCGCAGGAAGCCGTCGATGGCTGGTCCGGAGAAAAGGCTTGTTACACGTTCGGTGCGTTAACGACCACCGACAAGTGCGACACTGCCTGCTACACCGCGCTCAACAGCGACGGATGCGGGCACTACACGCAAATCGTGTGGCGAACGAGCAAGGAAGTCGGCTGCGGCGTTGCGAGCTGCGCGAACGGCGGCGCCCAAGAAGACATCTGGATCTGCAACTATAGCCCGCCCGGCAACTACATCGGACAGACCCCCTACTAGAGTTGACCGGCAGCTCTTCTCCGGTCGTCGCGCGTATCGGGGCGTGGGGATTTCTCGAAAGATCGTCGTTCCAAGCGAGCGAAGTCGTCGTATTGTCACGCATTCGTCATCGAAGGGGAAACCGAAAAATGGAATCAACGCTGAAGTTCGAGGCGCCGGGACCTGGGCCGTGGGAAGCGGAAGGGGCGCATTTTCCGCGGCCTGTGACGCGGTTCGCCATGGAGGGGTTTCTGCGCGCGTTTCCCAAGGGCTTCGCGGAAGGCACGGCGCGCTACGGGCTCTTGCTCAGCCACCTCAAGCCGGCGTGCGTGAACGGCTTTCTCTATCATCAACCAGTGATCTTCGGCGCCCCCGAGGGCGCGGCCGGTCCACCGCCGAAGCCGGTGCTCTGGCTGCTGACGCGGCTCGTTCCCAAAATGCGCGCGCGCATCGAAACCTGCCGCCTCGCATTCGAGAACAAACAATGGCGCGCCGATCTCGCGCACTGGGACAATGTGGACAAGCCCGCCGCGATCGAAAAGCACCTAGCCCTGCAGGCGGTGGATCCAGCTCCGCTTACCGATCCCGAATTGATCGAGCACTTAGGTCGGGCGCAGGCACATCAGGAAGAGATGGTCGGCTTGCATCATCGCTACACCATCACCTGCACCATCGCCACCGGTGACTACGTCGCGCACGTGGGCGCTTGGACGCAGGCGTCTGCGGGTATCGCACTCGAGTTGCTTCGCGGGACGTCACCGATCTCGAAGGGCATCGCTGCGGATGAGCTCGACGCGCTCGCCGAAGCCATTCGGGCTGATGCCACGGCGCGCGCAGCGCTCACCGGGACGGACGCGCAAGCGGTCTTGGACCTCCTTTCGGAGGGCGTCGGTGCCGTGGGCAAGTGCGCGCGCGCGTACCTGGGCATCGTTCGGTTTCGCTCCGTCGGCTATGATTTGTGCGACAAGAATTGCGGTGAGATGCCGGAGCTGTTGCTCAAAGCAATCCGCGTTGCGGTGGACGGCGGTTCCGCCGAAACAGCGCTGCTCGGTCGCGACGCGAAGGAGCAGGCGTTGCGCGCACGAGTGCCAGCTGAGCACCGCGCGCGGTTCGACGAGCTGCTGACAGAAGCGCGGCTGATCAATCGTCTGCGCGACGAGCGGGCCGTGTACTCGGACGGCTGGGGCACAGGGCTCGCGCGCCGCGCCCTGCTCGCGGCCGGCGAGCGCCTCGTGAAGCGCGACAGGCTCGGCGCTGCGGAGCACGCGGTTGACCTTTCGTTGCTCGAGCTGAGCGCGCTCTTGGCCGGTGAAGCCGGCCCCTCCTCGAGTGAGGTCGAGCAACGCGTGCACTGGCGAATGACCAAAACCGTGGCGGACATCCCCGCGTGGCTGAACTCACCGCCGTCGCCCCCACCACCGGCGAGCATTTTTCCAGCGCCCGCACGGCGCGCGGCGAACGCGGTCGACGCGGTCTTGAACAACTTGTTCAAGGACTCGGAGCGCACGAATGCTGCGCGGGTATTGCACGGAATTTCGGTCAATTCCGGCACCTACGAGGGCACCGCACGCCTCGTGCTTGACGGCGCGGACTTCGAGAAGATCAAGCAAGGCGATATTTTGGTGACGCGCGCCACCTCTCCGTACTTCAACGTGGTCCTGCCGTTGCTCGGTGCGCTGGTCACCGATCGCGGCGGGCAGCTCTGCCACGCCGCGATCGTCGCGCGGGAATACGGCATTCCGGGCATCGTGGGCACGAAGGACGCGACGCGCACCATTCCGGACGGCGCGCGGATTCGGGTCGACGGCAGCACCGGTGAAGTGACACTGCTCTCTCAACCGTCGTGATCGTTTCTTTGTTGGACGCGCAGAATCCCGCCGAATTCGGCGGGAAATCTGCGCAGTTGGCGCACGCGCTCCGGGCTCGGTTGCCGGTGCCGCCCGGCGTCGCCTTGTCTTTCAGCTTCGTCGCGCGTGTGGTCGCGGGTGATGACGCTGCGCGCGCTGATTTGCTGCGGGCGTTCGCAGCGCTCTCCGCGCCGGTCGCCGGTCGCCGTGCGTTCGTCCGCGGTCGGTGAGGATTCTGCGAGTGCGAGCTTTGCAGGCCAGCACGAGACCGTGCTCAACGTGCGTGAGCCCGAGGCGCTGCTCGCCGCCGTCCGTCGAGTCTACGACTCCGCGCGCACGAGCGCAGCGCTCGGCTATCGGCAGAAGCTCGGCTTGGCGGGCGAGCCGCGCATGGCCGTCGTGGTGCAAGCCTTGGTGCCCGCGGTTTCTTCTGGAATTTTGTTCACGCGGCACCCAATTTCCGGCGCGGATGAGCGCGTGATTGAGGCCGCCTGGGGTCTCGGCGAAATCGTGGTCGCGGGTTTGGTCACGCCCGATCGCTATCGGCTCGCGCGCGGCGGTCAGGTGCTCGAGCGCACTGCAGGTGACAAGGATTTGGCCATCGTTTGGGACGAGGCCGGCGGCACGCGCGAAATCGCGGTCGAGCCCGAGCGCATCAGCGCGCTGTGTCTGAGCGACGCGCAGCTCGCGCGACTCGAACAGCTCGCGCAGGCTTGCGAAGCCGCGTTCGGCGGGACGCAAGATCTCGAGTGGTCATTCGCGCAGGGCGAGCTGTTCTTGCTGCAACGACGAGCCATCACGCGTGGCTGAGCCCTCGACCTCTGCGCGCAACCGGCTCGTCACGGCCGTCGCGCTGTCTGCAGCATTGGCGCCACTCAACTCGACCATGATCGCGGTCGCGCTGCCCGACATGCAGCGCGCTTTTTCGGTGAACTCCGGCGCGCTCCGCGAAGCCCTGGTCACGAGTTACCTGTTGACCAGCATCGTTCTACAAACCATGGGCGGCAAGGCCTCCGACCGCATCGGCCATCACCGCTCGCTCGCCATCGGGCAATTCGCGTTTGGAGCCGCGGCCACTTGCGCGTACCTGCTGCCGTACTTGCCCGTGGTGACAGCGGCGCGCATCGCGATGGCAGCGGCAGGCGCGGTCATCGTGCCCAGCGCACTGGCACTCTTGCGCAGTGAGCTACCGGTTGAGGTGCGCGGGCGAGCCTTCGGCGCGTTCGGCGCGGCAATGTCGCTTGCGGCGGCTCTCGGTCCCAAGCTTGGCGCAGCGCTCGTGACTCACTTTGGCTGGCGCGCCATCTTCGTCGCCAACGTGCCGGTACTCGTGCTCGCCGCGTTCCTCGCTCACGTCCGCGCGGCGCCGCGCGTACCCCGCGCCGAGCGCGCCCCCCGCTTCGATCTGCTCGGCTCGCTGCTACTCGGTTTGTCGCTGGCGCTGTGCGTCGTCGGCAGTGAGCGCGCGCCGCTGCGGTTTTTGCTGTTGGTGGGCGCGCTCGGGCTCGTGCCGTTCGCTTGGTGGGAGCGTCGCGCCGCAGATCCGCTCGTGGATTTCAGCTTGTTTCGCAGGCCAGCGTTCGTCGGCGGTGGCCTGATCATCGCGTTTCAGAACCTGGCCATGTATTCGCTGCTCTTCGAGTTGCCGCAAATGGCGTCGCGCTTGTTTAGCGCGCGACCGCGGGACGTGGGCAGCGCTCTGTTTGCGATGATGGCCGCAATGGTCATCGCGGCTCCACTCGCGGGGCGCGCCTCGGAACGCTTTGGCGCTCGCGCGCTGGCGGTCTCGGGTTCACTGTGTGCGCTCGCGGCGATGCTGTGGCTTCGCTTCAGCGCCTTCGAGAGCTTGTCCGATGCCATACTTCCGCTCGCGCTGCTGGGCGCCGGGCTTGGCCTGACGACTGCGCCGTCTCAAACGGCGGCGCTCAGCTCAGTACCGAAGGAAAAGGGAGGCATGGCCGCCGGGCTCACCTCAACCCTGCGTTATATCGGCGGCATGGCCGGGCTGTCGACGCTCGGCCTGGTGCTGACCGACTCGGCGGACCGCACGCTGGCGCGACAGGAGCACACTCACGCGCTCAGCATCTTTTGCATCGCGCTGAGTCTCGCCTTGCTGTGTGCGTTTGCGCTCCCGGGCAAGCCAACTGGCTCCAGGAGCGCCGGAGCCACCAGCAAGCGTCAAAGCGAGGCGTTTTTCAATTTTTTCGGCTGTTTTGCGCCCGCACTGCTAGGCTTCGTGGTCGTCCGGGCTAAAACGGGCGTTGTTCGTTAGGCAGCCATATGGATCTGAAGGAAGGCCACGTTCTCGCCGGTAAGTACCGGATCGAGAAGATACTCGGGCAGGGCGGCATGGGCGTCGTCGTGGCGGCCACGCATTTGCAGCTGGGGGAGCGGGTCGCGCTCAAGTTCTTGCTGCCGGAGGCGCTCAGCAACCCGGAAGCCGTGGAGCGCTTCGCGCGTGAAGCCCGCGCGGCCGTGAAGATCAAGAGCGAGCACGTCGCTCGCGTTTCGGATGTCGGCACGCTTGAGAGCGGCGCTCCGTACATGGTGATGGAGTACTTGGAAGGCGGGGACCTGTCCGCCTGGCTGCAGCAGCGCGGCCCGCTGCCCATCGAACAAGCCGTGGAGTTCATCCTCCAGGCGTGCGAAGCGATTGCCGAGGCGCACGCGCTCGGCATCGTGCACCGCGACTTGAAGCCCGCGAACCTGTTCGTGATCCATCGCGCGGACGGCGTGCTCGCAGTCAAGGTCTTGGACTTCGGGATCTCGAAGGCGTCCGGCATCGGCAGCTCGGGCAGCATGACCACGACGTCCGCAATCATGGGCTCGCCGTACTACATGTCGCCCGAGCAGATGCAGTCGACGCGGGACGTCGACCCGCGCGCTGACATCTGGGCCTTGGGAGTCGTGCTTTACGAGCTCATCGCCGGCCAATATCCGTTTCAGGCCGACGCAATGCCCGAGCTAGTCCTGAAGATCGCGATGGCCCCGCCGCTACCGCTTTCCGCGGCTCTCCCCGGCGTGCCCGTTCGCCTCGAAAGTGTGATCCTCAAGTGCTTGGAAAAGGACCGCGGCAAGCGCTACCCCACCATCGGCGCGCTGGCGCTCGCCCTGCTTGAGTTCGGTCCGCGGCGCTCCAAATCTTCCGTAGAGCGCATCTCCGGCATCATGCAACGCGCCGGCATGTCCGCGACCGCGCTGGAACTCCCGCCCTCCTCCGATCAGACGGACGTTCGCGCCCAAAGTGTTCGCGCCCAAAGCGCAACGGACGCAACGCAGGCATCCTGGGGACAGACCGCCCCGCCCCCGCGCAACCGCCGGCGCGCAGTATTGGCGGTGCTCGCATCGCTCGCCGTCGCGGGCCTGGCAGGTGGCGGTTACGCGCTCAGCCGCACACACTCAGCGCTGCCGATCCCGCTTGCGACCACGTCAGCCGCGCTCGCTCACCCCCAGCCGCCCCAGCCCCCCGCGGTCGACGCGGCCAAGCCTCCCCCGCCGGAAGTCACAGTGCAGGGGGATCCGAACACGGTGCCAGTCGTCCCGCCCGTCCCGCCCTCGTCTGCAGCTCCGAGCCCAAGCGCTTCCGAACAAGTAGCGAGCAAACCGCCACGCGGGAAAGCCTCCGTTCCGAAAGCGACGCCCCGCGTAGCAGTGAAGGCGAGCGCCACGGTGGCTCCCACTGTGGCTACAGAGAAGCCAGCGCCGACGCCGTCAAGGCCAACGCCAGCGCCGGTGAACCCGCTGAAGATGAAGATCGAGTGACGCGCGCAGTCGCAGCGTCCTAGCTGCGACTGAGCCGGCAACGAAGCGCTTACAAGATGGCTACGCCGCGTGCACGTCTACGCGGAGCTTGAGCCCAGCATCCCGGACCTGATCCTGAAGCGCCAAACGAACGAACTGCGCAGGGTGATGCCCCAGGGCAAGCGCGAATTCAGACGCCTTCTGCAAACTGACGGAGCGTCGACCGTGTTCGATATCACTCAGATGCGAGCGTGAGACGCCCAAGCGCTGACCAAAGCAAGCCAGGCTCTGCCTGTCGCTCTCGCGAAGCGCCGATAACGCGCCACCTAACGTCAACGGGCGCTTCAGCAATTTCTCGAGGTAAGCGGCAGTATCGCTCAACCGCGCCAAACGGGGTCGTTTAGTAGTCATGGTTGTTCACCTCTTGAACTCTGGAGCGTACCCTACTTATGGGTACAGCTAAACGCCGGCGCGGGCAAAAACTCGACCTTCATCACTTGAGCGCGCCGCGGGTTGCACGCGCGGGTCATGCTCTGCCGTACGCCGCGGGTGTGCCCGTGTTTAGCGTGGGCGAGCCACGACCGAACGCGCGCCATCAGCGTGGAGACATCCAGCTTACCGGCGGCGAGCTGGGCATGGCTCTGCGTGAGACGAGCGCGACAGCGGCGAATGTTGTCGCTGCGCAGCCGGATGCGAACGGCCTCATCAACTCTACTGAGCACGAAGCCCAAGAAGGCTACCGGTTCGGTCGTACGGTGGAGCCTGCACTTCGTGGCGTGCAGCCGCAGGCGCAAAGCAGTACTGCTGGCCTCGACCTTCTCCAGAGCGCGCTCCAGGCTCGAGCGGTCGCGCGCATAAATCAAGATATCGTCGCAGTAGCGCACGAAGGTGCCGATGCCGAGCGAAGACGCCAACAAATGATCAACCGGCGTAAGCATGGCGTTGGCCCAGACTTGGGAGGTCAGGTTGCCAATCGGCAGCCCGTGGGCGCGTGTCGACGGCGTGAACAAATCATCTCCCGGGAAATAGTTCCGTACTGGCTCACAAGGCCCCGCGCTCGCGACGATACGCCGCGCGAGCCAGTGCAGGTTGGGGGGCGTTTTTGGCAGGATGATTTGGAGCAAGATTTCGTGATCGATGCTGGGAAAGAATTTGGCAATGTCGAGCCGAAGCAGCCACGGGAACCGGCGCTGCAGGTCGCACGCACGGCGGAGTGCGCGGTGCGTGCCGTAGCCCGCGCGGCACGCGTAAGATTGGGGAGCAAACCAGCGCTCCAGCGCAGGCATCGACTCGCTCACTAGCAGGTGTTGCACGACGCGGTCTCGGAAGGGCAGCGCCGCGATGAGGCGGCGCTTGGGCTCTTGAATCATGAATGGGCGCGGCGTTCCGGGCCGGTAGCTTTGGTCGCGAAGCTCTTGCTGTAGCTCTGCAAGCCGAGGCAACGGGTCGAGCATGAACGCGGCGACCTCCGCCGTTCTACGCTTGCCGCGAGCCGCCACTTTCGCCAGCTCGAGTAGGCGCGCGAGCTCGAAGTTGGGCAGCGGTTTCATGGTGGTGAGCGGGGCCGAGGCGCGGATGAAGGTCCCGCCGCCGGCCGCGTACGGCGCATTGCTGAAGAGGCGGCTCGGCGGGCGGGGGGCTTGTCGCGCTCGCGGCAAGCACGGATTGCGCCGCGCCAAGAAACAGCACGGCGCGAGACAGACTGGGCTGGACTAGGGCACGCCGCGCGGAGCGAAGCCGTGGCCGCGCTCCTTCTGGGCGCCCTCGAGGGGACCCCTGGTCTTCGAGCACCGGAACCCGTTGTTGTTGTTGTGGTTGGACGGGTTGTTGTTGTTGCGGTTGGCCGCGGTCAGGTTCGTCGCATTGTTGTTCCAACTCCCACCGCGGATGACCCGGTTCGAGGCAGCTGCCCGGTCTATCTCCGCAGGCTCGGGGCACGCCGTTTTCACGGCGCGTTCCCTAGCCCGACGTTCTGTTGTGCTGGCGGTTGCGCCTGCGGGGTCGGCGCGGGGCGCGCGTGTAGCGAGCGCAGCCAACCTCCGACCATTCTGCCAATTTCCCCCGACTCAGCGCCGAAGCTGGCTTCTTGATCGAGCGAAATCGCATGCAAGCTGGCGGCGAGGCGAGCCAGCACGCGGCCACGTACCAGGCCACGCGACGCGGCCAAGAGCAGCCCGCGCTTGTCGCGGACGTAGCTCGCTTCAACGAGCGCGGTCTGGATGTCGAGGCAGGTTTCAATCCAGCGCTCGCCGACGGTGAAGCGGTGCGCGCGCGGGAATGCCTCCACGCGCTTGACGACCCAGAGAGTGAGCGGCTCCATGCGCAGGGCCGCCACCGCGGGGGGTGCGCCCGCCGAGTAATCCCTGTCCGCGCGGCGCGGTTTTTGTGGCGGCCGCGCTTCGCGCGGCTTCGACTCGGAAGATTCCATCCGGCAGCCTCCTTCAGAGTTCGTTACGAAGAGAAGAGGACGAAGAAGAAATGATCAGGGATTCAGGAGTCAGGGGCCAAGTGTTGGCCGATATGGGGCTGCAAGCAATAACCGTGCCACCTATTTTTAGGGTGTCCTCGAGCACCGGAACCCGACGTAGTAGTTGAGGCTGGACGGGTAGTCGTAGTCGCGGTAGGCCGCGGTCAGGTACGCCGCATTGAAGCTCCAACTCCCACCGCGGAAGACCCGGATCGAGGCAGCTGTCAAATTGGCACAATTATTGCATGCAGATGGGTAGGCAGCATACCAGTCCAGCGCCCACTCCCACATCGACCCGGCCAAATCCAGCTGTCCGAAGCTTTTGCCAGCGCCCAACGGCTTCGAGCCCACGGGCAGAATGTCTGTGAACGCGTAGCTCCCGGGGGCAGAGCCGTCGCCCATGCCGTAGTAGTTCGCATACGCCGCGGTGCTGTCCTGCGTGTTGTTCGGCACCGGCGTATTGCCCCACGGATAGGTCCATTCATTTGCCCCACCCGCCGCCGCGTATTCCCACTCCGCTTCGGTCGGCAAGCGACCGCCATCCCAAGCGCAAAAAGCGAACGCTTCATACCAATCCACACAGTTCATCGGCAAACGGTCGTTCGTGCCGAGTGCGTTCCACGTCTGATACGTCGCGTCGCACTGCACCGCAGCCGTGAGCGCGCTCGCGCTCGCCAGGGTTGGGCTCAGGCTGTTCCACGCTGTTTGCCAGCCGCTGCCCGCTATCACCGAATAGGCTCCCGCGTTGGCTGCCGGGTAACCCGTGTACGCAGCCACGAACTTCCGAAACCGTCCCACCGTTACTTCGTACTTGTCCAGCCCGAACGTCGCGACCGTCGCCGTCGTCGTGCCCGATGCGCCGCCGAGAGTGAAGGTCCCACCCGTTACCGTCGGGGCCGCGCAGCAGTCCCCGCCCTGGCACTCGTTGCCAACCATGCCCACGCACGAGGGCGGAACGCACAGGACACCGTTTCCCGTGTAGCCCGCCGTCGTACACGCACACGTAAACGACCCCGGCTTATTCGTGCAAGTCGCCTTCGCGCTGCAATTGTTCGTGCCATTCGTGCACTCGTTCACGTCCGCGCACACCGTCTTCGCTTGGCTAGTATTACACGTAAATCCGCTCTCCAGCGTGCACGTCGCGCTGCAACCATCTCCCGCCGCGGTACCGCCGTCATCACACGCCTCTGTGCCCGCCTGGATGCCGTCGCCACAAACCGTGGCGCAAGTCACGCCGTTGCCGCTGTAGCCGGCCTTGCAGGCGCAGCTGAAGCTGCCCAGGCTGTTGCTGCACGTCGCATGCGCATTGCAATTGCTCGTACCCGCTGTGCACTCGTTGATGTCCGCACAAGTTGACGGCTCTTTGCTGTCGCAGGCGTAGCCGCTCTCCACCGCGCAGGCGGAGCAGCCGTCCCCTGCCTTAGCGTTCCCGTCATCACACACTTCGCCTGGATCCAACTTGCCGTCACCGCACGTCTTCGCGCACACCGAGGGCGCACCCGAACACACGTAGCCCGCCTCCACCTCACAGGTCGCGTTGCATCCGTCATTCGCCAGCTTGTTCTTGTCGTCGCAGCCGCCCGCCTTCGCCTCGGCGCCCACGACCAAGCCGTCACCGCAGATGGTTGCGCAAACCGAGGGCTCGGCCTGGGTGCAGCCCCAGCCCGTTTCCACTTTGCAAGTGGCGCTGCAGCCGTCACTGGAGTCCGTGTTCCCGTCGTCGCAGCGCTCCGTACCATCCAGCACGCCGTTCCCACACAGCGCGACCACTCCGCCGCCGCCGCTTCCCCCACCACCCGCTACGCCGCTTCCGCCCGCTACGCCGCTGCCCGCTGCGCCGCTGCCACCGCCGGTGGCGCCCGTCGCTGCCCCACCATTGGCCGCCTCGCCAGCCCCGCCCATGCCCGCTTCGCCACCACTCGCGCTCGACCCACCACTCGCGCTCGGTCCCCCGCCCGCGCTCGTCTCGTCACCGGCTTGGTAGCTCCCCAAATCCGTCGCTACGACGTTCGGAGGCACGCACTGGCCCACCTTGCTGTCGCCCGGCGTGCTGTCGCACGTATAACCCTTCGGCATGCACGCAGGCTGACCGCTCCCGTCCACCCACTTCGTGCACAGCGCGCTCAACACCACGCGCAGCTCCGCCACGTGGTCCGTTGGGATTTGCGTCACAATCGCGTCCCGCCGGTCCAGCGGGATATCCGGCTGACCTACTGCAACCTCCCAGCCCGTGACGCTAATCGTCGCTTGCGCGGTCGGATCGCCATTCGAGACCAACGCTATCGTCGTGGGAAGCGGCCCGGTTTCCTGGGGCACCTTGTAGCTCTGCGAGAGTAGCGGCGGCGCAGCACCGGACGCTATCGACACGTCCAACCGACCCACGGGCAACGTGCCCTCTGTCGAGATGATCAGCATCAGCCCGCCGAGCGGAGGCCCCTTTGTCTTGCCACACGCACCGACCGCACACGCGCCAGCCAGGACGAGCGCGCCCGCTACCACGCGCCCCGAACGCCGCTTGCCTCGCCCGCTCATCGCTGGCCTCCGCCCATCTGCGCTGCCGCGCTCATGCTCGGCAGAGTGATGGTCGTCAATGTTCCGGTCGGGTGCGTGCCCGGCTCTTCCTTCGGCTTCAGCAAGAAGTAGCCGCCGACGATCGCGCCGGCGGTGAGCATCGCCCCGCCCGCGACCCAATACCAAAGCGTGGAACGGTGCGCTTCATCTTCCAGCGCGATCTGCAAGCTGCGCGAACTGCCGGCGCTCAACTGCAGCTGGATTTCGTAGGGCTTTTTGTGGGCTGCGGTGACGCGCACGGTGTGCTCACCCACGGCCAGCACGCCTTCCCAATGCCGCGAGCCCACGACCTTCGCGTCAACGGACACGATGTCCCGCTCGCCGCCACTCGTCACGCTCAGGCGCGGCGGCACAACGCCCGCCACCGCAGCCGGCGCGAGGACAACCGGCACTTCCAGCTGATTGTTGCCCGATACGTCAATGCTCTTTTCGAAGGGCTCGTAGCCTGGCGCTTCAACCCGCAGCCGGCGCGTGCCCAAATCCAAAAGCAACGGCTCAGCCAGCGGAGTTCCCCCGACGGCGACGCCATCTACCAGCACCGTCGCTCCATCCCGAACGCCGCTCAGCTTCACGGTCGAGTAGAAGGCACGCAGCGCATTTTGCGTGTCAGTCGCGCTGTGCCGCTGCTCCACGGAAATCAGCGCGCCGCCTTCTTTCAAATACCGACTCACCAGCGTGGCCGCGCGCGCATAATGGCGCAGCTCTTTCTCGCACACCGCCATGTTCCAAAGCAGCCGCGCGTCCTTCGAGACGTCATACGAACGCTTGAACTTGGTCAGCGCGCCGGCAAAGTCCCCGTCGTCCACCAGCAGCTTCCCGCTCTCGTACGCGGACTTCGCCTCACCGCTGAGCGATTGCGAAAGCGGCGCGGCCACCTTCTGCTCAGCCGCCGCCGGCAGCGCCACCAAACACGCGCCAGCAGCCAGCAGCACCGCAAACCGTGACCGACCGTGCCTGACACTATTACTCATTTTTGCTAGATCCCCGGGATAAACCCGCGGAACCCTAGCAGACCCCTCGGCCGGCGAACAGCTTAAGCCTAGCTCGTCGCCGCCTCGCTCAAGCGTGAGTCACGGACTCCGTACCGCTCTGCCGGCGGATACCCACTATCCGCCGACAGATGCAGCCCCACGATGTCTACGGGCAGCTGACGGGCGAGGGCGGAGTCGGCAACACGAAGGTCGGATTCTGGGCCGCGGAGGCCGCCATCAGCGTGCCGTTATGCGCGGTGTGCCCCGCGGTCGTCACGGCATCGGCGGCCGTGGTGCCGGAGGCTTCGTTGAACTGCCAGTAACCGACGAGACCCGCCTCGTTGCCTACGAGCGTTTTCTTCATCGTGCCCATGATGTCGCTCGCGGAGCGCGCGACACTCCAAATTCGGAGCTCGTCGATCAAGCCAGCAAAGTACGCCTTCTCGGCGGGGTAGCCGCCGAGGGTAAACGCAGAAGTGGCTGTCGTCAGCATCGGCTCCGAGCTCGACGTCTTCGTCGATTTCAGCGCGCCGTTCACGTAGGCCTGCACCGCAGTGCCGTTCCAAGTCATCGCGAAGTGGACCCACTGCGCGCTTGTGGTGGTCACGCCACTCGCCTGGTTGTCGTTGTCGAGAGAGTCCGAGTTAGTGAAGGGATCGATCGTCCCTATCGACCCCTGCTTGGAGCCGAAATCTAGGCCAAACCCGTACCCTTGTCGCATCGTGGTGCCATAAAAGAACAGCGTGTTCGTGTTGGCCGTCCAGTCTGAATCCTTCATGTAGGCCCAAAACTCGACCGTGCGGTTGGCGTTTCCGAGCGGCAAATCACTCTTCAGATCAATCTGGACGATTGCTGCGGCGCTGTCACTCGCAGTGCCAGTGCCATTGGCGCTGAACGACACCGCATGACCTGCGCAATCCATCGAGCCGCCCATGCCACCGCTTGAGCCACCCACGCCGCCGCCGCCGCCGGCCGAACCGCCCGAGCCACCGCTACTCGTTCCCGCCGCGCCGCCCGCTGCTCCAGCAGTGCCCCCGCTGGCCGCGCCTGCCGTGGCACCCGCACCCGCCGCAGCACCTGCCCCGCCCATGCCCGCGCCGCCGGTACCGCTGCCGCCCGCTGCCATCCCTGCAGCGCCGCTCGAGACGGGCGCGCCCGCCGAGCCGCTCGCACCGGCAACGGAGCCACTGGCGCCTCCTGGGGTTCCTTGGGTCGTGGCGTCACTTGAGCAAGCGCACGCTGCCAGAGCAGCGCACATCGAAAACCCCAAGACTCCCACGGAGTGAATTCCGAAACGCGGCGCTAGTGACGCTCGGCGCGTCGGTTTCTGGTGATGAGTGCTCAACCTGCCTCCATTTGCTTGCTGCTGACTCTGCCGCCGAAATGTCGACGGCCGACGGAATTGAGCGAGCGCGTTCGAAGGCGAAGCGAGGCCGCCAGGTGCGCGCACGCTGGGATCACAAAAGCACCACGAATTGCCGATTGTCAACCGGTTGTACAAAACCCGAACGAAGTCCATTCCGGCGCCAATTTTGCGCGCCAGCCTGGCGTTGTCCTCGCCGCTCACGACGACGCCCGCGTCGCGACAGAAAGCGCGCTCCTCGCGCTGCCACCCAACCCCTAAGACTCAGCCAAGGTGCCGAGCCAAACGCGCGTGACGTCCGAAAAAACGCTTGAAATCGCGAAGCGTTCGCTGGCGGCTCGGAGGCGCCGGCCGCGCCGCCGTGTGAAGGCGAGGGCTCGCGGACCTCGGGGAAGCGCATAAGCGCGCGTGGATTCCGCCGAAGGCGCAGTTGACCACGAGCTGCGGCAGGCTCGGCTGTCCAGGTTCGGTCGTGTGCTTGCTTTGGTGACGCTGGGCTTCGTCCTGCTGAACCTCTCGACTTCGCTCTGGTTGCATCGGCGTCCGCCAACCGCGCGTGGCCAACGCAGTGAGTACCGCGGAGCGCACCGACTCGTGGAGCAAGCGCTCCAAGTACTCGAGCGCGGTCCCGCTGTCGCCGGTCATTGTCCCACCTTGCCCAAACTCCGGATCTGCTACCCTCGGCGCCGCTGATGCTGAGACCCGGCGACGCCTTCGAGCGCTACACCATTGAGGCCCTCATCGGCGAGGGCGGCATGGGCTGCGTCTACCGCGCCTACGACCCGCGCCTCGGCCGTCGCGTCGCCCTCAAGGTGCTCGCCGAGGGCTGCGCGCCCGCCGCCGCTAACGCCCGCCTCTTGCGCGAGGCCCGCGCCGCGGCGGCCTTCGACCACCCGAACGCGGTCGCGATCTTCGACGTCGACGAGCTCGACGGCGCGCCGTACATCGTCATGGAGCTGGTCGAAGGGCGCACCCTGCGCCGGACCGCCGGCGATGCGGCGCTGCCCATCTCGACGAGCATCGCGCAGCTCTCCGGCGTCGCGCGCGCCCTGGCGGCGGCGCACGAGCGAGGGCTGGTCCACCGCGACATCAAGCCCGAGAATGTGATGGTCCGCGACGATGGCATGGTCAAAGTCCTGGACTTCGGCATCGCCCGCCGCGCGGGCGGGACGATCGATCCGCTCAGCGCCACGCAGGCGCCAGCCGTGCCGACGCTCACCGTGGAGGGCATCCGACTAGGGACGCCCGTATACATGGCTCCGGAACAGATCCGCGGCGATGAGCTCGACGGGCGTGCCGATCAGTTCGCATGGGGCGTCGTCGCGTATGAGCTCCTCGCGGGGAAGCTTCCCTGGCGCGGCGGCGGCGACGCGCTCGCGGTGATGGCGTCCGTGCTTACCGATCCAGTGGATCGCGTGGCGCTCGAACAGGCCGGCGTGTCGCGCGCCGTCGTCAGTGTCGTGCTGCGCACCCTCGAGAAGAGACCCGAGGCTCGCTTCACTTCGATGAACGAGCTCCGGAGCGCGCTCGAAGCCGCCGAGCGGGGTGAGGCACCCGCCCCGCCGGCAAAGACCGAGACGGCAGTGAGCGCGACTATGGCACAACAGTTCTCCACGTCCGAGGTGCGCGAGGTACTCGGAAAGGCGATCGAACAGCAGGCGGCGAGGCAAAGCTCCACCAAACTCGGCTTCGACGATCTGGTCGCAGTCGCCGCCGAGGTGGGCGTGGATGTCGAGTCCCTGCGCGAGGCAAGCCGCGCGCTGCGGCTCCGCGGCGAAGAGCAGAGCGCGACGCTCGCGATTGCCACCAAACGCGACGCTTGGCTGCAGCAGCGACGGCTCGGGTTCTATCGGCACGGGGGCATCTACGCCATCGTCAACGCCGCGATCCTTGTGCTCGGCCTCGGGCTGCTGAGCTTCACGCCCTGGTGGGTCTGGTGCTTGCCCGCGCTGCTCTGGAGCGTGGGTCTCGCCATCCACGGCCTCATCGCGTTCACCTCCAACGAGCAGGACTGGACCGAGCACAACGAAGCGCTGCAATGGTGGCTCGAAAACCGGCAACGCCAGCACGACGTTGCGCCGGCGCAGCTTCCAGGTCCCGACGTGTCGCCCATCCGCATCGATCTTCTGCCCGAAGCCGAGAAGCTGCGCGTCGCCGTAGACGCCACTGGACACCCAGCGGACAAGGCCGCGCTCGCCGACAAGCCCGCCGTGAAAAGCCGGAACCGGTGACGCCCACTGCCTTCGCGACGCCCTGAGATGTGGACGCCGCACTGCCGTTTGCCGTGGGCGTTGTGATCCTGGTCGGTGCGGCGGCGCTACTTCCGCGCAGGGAGGTGCAGTGCTCGACCTAGGAGCGCCCCTCTCTATCCCCAATTCCAACAACGAGCCTGCCATGAAAGCTACACTCGAAACGATGCACGACGTCGTGCGCAAACTGGGGGAGCGCTGGTGTGTTGTGGAGTCGGAGATCGCGCACGAGAGAAGCTCACGCCGGCCCGGTGCGGGTGCCCAAGTTGTACTCTGAACGTGGCGCAAGCACGCTCGCATCGCAGCGCGCTGCCCGTGTGCGCCCGCTTTCGATGTTTGACAGACACGCTCGCTTCGGGCGGGATGAAGCCATGGTTGGTCCACGGCGCGCGCTGCTTTCGCTACTATTCGTTGTGCTCGCCGCTTGCGGCGGCGCCAATTCGCGCTTGGTCACCGTGCGCGCGAGCCGCGGCGCGGGGGCACTGAGCTTCGCCGTGAAAAATGCCAGCGATGCTCCAATCAACGCGCTCTACATAGCCAAGACCGAGCGGGTCAACGCGGCCGGTCAGAACCTGGATGACGACTCGCCGGAAGGAGTCGCCCTCTGGGGAGCCGATCTGCTCACGCACTCGGGGATCGGCATCGGACAGAGTGTGGAGGTCGATGTTCCGCCTGGCACGTGGGACGTTCGCGTGCTGGATCGCAACGGACGTTACCAGCACGTCACTCGCCTTCGTCTCGGTGCCGGGGGCCGCTACATCCTCGAATTGAACGACGGCGGTTGGCGGAAGTAACCAGTTGTCCGTACTGACCACCATTTTGCGTTGTGCTGGTTACGCGGTGTTCGACTGGCCTCCACCCGCCACAAATAGATTGTCGAAAAGAGGGCCGCTTTTCGAAAAGAATGGCCGAGCAGCTCTTTGCGTGACAAAAACTAAGTCCCACCGACAGAGTTAGTAGGCACCAATAGGTGACGCTTGACGCTATGCGGCGTCGTGCGAACGGCTACAGACGACTACCCCATCGGCACAGTCATCGCGAAAGCAATGAACGGTGTCTTCAAGGCGCACCCACCAATGAATTATTTCCGCCGCACACGGTTCGTAGAGGCTGGTCTGCTCTTGGGCGTGCTCGCGACCAGCGCGGGCTGCACCGGCTACGTCGCCAGCGGAGGGGAATCCACGGGCACGGGCGCGGGCACGGGCGTGGGGGCCACAACCCCGATCGGCATGGGTAGCCCGGGTGGGATGGGCTCCGGTGGCTCCCCATCGGGGACGAACGCTGGCGGTGCAGGAGGCGATCCCTATGCGATCCCGGCGTCGCCGCCAGCCTCCGTGCTCGTGGCCACACCTCGCATTGCACGGTTGAGCCGGCCGCAGTGGTCGAACGCGGTCCGGGATCTACTGATGCTGACGGACATTTCGGACATCGACAGCACGGTGTCCGGCGACGCGCTGATCGGGTTCGATGACGAGGCCGATTCCCTGTTCGTGACCGAGCAGTTGCGCGCGCAGTTGTTCGACGCCTCCGAGAAGCTGGCAGACAAGGTGACGGGCGATGCCACGGCGCTTGCGCGCCTGGTTCCGCCGAACGCGCCGGCGGACGCCACCGGTCGCGCAACGGCTTTCATCACGTCCTTCGGTCAGCGTGCGTTCCGGCGCGCACTCACCGCCGCCGAGGTGACGACGCATCTCGGGCTGTTCAATCAAGGTCCGACTTTGTACCCCGGAGTCGATCCGTTCAAGGCCGGCGCAAGCCTGGTGATCCAGGCGATGTTGCAGTCGCCGTTCTTCCTTTACCGCACCGAGCTGGGGACGGCGGCCGCGGGCGCGACCCAGGTTGCGCTGAGCGACTGGGAGGTAGGCGCCAAGCTGGCGCTCGCGGTCACGAACACGATCCCGGATGATACGCTCTTGGCGGCAGCGGCAGCAGGAAAGCTGCACGCTCCGAGCGACGTGTCAGCACAGGCCGAGCGGCTGCTGCAGGGAGCGACGGGCACGGTGGGGCTCAGCGACTTCAACCTTCAGGTCTACCGCCTGGGCGTGTACGACGGGATCACCCGGGATGCGTCAGTGTTCCCCGACTTCACACCGAACACACCGGCGGCGATGAAGCAGGAGGTGTTGCAATTCCTGAACTGGGTGTTCACGGAGAAAGGCGGGGTCAAGGACTTTTACACCGCGCCGGTCGGCTTCGTGAACGCGCAGCTGGCGCCCCTCTACGGCTTGACGGGTACCTATTCGAGCGACCCAACGATGCTCACCAAGGTCGATCTCGATCCGAGCAAGCGCTCCGGTCTGCTCACGCAGGTGGGCTTCCTGTCGTCGTATATCTCCGTCGGCAACGAGCCGGACATTATCCATCGCGGCGTGT
>JBDTJC010000227.1:0-4222 GCA_039936055.1 Polyangiaceae bacterium | reverse complement strand
TCGCGAGGGGCGGTCCAGCCGTGCGGAAACCGCATGCCGCCGAGCGTGATCACGCTGACTGCCTTGTTGGTCCGGCCGAAACGCCGATATTGCATGGGCGCGCGCTCGCCGCGGCGCTCGATCGTGGGGGCAGATGCTGACATGGGGCCGACCAGTGTAGTCGGTTCAAGCTCGGCTGAGCGCGGAAACGCTGAGTAAGGTGCCGAACAGGTCGCGCAGATCTTCGAGCACACGGCCGTCAATGGCGGCCATGGCGAGCAGCGCAACACCGAGGGGCTTTGTCCCGAGCACGACCGGCAGGAGAAAGAAAGTGCTGCTGGTATTCTCGAGCGCTGGATGCTGGACGAGCGAAGGCAAGCGGCAAGGCTCGTGCGCGACGCGCTGCCCACCGGGGCCAAACCCAAAGCGCACGACACCGGCGCCGCACGGCTCGGTCGGTGTCACGAGCTCAGCGACCAGGCACCCCTCAACGCCGAACGCGGGCAGGTGGGCCGCAAGCACATCTGCCAGTTGGCTGACATCGCGAAACGCGGCGGCCTGGGCTTTGCGCGCGAACACACGGAAACGGGCCACGCTTTGACGCGTGCGCGAGATCGCCGCGTCGATGGCCAGCGTACCGACCACGACCTGTGCGTCATGCAACGCCTCCTCAAGTTGATCACGCGCCGCGGCATCCGCCGTGACACAGGGCAGCGCGTGTCGGCGCAGCGCCACGATCATGTCGTGCGCGGCCGCGGGGTCGCCCCCTGCGTGCTCCACGGCCTGCAGTAACTGCCTGAGCTTCGCGCTGAATCGCCCCGCGCCCTCGCCTCGCAACTCCGAAAGCAGCGCCTCGATCAATCGGCTCTCCCAGCCGGGGCCGGCACCGCCGAGCCGCCCACGAGCCGCGCGCGCCATCTCGGCCGTCATGATCTGTCGTCGCTGGACGAACGAGGCATCCACGCTCGCCCCGCCGAGATGCAGCTGCGTGCCGGTCGCGACGGCCAGATCGGTGGCGACGCAACCACATGACCGTCTGAGTACGACCTCGGTCGGTAAGACCGTTGAGGCAGCGAACGGACGCCGCTCACTCATCGCGCGCAGCACATTGAGTGAGGCGTGTCCGAGCGCCTCCGCCGGCTGATGCACCGTGGTCAGCGCCGGCCGAGCGAGGCGCGCGGAGGCGACGTCGTCGAAGCCCACGACGGCCATCTGTTCGGGCACCTGAACCCCCCTCCGGAACAATTCCTCGAGCGCACCGATGGCCATGAAGTCGTTGGCGGCGATCAAGGCGCCCAGGGTGTGGGCGCTCAAGTGACGTTGGTCGAGCAGCGTGCGCACGGCTTGCGCGCCGCTCGGCTTCTCGAAGTCACCGTCGACGACCCAGCGCGATTCGGGCTCGATTCCCTCGCTGCGTAGGGCATTGCGGTACGCCTCGAGACGCTCCTCAGCCTCGGCGCTGGCGGCTGGCCCACGAATGAAGCCGATGGCTCGCTTGCCATGGACTCGCACCAAATGCTGCACGGTCTCGCGCACGCCGGTGGCGTTGTCGATGCACACGCTCGGATAGCCTTCGATGGGGACACCGGTGCAGCACACGGCCATGCCCTCGAAACGCGTGAGCCATTGGGCGAGCGCCCTGGGGCCCACGCCGTTGCCGAGGCCGCTCGATAGCACGATGGCTCCGCGGGCGCCGTCGGAGCGAGCCAAATCAAACGCGAAATTCTGGCACGCCCGCTCCGGGTCGGGATGCGCAACGGGGGCGCCCGAAATGCACAGCACGGTGGCGTTCGTGTCGCGCGCGGCCGCGAGCGCGCCGCGCACTACGCCTACCGCGTGCTCGTCCTCCAACGAGTCGATGAGCAGGGCATAGACTGCTCGAGGCGCCGGTCGATATGCGTCAGGGCTCATCAGCACTCAAGCCTAGCCCGCTCCCGCCGCAGCGCCGAGTGCGACCGTCAAAAATCTGGGGTCTTTTGAAATTCCCACCGTCGCGCGTCACCTCTGCCGCCGCGGGGGAGAACCCCCAGTCAGCCAGAGAGGCGCACTACTTCAGCCCGAGCCGAGCTTCCGGAGTACGCTGGCGGCGCGCAGGCGGACCATGCTGTGCCGCTCCTCCGCCTCGAACGGCAAGAGGTTCGGATCGGAAATCGGTCGGCGTGACGAGCGTACCTCCGGGCAGGAGCACTGCCAGGCCACGAGTTCTTCTTCGACGATGCGCTCGGCGACCAGCGTCTCGAGTTCCAGCTCAGCCTCGCTCGAGCCCGGGCGGCCGAGGCGGGTTTCGTCCCAAACGCGCGCCGCAGCGTGCTCGGTCATGCCTATCAGCGCGGCCAGTTCGTCGCTAAAAGCGCCGCAGCTTCGCGAGCGTTCCGCAGCAGCGCGTAACTCAGTCACGAATTGTTGAACCTCGGGCTCGAACGCGCTGCTCGGGATGGCTAGGCGGAGCAGGCAACGGGCTGCGTCGGAACCGCTCGCCGAACGCACCGGCAGACCGCGCCAGCCCTCGGCGTCTCGAGCACGTTCATGGATGCGAGACAGCACAGGGCGGAAAGCGCGTACGTGGCCGTGACTGGTAGAGACCATGTGCAACGCGCGACTCGTGCGCAGCAGCACCAGCGGCACTTCTTCGCGGCCGGCTTGGCATAAAAAGTCGCTCAGCTCGTCGGTGCTGAACTCGAAAGCAGCGCGAACCACGGCGGGGGCCTGTTCAAAATCTACGGTAAGCGAGTGGAGGCAGTCGGTTGGAAGCATCGTTCTAAGTCTCTAAGGAGGCAGAACGGTCGGCCCCGGCGGATGCTTAACGTGTCATTGCCTTGTCATCGCTCGGCTTTCCGGGACTTGCCCGGGTTTTTTCGGCAAATGGTCCGGTTTCCGAGGGGACCTATTATTTTCGGCATTTAGCGACGGAGGCGCGCTACGGTCCGAGTTGCTCGATGAATTACTACAAGAAGAAAACCGAAGCCGCCGAACGCGCGCAGGCTCGCCGGGAGCTAGAGAACGCGGCGCCTCGCCTGGCTACGGAAGCGCCGACGCTCCTAACGCTCAAGCTGGAACTGGAAGAGCACGAGGGAAGCTCGCGCCGCCCGGAGCAGAATCACATTCGGCACATCGTGGTGGCCAGCGCACCCTCGTTGTTCATGGTGCCGTGCGGGGATTCACGCTGCAAGGACGGCGGCCACGACATCACTCGTGACGTGATGCGCTCACTGCGCGCTGGGGAGACCAAGTTTCAAGGTAACGACGCCTGCCAGGGCTCTCAGGGCTCCGGCTTGTGCGTGCGTATTCTGCACTACACCGGGATTGCCACTTACAAGTGAGCCCCGCGCGCGTTCGGCGGACGCGCTGACCTGAGCGTCCGCCGTGCGTGCTTGAGCCGGACGCTGCTACGGCTTCTTGACGTTCTTCGGGGCAGACGTCGCCGTGTCGTCATTACTCTCAAGGATCTCGTCCTCACCGACGATCTCGTCCTCACCGACGGTGTTGCTGCTGGGCGGCGCAACGTCGTCAGGCTTTGCTCCGTCAGTCGCGGTCCACTCGCCGCTATCGGCGGGTTTGGTGTCGGCGGGTTTGGTGTCGGCAGGCTTGGCGCCGGCAAGCGTGACCGGTTTCGGCGCGTAGTCGTGCGCTTCGGCAATTAGCGGCAAGATCACCTTTTCCCACAGGTAATCAAGCGGCACGTATTCAACCAGGCTCTGCGGCGGGATCGCCTCCAGCAGGTCCTCTTCCGTGAATTTGTCACTGGTCCTCAGGCTGGCTTCGATGATGACGCCCAGCTTCTCCTTCGGCAGGCTCTGCGCGAGCTTGCTGACGGTGATGCCGTGCACCACTTCCTCGTGAGAAATGAGCAGGTTTTCCAGGGCGCGTTCGAGAATGTAGGCCAAGTACGCCTTGGCGCGGTCGTGCGCGGTCTTGTTCGCGGGGGTGGCTTTCCAGGGCTGACCTTCGACATCGAAAGCCCACAGCGCGTGGCGCTCCAAGTAGCGTTGCTTGTCGTCGGGTTGGAACAAGCCGACGATCGCTGCGGAGGTGGTTACGCCTTCGTCGAGCGCAATCTGTAACGATTCGCCGGAGGCGTCCGACGACATCTTGTGTGCGACCTTCTCGTGCACGCCAGTCGATTGGCTGACGATGCGTGCGCGCTCCATGGGACGCGCGTCGAGCGACTTCATGATCGCGCGACACGGGAAGTGGCGCAGAAAATCTTCGGGCGTTCGCTCGCCCGAGCGCAACGCGAACTCGG
>JBDTJC010000226.1:0-15896 GCA_039936055.1 Polyangiaceae bacterium | reverse complement strand
TGTTCTCGACCGCGCACAGCCGCGGCGCGCTCCGCCAAGTGCTAGAGATCTTCGATCGCGCGGAACTCAACCTGACCCGCATCGAATCGCGCCCGGCGCCCGGTCGCCGCTGGGAGTACGTCTTCCTGACCGATCTCGAAGGTCATCGCAGCGAACCCCGTGTCGCGCAGGCCCTGGCGGAACTCGAGCAACAGTGCTCGATGGTGCGCGTACTCGGCAGCTACCCGCGCGTGACCTGACTTGCCGTTAGGCCCTACGTTCGCCAAGCAATCGAATCGTTTCCGACACCTCGCCCAACCAAGCGAGCATGTAGGATAGTGTAGACATGAGTATGCAGGGTCTGTATCCTCTTCGCTAAGTGGTGCAGCGTCGCGCAGTGGAAGCCGAACCGCCCGTCGGCAGCGGTCTGCGCGTTCGTGCGTCCCTCAACTACGCGCTGCGCGACGGCGCGCACGAACACAAGCTGACGACGAGCCCGCTCGTCGTCGTATTGGGGCGCGGTTCGGGCGCGGACATCGTGGTGGCCGGTCCGCTCGTGTCGCGTCAGCACGCGGAGCTTCGCGAGACCGACCAAGGCTTGGTGATCGCTGACTTGAGCAGTCGCAACGGCGTATTCGTCAACGGCCGGCGCATCAACGCCCCTGCCCTGCTGGCGACTGGAGACACACTTGCTATCGGCGAAACGACCTTCGTGCTGGTCGAGCTGCCCGGACCGGCAGATCGCCACGCGACGTGGTCGGACGTGCGTGCGGCGAGCGAGTTGGAGCGCGTTCCCGTGGGCACGTCCGCGAGCGACGAAGTCTCGCTGGCGACTCGACGCGCGAATGCGCTGCAGCTCCTGGGCAGCGTCGTCGATAAGGCGCTCGCCCTGGGCCGAGGCAGTGAAGCCGAACACCTCATCGGCACGCACCTCGTCGCCGCGCTGAGCGACGCCACCGCAGGCCGCGGTGTCGCGCCGGAAGTGGCGCGTTCCGCGGCCCAATATGCAGTGAAGTTAGCGATGGCCACAGGCAAACCGGCGTGGCTGGACTTCGCATTCCGCCTGTACACCGCGCTCGGCCAAACCATCCCGCTGCCGATCGTGGACGAGATGTTCACAGTGCTGCGCCGCGTGCCCGGCATCGACCGCGAACTGCTGCGCAGCTACACGGACTTCTTGCGTGCACACGGCGACCGCCTGACGGCCCCCGAGCGCTTCGTGTTGCAGCGCCTCGATGGCCTCGACCGCCTTGCCGCTTGGCACCCCGCCGGGTGATCACTTCATGCTTGCCGGGGGCAATACGGATTGCCCCACGCCCAGCCCCGAGACCCCACCCGAGATGATGAAGGTCATCAGTTCCGCGCTATTCACGTCGAGCGCCACCACCTGCTCTCGCGCCACGACCGCCAAGTAGCCCGCGAAGTTATACGACTGCGGGAAGTACACGGCAACGTGCGTGGGCATGTCGAGAGCGTGCAGCCCATCACGCGTGATGAAGCCGAGCGCCTTGAGGCCACTGCCGGGATGAAGCGTGACTGCGACCGGTCGGTTAAAACTCTTTTTGTCGCCCATGAAGGCGTTGATCAGATCTTTGATCGAGCTGTAGATGAGCTTCACCAGCGGCAAACGCTTGAGGACGCTTTCTGCCCCGTCCACCACGCTGCGCCCCACGACGTTCGACGTCATGACGCCGACCAGCGTGACGAGCACCAACGTGAGCAGCAATCCGACGCCAGGGATCCCAATCGGCAGCAGTTGGTCGATGGTGCGTAGAATGGCAAATAGGATGTAAAGCGTCAGGCCAACCGGCACCAACACCAAACAGCCGCGCACGAAGTAACCCACCAGGCGTTTAGCAGTCATGGTGACGATAGCTTAGCAAACAAGCTCAAGCGCCGATCAGACGTGTGAGGCTTTCGGGAGCGTCGTACAAGCCGTACGCTCCGCTCCGCTGCGGTGCGGTGCTCGCCAAAACCTCGCCAAACCACCGAAACGTGGCAGGCCGTCCTGCTGCCTAGGCGGATTCGTCGGGTTCCAGCGCGCG
This sequence comes from Polyangiaceae bacterium, assembly GCA_039936055.1. Taxonomy (GTDB): domain Bacteria; phylum Myxococcota_A; class Polyangia; order Polyangiales; family Polyangiaceae; genus PMG-095. Next base: position 13,872 of record JBDTJC010000226.1, on the reverse strand, counting down.
CGAGCCCAGATTGAGCGCGCCGTCTTGAACGGAATTCAAGATCTCACCAGCGGACTCCTCGTCGAGTTCGAGCATCGTCACGAGCTTGTTCAGCAGCTCTTTTTCGGTGGCGCTCTGTTCGCCATCGGCATGGGTCAACAGTGCGGCGTTTGCGAGCAGCAGCTCCCGCTCTTCTTTTGACAGCGCCTTAAGCGGCGCATCTTCAGTCAGCGTGCGCTTGAGCTTGGCGTAGTCGAGGACCTCACGTTCCTCTTCTTCGCTGGCATCGAACCCGCACAACAAGCCTTCTATCACCCCGGACTCGGGTGCGGCGACTTTGCCGTCTGCCCAAGCCACCGCCACCAGACACTTCACGATGTTCTTTTCACCCGGGGTCATGGCTGAAAAGACTACACCGATCGATTCACGACCGCCCCAGCGAAGTGAGGCGGCCGTAAATCCTGCTCCTAAACCTCAGTCGCCTTCAGTAACGATACGTCTCGGGCTTGTACGGGCCCTCAACCGAGACGCCGAGGTACTCTGACTGCTTGCCTGACAAGCGGTCGAGCTTCACGCCGAGCTTGCCGAGGTGCAAACGAGCCACCTTCTCGTCCAGCTTCTTCGGCAGGATGTGCACCCCGATCGGGAACTTTTCCCCGAACAGCGCGAGCTGAGCGAGGACCTGGTTGGTGAAGCTAGAGCTCATCACGAAGCTCGGGTGACCGGTGGCGCAACCAAGGTTCACGAGCCGACCGCGCGCAAGAACGATCAGCTTCTTGCCGTCCGGGAAGATGAAATGATCCACCTGCGGCTTGATGTTCTCCTCGCGGATGTCTTTGTTGCTTTCGAGCCAAGCGACATCGATTTCACTGTCAAAGTGACCGATGTTGCAGACGATGGCTTCATTCTTCATCGCCTGCAGGTGGGTGCTCTTCAGCACATCACAGCAACCGGTGGCCGTCACGACGATGTCGGCTTGCGGCGCCGCTTCGTCCATCGTGGTGACCTGGTAGCCTTCCATCGCGGCTTGCAGCGCGCAGATGGGGTCGATCTCGGTGATGAGCACGCGCGCGCCCAGGCCGCGCATGGCTTGAGCACAGCCTTTGCCTACGTCACCGTAGCCGGCCACAACGCAGATCTTGCCGGCGAACATCACGTCCGTCGCGCGCTTGATGCCGTCCGTCAGGGATTCTCGACAACCGTACAGGTTGTCGAATTTGCTCTTGGTGACCGAGTCGTTCACGTTGATCGCCGGGCACTTGAGCTCGCCCTTCTTGAACATCTCGTACAGGCGGTGAACGCCCGTGGTGGTCTCTTCACTCAAGCCGCGGATTGAATCCGGACCGTTGAATAGCTCTGGGTGCTTGGCGTGGAGCCAGATGGTGAGGTCACCCCCGTCGTCCAGGATCATGTTCGGGCCCTTGCCACCTTCGAAGGCGAAGATTTGCTTGGCCAAACACCAGTCGTACTCGGCTTCGGTCTCGCCCTTCCAAGCGAACACGGGCACGCCGGTCTTGGCGATGGCCGCCGCTGCTTGATCTTGCGTCGAGTAGATGTTGCACGACGTCCAGGTGACCTCGGCGCCGAGGTGCGTGAGCGTCTCGATCAGCACGGCGGTCTGGATTGTCATGTGCAGGCAGCCCGCGATGCGCGCGCCCTTGAGCGGCTTCTTGGCGCCAAATTCCTCGCGCAGGGCCATCAGACCCGGCATCTCGGTCTCTGCAATCGAGATCTCTTTGCGGCCCCAATCGGCCAAGCCGATGTCAGCCACGCGATAGGTCTTGCCTTCTTGAGTCGCGACCCCGCTCTGCTTGCGCCGCTCGGCCGTACCGGTTTCTTGAACGCTCATGTCGATCGTCTCCTTGTACTTTTTCTGAAAACCCCGGTGCTTACCGGGAGTGAATCGTTTTTTCGCTAGGCCGCTTGCCCGATAGCAAGAGCCAGCTCAGGTGCCCGTCTACACCGTTTTGAAACAGGCCGCGCGGAAGTTCGCGCGCGTGCACTCCCGAGAGCCCCGCGTCACGCGCAAATTCTTCGAGCTCACGCGCTTCGAAGCCCATCCATACGTCTGCTTGCGCGTCGCGCAGAGCTTCATCGGCGTGGCGCGCGTAATCCAAGAGCAAGAGCGCGCCACCTGGGCGGAGCAGTGCTGCAAGCGCTTTCATGGTCTCTCGCGGCAGTGGTGCGTGATGCAACACGCGCGCTGCCACCACTACATCCGCGCCGTCACCCACTGCGCGGCGCACTTCAAGGTCGCCGATTTCGGCAGAAAATAGCTGCACGTTGTCGTAGCCGCGCGCGAGCACGCGGCGCTCCGCGCGCGCCAACTGCGCCGCGCTGCGGTCGAGCGCGACGACGCGATCAAATGCCGGGGCGAGCACGTCCAACAGGGCGCCGTCACCAGTGCCTGCGTCAACCGCGAGCGCATGCCGCTCGAGCAGCGAAGCGAGCGCAGCAATGTACACCGGTAACTCCGGCGCGAGCCCGAGCGGCTCGTCCGTATGCGGCGGACGCGCGAAGAATTCACGCGTCTTCTGATCCCGCGCGCGCACGATGGTCGAGATGCGCGCGAGGCTACCGTCTCGTTCACACATGCGGCGGCCAGCCAGCAGCGCGTCGGAAACGACCGCGTCGGTTTTGGCTGCTGGGTCGAGTCGCACGAGCGTGCGCGTGCCTTGACGTCGTTCGGCGAGCAGCCCCGCTTGGCGCAGCGGCGCGGCATGCCGTGACAGATTGGGTTGAGACTCACCGAGCAGGTCCGCGAGCTCACCGAGCGCGAGCTCTTCTTCAGCGGCCAACGCGAGCAGGCGCAGCCGAAACGGGTCGCTCAGCAGCCGATACAGCTGCCAACGCGCGTCGAGTGGTGCTCCCTGAGTCATCGAACGCACATATACTTGCAGATATTCACAAGCACGCAATAACGAATATTTGCGTATCAATTCAGATGGTTAGACGCCAAGCGGTCAGCCGCTCGGGAATTGACCGCGCGCAAGGCCATCGCTATCGCCCTGAGCCTTCGAGTTAGACTGAGGCACATGGATCGGTTTCGTCGCTTCGACGAAGCGTACTACCACCGCTTCTACGAATCCCCTCAGACTCGCGTGGTCAGCCCGGAAGAACACGCGAACCTCGCGTCGTTCGTGGTCGGCTTCGCACGTTGGAATCGCCTCGACCTCAAGAGCGTCCTCGATATCGGCGCGGGCATCGGCTTGTGGAAGCATTGGCTCGAAAAGCACGACAAAGGCATCGCGTACACTGGGACCGAAGTGAGCGCCGCCATGTGCAAGAAGCACGGCTGGCTGAACCGCGACATTGCGCGCTGGCGTGATCGCAAGAAGCACGACCTGATCATCTGCCAGGGCGTCCTCCAGTACCTACCGGACCCGGACGTTGCGCCCGCGGTAGCGAACATCGCGTCCATGTCGCGTGGCCTGATCTACGTGGAAGTCACCACGCGCGGGGATCTGCGTGACCGCACGGACAAGACCCGCACGGACGCGGACATTCACGTGCGCAATGGCTCGTACTATCGCGGCATCTTGGCCAAGCACCTGACCAGCGTGGGCGCCGGCTTTTGGTGGGCGAAGGACAAGCCGCCACCCTTCTACGAGCTGGAAATGGCAGGCTGACCATGGCCGCGCGCTCGATCATTCGTCCGCTTTTCGCGGTGCTGTGTCTGGTCGGCACCGGGCTCGGCTTGAACAACACGTACGGCGATGACACCGAAGTGAAGGCCCTGGCCGAGAACGCCGCCTGCGGAAGCGCGCAGTGCAGCGTGAAAATCCTGCACGAGAGCCGCTCGGCCTTCAAACAAGCCTTTGGCTACCAAACGAGCCTGGTTGAAAAGGGCAAAACGAACCGCAGCGCGAGCGTGGACGTGGAATGCCAACGGGCGCTGTACCTCGTCGGCGAGTATCACTGCGCGATCGTCAGCGGCGGTCTATAGCGATTCAGTTCCCGCGCGGTGCGTCGTGCTCGAGGCGCGCCAGGAACTGACGAACCTCCACCACGTCCCCGGCGTTGGGCAAAACGCCCAAGTAGCGCTGCAGGTGCTCGATGGCGGCCCGGGGTGCGCCGAGTTTGGCGCACAAATAGCCGTGATCCCGGAGTTCATCCGTCACGTCCGGCATTAGATCGATCAGGCGGTCCAGCACTAAAAGCAGCCTCGGATAGTCGCCCTGCGCCGCGTACACCCCGCGCAGATTCATCAGCATGCGGGCCACGATGTGGCGGTTCGGCGTGGGCTCGAGCATGCCCTCCTGGAACTTCATTTTGCCGGCCACACGCTTGAGCAGATCAATTAGGTCCCTACGGGTGAGCGTCGCGCCACCGGCGAACGGATCGACAATCACGCTTCCTTCCGAATCATCCACGCGCGCCAGGAAGTGCCCGGGGAACCCCACGCCGCGGGCGCGAATGCCCGCGCGCCGCGCGACCTCCACGAAGAGCACGGCGAGTGAGATTGGAATGCCGGTCTTGCGCTCCAGCACGTGGTTCAGGAACGAGTTGCGTGTGTCGTAGTAGTTCTCCGAATTGCCCCGGAAGCCGTTGCGAATAAACAAGTGGTCGCCGATCGCGCGAGCCTGCAACGCCGCAGGTAGCTCGTCGATGTGCCGCTTGCGGAGCGGCGCGGCCAGCTCGTCGAGCTTGTTCTCCTGAACCTGGAAGTCGAGGCCGGGATAAGCATCGCGCGCGATGAGCAGAACTCCGGTGAGCAACTCGAGGCGATCGTCCGGCTGGGCAGCGTACTGCCGAAAATCCACGCTCCTAGTATACCGCGCGCGCGCCAGGCGTTACAGTGCCTGAATTCCGCGGCGTTTCCCGCTCCTTGTCCCGCTCAGCCGCGCTCGCCGGCCCGGCGTGGGGTGGGCCGCCTCCAAGAGGACTTCCAGGACCGCCCGATGAAAATCGACGAAATCATGACCCGGAACGTGCGCTGCATCTCGCCCGACGAAACGCTAGGCACCGCAGCCCAGATCATGTGGGAGAACGACTGCGGCGCAGTCCCGGTGGTCGAGACCGACGGGCGCTTGGTCGGCATTGTGACCGATCGCGATATCTGCATGGCCGCGCAGCTGCAAGGCGCACCACTGCATGACTCACGGGTGACGAGCGCCATGGCGCGCGACGTGAAAACCTGCTCGCCGCGGGACACCCCGGTCACCGTGCAAGCCATCATGTCGCAAAACAAAATCCGGCGCGTCCCAGTGGTTGATGATCAGGGTCGCCTCGTCGGGATTGTGACGCTGGGCGATCTCGCGTACCTCGTCGGTAAAGAGACCACCGGCGGGGACGGCATGACTTGCACGTCCATTGCCCACACGCTGGCGGCAGTCAGCCAACCGCGCCTCCCGCGCTTCGGTGGCGGCTACTCGGATCGCTCCACGGGCCGCCAGAATTTTCCCCCGAACGGTTGAAGGAGACTGCTGAATGACGTCGAGATTTCCGAAGCGCAACGGCTCAAGCACGGTCCTCACGGAGCTCTCGCAGCTACGCGACGAGCTGCGAGTCAAGCTGCACCTGGCTGGGCTGGAAGTGCGCGCACAGTGGGAGAGCGTGGAGCCGAAGCTCCTGGGCTTAGAGCGCTCGCTCGAGTCTCAAGGCGAAGGCGCCCTCGAGGCGGCCGGTGAGCTCGCCGTCGAACTCGTCAAAACCTTTCGCGACTTCTCGGTCCGCAGCCAAGACGGCGGCCCGAGCAAGGCACCAGTGCATGACGTGATGCGCGTGCGCGTCCACTCCTGCCAGGCGACCGACACGCTGCACACGGCGGCACAGATCATGTGGGACAAGGACTGCGGTTGTCTGCCAGTGGTTGACGACGTGCGCCGCGTGCGCGCCGTGATCACGGATCGTGACATCTGCATGGCCGCGCTAACGCAGGGTGTGGCGCTCGCCGAAACCCTGGTACTTAGCGCGATGTCGCGCTCGCTGAGTGTGTGCTCACCGGATGACTCGCTGGGCACGGTCGAGGATTTGATGCGCAAGCAGCAAATCCGCCGTGTTCCGGTGGTGGACGCCAACAGCGTGCTCATCGGGCTGGTTTCGCTGGGCGATATCGCGCGCTATTTGCGGCCGCGCAGCTTGCAAGCGTCGGCTAGCGCGGCGCAATTGATCGAGACCCTGGCCGCCATCAGTGAGCCGCGTCCGCGCGCTTCCGTGCCGCCTCCGGGGTTCTGACTCTGGTGAGATGGTTGGCAAGCGGGCTTTGAGCCGCGCGGTGCGCGAAAAGCCCGCTACCCACCCCCAACTCAGAATAGCGGCGGCTCGTCGGGCGCTGGCAAGATGAACGTCTGGTGACTCAAGCAGTCGACCTCTCGCGTGAGGTCTCGCTTGGGGTCGATGAGCCGGTGGTGCCTGCGCCCGTTGAACGAAACTTGGCTGTCAGCGTACACGCGCACCGCACCGTGACCATGCGCCTCGAAATCACGCGCAACGTAGTGCGCGAATTCGAGGATCATGTCCGGCTGCGTGGCAGTCATGCGCGCCTGAAATGGCGTCAAATACTGGCTCGGCGAGACCGTGTAGCGCCCGCCCGAGGCGTCAACGACGTCCAAATCCAGGGTGCCCACCTTCTCGATCAGCATCACCTTCCACGAGAAGCGAAAGCCCTCCTCGGTCCACAGAGTGTTGCCTGGGTAGAGCAGGCTGCGCAGCGGCGTGAGGATTTGATAGGTCGCATACACGGCCGCGAGCACGCGCGCCGCCACGCCGAGGGGTGCGCCTGCCACTCCGTCGGGCACGGCAGCAACACCAGCACCGCTCCAGCGCCTCGCTAGCGCGCGTGGCCAGGACGGATCCAAGAACAGCGTGGCGGAGATGATCATGATCCAGGGGAACATGCCGATCTGAAACAGCAGCGCGGTCAGCACATGGAACACCACGAGCACGACGTACGCCGGAGTGCGTGTCACGCGCCAGCACAGCAGCGGCACGATGCTCAAGTCGAAGAGCGCACCCGCCCAGCTGAGGGCGAGCCCGGCCCGGGGCTCTACCAAAAGCCGCCCCAGCACGGGCAGCTCCGCGCTCATCGCCAGCCATAGGTGCAGCGGCTCGCCGTGCAGCAGCCAATCCGAGCCTAATTTACCGAGGCCGCCGAACACGTACACCACGCCGATTTGAAAACGCAGCAGGTACAGCACCCAGGCTCGCACCCTGCCCCGTCGTTCACTCGGGCGGCTCCGCGCGCGCCAGGAAAACTCGCGTTCGAGCGGCAAGAGCACGAACAAGCACGCGATCAGACTGACCAAGTAGTAGTGGTTCAGGTAGTTCGACTTGTCGCACAAGTGCGCGTAGCTGAAGCTGAGCGCAAACACGGCCGCTGCCGCGCGGTACGCCACGCCGAGCAGGACGGCCAGTGCCGACAGCGCGATGACGCCGTACAGTGCGTACATGCCTGCGACGGAAAACGGATGCACCCAAGCGAAGCCCCAGTAAGGGAAGAACCAGTGCGGCTTGGCGTAGTCCTCCGCGATCCAACCGCGCCCGAAGAAGCGCACCGTGGAAAGCACCATCAGCCCGCCGAATAGAATGCGAAACGCCGCCACCGAGGCGGCGTCTACGGGCCTGTCCAGCGCTCGCGTCAGTCGTCCGACGACCATGCGAAGGTCGCAAATACTTGGCGGAAACCCGCAGTGAAAACGCCGTTTGGCAAACGATCGGAAATATACACTCTGTCCAACAGACTCTTCACGCTGAGCCCGAAGCTCACGCCGCTGGGCGCGTAACGGTAGCGCGCTCCCACATCCAGCGTGGTGTACGCTTCAATCACACCGTCCAAGCCTTCCACGCCCGAGATCACCGTGTTGTTCGAATCCGTGTACTGGGAGCCGATGTACGCGAAGGCGATTTGGCCGCTCAGACCGACTGGGTGCGCGACGTCCAGCGTGAGGTTCGTGCTGTTGACAGGTGAATACGGGATGGTCCTGCCGCCGAAGTCGCCGCCGACGAAGCGGGCTTGAACGAACGTGTATTGCGCACCTAGGTCGACTTCCAACGGCAGCCTGAGGCGCTTTCCCAGCCGCACGTTGGCCGTGGCCTCGGCCCCCAAATGCCGCGTGCGGCCGCCGTCGATGAACTCGGTCGTACTCAGCAGCGGGTTGCTCGAGATGAGTTGGTTATCGAATTGAATCAGAAATGCGTCCGCCTCGACGCGCAACCAGTCGTTCCTGGCGCGCGCGCCGAACTCGAAATTGCGGCTGCGTTCCGCGTGTAAATTCGCGTCGTGGCCTTGCGGCGTGATGGCTTGGCTCACGCGCGGGGCGGAGTACCCGAGGTACGCGCTTCCGAACGCGTTGGCTCTAGCCGTGCCATAAATCACGCCAACGCCCGGCATCGCCCCGCCCGCGCTGCTGCTGGACCGAAACTGGATGGTATTCGGATCTTCGTCCGCGGGCGGCGTGTGAATCGTCTTGGCGGAGCTTGCGTGCTCGTAGCGAAACGCGGGCGTCACGAGCAGGTTGCTCCCGACCGCGACTTGGTCTTCGAGCCACGCGGACAGGCCCAGGATGCGCGTGCTGTCGTCGCTCAGGACCGGTCCGTTATCGGATGTGGGCGTCGCGCCGCTCTCCAACTTGCGACGCGCGACGTCTTCGATCGCTCGCACGCCGACCTTCAAGCGATGCAGCGCGGGGCCCGTCTGAAAGCGATGTTCGAGCTCAGTGGAGACGCCGCCGACGTAATAACGGCGGTCACGAAGGCTCGATGTTTCGAGAAAAAGCAGGTAGTTCGGATCGGGCGTACGCACGTAAAGGTGCCCCTGTAAGCTATTGCGATCGAAGTCCTGTAGGCGCTGCCCGAGCGTCATTTGATACGCGAACGCAGTGCTGTGCAGCGCCGTGCGATCATTGAAATGCAGATCGTGGACGACTGATGCTTCGTAGCGGCGCACCGCGAAGAAGTCATCCGGGGCGACGGTGTCTTGCCGCGCGTCGGCCTGAAACAGCGTTTGCGTGAGGCCGGTGTACGTGGTCCGCGCGCGGTCGTCGTGAAAGCCAAGCTTCAGGGAGAGCTGACCGAGCGCGCTGCTCGTGTACACGGCTTTACCGAACGCGTCCGTCGCGTAGAAGCCCATGTTGCGGTAGCCATCACCGCTCTTGCGCACCACTTGCGCGACGTAACCCAGCGAATCCGTCGTTCCGGAGTAGCGCGCCTGTACGCCGCCGTAACCGCGCGAGCCGACCACGTCCGCCACGTACCAACCGGGGCGCAACGTCGGATCCCAGGTGTGCAGTTGCACGACCGCGCCCACGGTTTGCGGGCCGTGCAGGAGGACGTCACTGCCCTTCACCACGTCCACGCGTTCGACGCGCTCGATCATCGGCGTGTAGTAAAGCTCAGGCTCGCCGTATGGGCTGACCACGACGGGCACGCCGTCTTCTTCCATCAAGATCAGCCGGCTGCGCACGGGGCTAAGGCCGCGCACTCCCAAATTCAGCCGAAAACCCATGGGATCTTCGGTGCGCACTTGGATGCCGGGCACGCGCCGTAGCATTTCTGCGCTGCTCTCCGGTTGAGCGTTCCTGATCTCGCGCTTGCCGATGGTCGTGCCAGAGCCGGACGCGCGCTTGAGCGCGTCCGCCTTGATGCCTTCCACGGTAATTTCGTGCACGGAGTCCGGCGCGGGCGGTGCCTCAGGCGTCGGGTCTCCTTGCGGCGCCACGGCAGGTGGCGGCGCGGGGTCCGCAGATTGAGCGTGCGCGACGGGCGCCGCCAGGATTGCAATCCCGAACACGGTCGCAGCCGCAGGATGCGGCGTGCGAAGCAGCAGACAGCGGGCAGTTCGAGGAAGGCGGGGCGAGGGAGCCTCAGTCGCCATCGGGGTCACTGGGCTTCGGAATGGCCCCGAGCGCGCTGGATACGTCCGTGTTCCACGTCGTCTTCAAACTCTTCGCGCCGTCGTAAGCGGCTTGGACCGCCTGCGTGTCGTTGACGACGGCGTCGCTGAAGGGTGCCGGGATCGCAGCGAGCGCGCTGTTCGCATCCGTCAGCTCTTGAGTGACGGCTTTGTCCAAATTCGAGTTTTGGGCCTTCACCAGTGCAGAGAAACCGTCGCCTTGATACAGCGCGACGACCCCGCTCAAGGACGCCTGCATATCGGCGACGGCACTGTCACTGCGCCGCGTCGGATCCAGCGTTGGATCGGGCGTACCGCCGGAAGTTCGTCCCAACGGAGGCGCCAGGCGCACCCCCACGATGTATTCGAGCGCGTTGGCCACGCCGCCTGCGACCAGGGCGTCTACTGCGGCGCGCTGCGTGGCGTATTTCGTGCTACCGGCGCCGGCGAGTTCGAGCTGCTGGGCGTAGTTGTCGCCACTGGGTTCCCAAGCGTTGTCGAGATCATGAGCAGAGCTTGCGATTTCATCCGCAATGCTGATGGCCCAGGTGCGGCGGCGCGGCGCGGCGGCGTCGTCCGCGAGTGCCGGCGCGGGCGTGTCCTTCGCGGCCGAAGAGTCGCTGAAGAGCAGGTATTCCAGACCAAAAAAGCCTTTTTTCTTGCCGCCCGCTTTGCCCACGGCTTGGTCGTCGACGACGTCCTTGCCCGTTACGATGGCCTCGATGCCGCCCGAATCGACAGGTGAAACGTCGATACGGTCCTGGATCAGGAGCGTGAGCTCCGGACCGATGTGCACCGCGTCCAACACGCGCCAAGCCCTACGCGCTTCACGCCACGCGGCCTGTGCCGCTTTCAAGTTCGCTGCGCTGGGCTTGTCCGAGAGCGCCTGCACGGAGACCACGAGCGCGTCCGCCTGCGTCGCGAAATCCTGATGCTCGGGCAGAATTACTTGCTCAGTAAGCGTTTGCAAGAGCGAGCCGTAGTTCCGTTCCGGAGCTCCTGTGTTGCCGCACGACAGCAGGGCGCAGCACGCGCTCAGACACACCCAACACGACAACGACTTCCGGCGGCTCATAAGGAACTCAGGAATTTAAGCAGCGCGTCGCGGTCAGACTGGGCCGCCATGCGAAAGTTCTCGCGGGCTGTAGCCGCTTCCCCGCCGTGCCACAAGACGGCTTCCGCGATGCCGCGGGCGCGTCCGTCATGAAGCAGGAAGGAGTGGTGATTCACGGTCTCGATCAAGCCGATGCCCCACAGCGGCGTGGTCCGCCACTGACTGCCACTGGCCTCGAAATCCGGACGGCCGTCCGCGAGATCTGGACCCATATCGTGCAGCAAGAGGTCGGTGTACGGATGGAACGTTTGGTTCGCGAGCACGTCCGCCGCGGCGGACGCGCCGGTATGTAGCGTGGTCACGTGACACGATGCGCAACCGAAGTTCGAAAACAGTTGCTCACCGCGTAGCGCGTCCGGGTCGCTCAGGTCACGGCGGGCCGGCACGGCCAACGCCTTCATGTAGAAGCCCACCGACTGCCAACGGTCATCAGTCAGTTCAAAGTCGGGGTCGCCGCCTGGTGCGGCGCTCAAACACGCGGTCATTGTCGGGGTGCACGTTCCCTTGGGGAACAAGGAGGACGTGATGCCAATGTCGCCCGAAAATGCGCCGGCGACTTGCTGTGACGTGGTCGGCTGATTGGCCTTCCAGCCAAAACGACCGAGCGCGGTCACGTGGTTGACCGCGTCCCACACGTGATTCGGTACGCCTGCTACGCCGTCGGCATCCGGTGGATGCACGTTGGCCAAGATCTCGTCTTCAGGTACCGCTTCGAGCAGGCCCAACCCGATCACCGAAGGGCCAGTGCGCGGCGAGATCATGAGGCCGTCCGCCGGATCCCCGTAGTTCCAGCCGTCGATCGTGTAGGTCGGCGTTTGCAGTGAAAACGCCGTGCCGTCGCCGTAGGTACCGGGCGTTTCCACGTACGTCACGTGCGGCGTGCCGTCGCCGGGTACCGAAAGGATGCCGAACGGGCGCAGTTGGTCACCGTAAACCGGATCGGGATTGGGACCGCCGTTGGCGGCTTTACCCGGAATACTCAGGCGAAAGAGCATCCCCAGCAGCGTCCCCGTAGCGGTGAACGGCGCGCTGCGACCATCCTTCGAATGGCACGTCGAGCAGGCGCGCGCGTTGAAGATCGGGCCCAGGCCGTCCATACCGCTGGTGGTGGCAGGGGCGATCACCCAGCTCTGGCTGAACACCGAGTGCCCGTAACTGAACTCTCCTGCCAGGACGTCATCCAGGCCGGAGATGCTGTTCGAGTAAGCGTCCGAGGTGGCGTCGAGCGTGGTCGCTAACCCGCCCGACTTGAGATCAGCCGGCACCACCGCCGCGGGTTTATGCGTACCCGCGCCGCTGCAAGCGCTGAGCACAAGCAGGGAGAACGCGAGCCGTGAGCGGTCGGTCATGATTGCGCGATCACTGAGCTGCAGGGGGATCGTCGACCGTGATCTTGTAGCCGAGTGCAGCCGCAGCCACAGCGAACTCATCGCCTTGCCTGCTCAGTGCATCGAGCGCTTTCGCGATGGCGACACGACCCGGGGAGTCGTCAGCGCCCGCGATCGACGCTTCGAAGGGCCTCGGAATGGCGACGATGGCGTCTATCGAGTCTTGGATCATGCCTTGCAGCTTGGTGTCTTCCGCGGGGTCGACGGCGGCCACCAAGTCATTCAGACCCATGCCGTCATTGTCGCCGTACTTGCCCAGGTACATATTTTGAATGCCGCGCGCGTCGCGCTCGTAGTCGACGAGCGTGTCGCTGCTGAAGCAATCGTGCTGGTCGTGGCGCTCTTTCGACATGTACGCCGCGCCGATGCGCTGCGAGCCGAGCTCACCCTTGCTGAATTTAGCCAGACCAGTGAAAACGTTGCTCAACGCGGTGTTCGCATCGCCTTCAAAGCTGACGCGATACTCGGCGTCCTTGGCCCACGCATCACGGACCTCCGTGAGGTGCGTGATGATGCCATCGACGGCTACCGTCAGGTATTGCGCGCGGCGATCCGGATTGGCGCGCGTACCCGTGAGGTCGTAGTCGCTCGCGGGCCGCTCGCCTGGGCCGGTCGGCTTCAACGCTTGGCCCCAAAGCAAGAACTCCACCGCGTGGTAGCCCGACGAGATACTGGTGTCGCTTTGGACGGCGTTCAGGTCATCCAGACCCGAAGCGGTGATGTCCTTCAACAGTGTCGGGTCGTTGACGATACCGACCGTCTCGTCCACGACGCCTTTGGCGTCTGTCGTGTAGTCGATGTAGTTTTCGTCGAGCGGCCAGGAGTTGATCAGGCCCTCACGGCTCGGGCGTTCGGCCGTGTCGACGTCGATCGGGCCATCGTAGAAGCGGGCGCCTTCGGTCAGCATGTAGTGAGCGCGTGCGTCGAGCCACGACGTGCGCGCTGCAGCCAGGTTCTTCTCAGTCGGGTCGGCCAGGAATTTGCCGACCACCGTTTGGTGGTCCGTCTCGTCGGCCACCGAGTCCGCGTACGCGGAGGCGAGGTTCTCAGCGTAGTTCTTGACTGCGCTGGTGCGGTCCGCAGCGGAGGAGCCGGTGTTCGCGTCACTGTCCGAGCAACCCGCCAAGCCCAATAAGGACGCCGCGACGGCCAAGCCAGAGAACAATTTCTGATTCATTTCAGCCATTTGGAGACTTCCTGGTCGATTCAAAGCCGCTGCCCGCCGGCACCGCACGGCAGGCTGCTTCAATGGCCCTATTGAAAACGAAAGTCAATATCATTTTCATGAAGACGCCCCGCCGCAACGAACGCGAGGCGCGCGAGGCGCGCGCACGGAGCGCATCTTCCACAAAAAACGAGATCCAACCGCGCTTGCCACGCACCGCTGAAGCGGCGTAACTATTGGGGTTGCAATCAATAGCGAAACGACTACGTTCCGCGAGCCCTTCGGTCGGAGACCCGATGCGAAGAGCGGTCCGGGGCGTAGCGCAGCCTGGTTAGCGCACTTGACTGGGGGTCAAGGGGTCGGCGGTTCGAATCCGCCCGCCCCGACCACTTTT
>JBDTJC010000225.1:0-11721 GCA_039936055.1 Polyangiaceae bacterium | reverse complement strand
TGCGCGCGTGGTGGCTGGGGCAAGCGGCCTCGCGCATCGGCAGCGGGCACCGCGGCATGATGTACAACCTGTTCGGTGTCTCGACCGCAGATTTGGCGCGCCTGCGCGACCTGCAGCGCGCCTACCTGAGTGAGCTCCGCAGCATCGTGGCGCGCTCGGAGCCGGTGCAGCACGTGGTGTTGGCCGCAGATCTGTTGTTGGATCTGACTCAGATCCCAGAAGCGTGAGCGGCTTCAGAGCAGGTTGATGGGTCCGCCCGAGCCACGACCACGCTACGCCGGGTCGTGGGGTGGTTATGCGAGGGCGCTGATGCCCGGTAACGGCTGTTTCGTGGGCAGCACCGGATCCCCGAAGCCGGTGTAGCTGGTGATCCCCATCGCTTCGCAGACGTTCAACAGGATGCGCTCATGACGCTCGGTTGAGGAGACGTAGCGGCCGCCCGTTGCCGTCTTCAGGTAGCCGCCGTTGCCGCTAGCTAGTACGAAGCGCATCGACTGCTGGTTGTGGTTCTGCGCGTCACCCATGTCACGCGCCCAGACCATCAGCGTGTTGTCGAACAGCGTCTGGCCGTTCGAGCCGAGTGGATCGGGCACCGCCTTGAGCGCGTTAATGATGTTGACGAACTGCGTCGCCAGGTACGCCTCGAACAGGACCAGATTCGCGTAGTTCGACGCCGCGCCGCTGTGGATGAACCCGCCGTGTTGATCGTCGTAAGGAATGCCCATCGCATTCACCATCAGCTTCTGGTCGTTGCCGTACTCGAGGCACGCGACCCGCGTGATGTCGCACGCGAAGGCACTGACGATGATCTGCTGGTGGATGAGGTTGGCCGCCATTGCGTCCAGGTCACCCATGAACTGGAACGTGCTGTCGGCCCCAGGCGTAGCCGGTTTCGTGCAGCCACCGGCTCCCGCAGCCCCGGAGCTCATCAGCTTGTTCTCGAGCTGACGGATGGAGTCGAGGTGGGCGTCCAGCTTGGCTTTCTCGTTACTACCGAGTGTGGACTTCAGACCCGTAATCTCCGCGCTGACCGTGTCCAGAATACTCTGCCGCCGCTTGAGCAGCGCGGCCGTCGACGTGCTGGTCGACCCGGTGGGCATGGCCGCGCCGAACACGGTGCTGTACGCCGACAGCGGCGAGCCGATGGTCGGCAAATTGCCGCCGTTGGAGCCGCCGTAGAACTGGGACAGCCCGCCGTTCTCGTTGCAGTTCGCGCCCAGCAACAAGGACGCGATCGGCCGGCTCACGCCGGACTTCACCAAGCTATCGGCGACGAACTGATCCACCGACTGCTTCAGCGAGGAGCTGTAGCCTAGACCGGTCAGGCTGTCCGGGGCGCCGTGCCCGTCGTTCGGGTTGCCGCTGGGCATGCCCTCGACCAGCACGATGTCGTTCGCGGCAGCTGACAGCGGCTGGGTCATCGCGCTCCAGGAGCTGATGGTCTCGCCCGACACCGTTGGTGTCCAGAGTGGAGGGAACGTTCCCATGGAGCAGAACACCAGCAGCCGCTTGGCGGTGGTGCCCGCGGCCTTGGCGTCATTGCGCAGGCCTGCGTTGATGAAGGGAGCGAGGAGCAGGCCGGCGCCGGCGCTGGTCAAGAACTGTCTGCGAGTAGGCATGGCTCTTCCTTTACCGATCCGCCGTGCGGGTGGTGAAGCTTGCCGCGTGCATGATGGCCATCAACGTGCCCTTCAACGTGAAGCCATTGGTCTTCGACTCATTGTACACCGCGTCGTACGTGCAGGCGTCCTGGGACCAGCTGCTGGAGCCGTAGGTGTAGTAGGTCCAGTACCGCTCCGTGCAGCGCGTTACGTCGTCGCTCTGGGCAAGGAATGCGGACAGGCTGCCAGGGCCGGACAGCCCGGTCAGGTTGTCGTCCTTACCCTGTGGGTCACCATAAATGACTGCGCTGTTGTCGGTCGGCAGGCCGTTGTCGGTGGTGCGGTAGCGCCCCCAGCCGTCGTAGTTCTCAAAAGCGAACCCGATCCAGTCCATCTGCTTGTGGCAGCCGGCGCAGATGCCCTTCTCGTGCTCGTTGATGAAGTGATCCCGGGTGGTCTCGGTTGCGGTGGCGGGCATGAACGTGGTGTTCACGCCGGGCGGCGGCGGGTTGATGTACTGGCACATGAGCCGCGTGCGGATCAGGTGCCCCCGCTGGGTCGGGGAGTCAGTACCGGGGCGCGCGTAACCGTTCAGGATGGTGCCCGTGGCCAGCAGCCCTGGGTCCCGCGTGGTGAGACCGGCGTACTTCACGCTGCTGAATTCGGTGCTGCTCAGGCCGGAGGCGGAAATGCCGTAGAAGCTGGCCAGGTTCTGATTCAGGAACGAGTGATCCGCGGTCAGCACGGAAGCGAACGTGCCAGCGTTGTTGAACGCTTCCATGATAAGCTTTTCGGACTCGGTCCACATGTCCTTCGGGACCGATGGCGGCATTTGGAAGGCGGTGGCATCCTTCGCGGTCGTGTTCAGCCGCGAAAGACCGAGCCAGCCGTCCATGAAGCCCATCACGGCGGTCGAGTTCGAGGCGCTGCCATCGGCGACGAGGCGCGTCGTTTGCTCGTCAATCAGCGCGGACATCGACAAGCTGCCGGCCTTCACGGAGTCCGCCGCGGCGAGCAAGGTGCTGTCAGGCGTTGTGCCGGTCAGCGTGTAGGCGACTTCCGTCGCGACCTCGTAGGGCGTCAGGGTGAACGTGCCACCGCTCGGAGTTCCGAGCTCGCTCCGATACAGGAAATGTGGGGATTGCAGCATCGCCGAGATGACCACCTGGGCGCCGTCCGAGTTCGAGCTGCCGGTCATGAACAGCGTGCTGTAGCTGGCGATGAGCGGGTCGCCGGAGGCGAGCGTGGTGCGGAAGGCCAGCTTGCCGAACGCCTGAATGAACTGCGAAGCGCAGCCCGCGTCAGGTGCACCGCTGGTCGACGCGGCACAGCTAGCAAAGCCAGCGAGCTTGTTGGACGAGGCCGCCCACGCGGCCACCGCTTCCGCGTTGTCCTGCAGCTGCGAAGCGTTGAGCCCCTGCACGAGCAGGGCATTAGCGTCCATCGAGAAGCCGAGCACCGACGGATCGCTGAACACCGTCGTTACTGGCGCCGCACTCGAGGTGTCACCGAAGATGCTGCGGATGCTGGCGCTGAGTTCGGCGGCGGTCAGGCGCCAGAGCTTGCGCGGACCCGGAGCACTACTGGTGCACGGGTCCGGCGGCGCCAGCGTGGTCGGCAGCGTGAGGGACGCAGCGCTGCCGCCCGTCCCCGACCCGCCCGCTTGGCCGGTGGCCGATGCACCCGCCGCTGCCCCGAGGGGACGCGGGTTGCCCGGTCCGTCGCCTATTTTGCCTTCGCAGCCGGCCGAAAGGACCAGCGCGAAGGGCGCGACAAAAAAAATGATATTTCGCATCGAATTTCACGCGCTAACGACTTCTCAAAACATAGTCTCGTTCTATCGGAAGGCAACCAGATCGAGCGCCGCGCAAACTTCGGAAACGACGTTTCATTTGCTGCCGACACCGGCCGTCTCAATCTCGCGCGCATGTGAGCCAAGTTGCGGGCATGCACGGCTCGGTATCACCCGCGGCAGCGCCGCCTCCGCGGGCTTGCGCTGTGCGCGAATTTTTCCGCCGAGTTTTCCACGGAGTGTGAGCCAGCCGTTCGAGGGGCGCGCGTACTACGAGCACAGAGTCGCGCCTACACGCGGATCATTGTTGACAGATCGGTCAAATAAAGCGCAGCCTAGCGTTGGTGGCAGGGCGGCCTCGCAGTTTCGATGAAAACGACGTGCTCCAGCGCGCCATGTTCTTGTTTTGGAAGAAGGGTTACGAGGCCACGGGCGTGGTCGACTTGGAGCACGCAACCGGGCTCGGTCGGCAAAGTCTGTATGGTGCCTTCGGTGACAAGCGCGCTCTGTTCTTGCGCGTAGTTGAACGCTACTTCGAACAGGTCTTGAAACCGGGGATCGAGCTGCTGGACGCACCGGGCTCTGCGCGCGCGAATCTGGAGCAAGTGTTCCGGTATTGGGAGGTCACCGCCGAAGCGCCCGAGTTTCACGGTTGCTTGGTCGGAAATTCGGTCCCTGAATTCGGCGCTAAGGATCGGGAAATGTCAGACGTCCTGAAGCGCAAGTTGGAGTTGCTGGAGGGCGCGTTCGCGCGTGCGCTACAACGCGCCAAGCGGGCTGGAGAAGTGAACGCGAACCTCGACGCAAGAGCGACAGCTCGTTCGCTTTTGGCGTTGGCGCAGGGACTCGCCGTAGTCGCCCGCGTCAATCGTGAACCCTCGTTCGTGCGTAGCGTGGTGCAGACCGCGCGCCGCATGCTGGACTAGGTCGGCCGGCCCCGGCCGAGCTTCGCTTTGTTGAATTATTGAACGATTTGTCAAGAACAGGAGACCTCATGAGCACAGAATCGAATCGCGAATTTGCTGGAAAAAACGTGGTGATCACCGGAGGGACGACCGGCATCGGACGCGCCACCGCGGAGCTCCTGTACCAAGCGGGCGCCACGGTGGTGATCACGGGTCAAAACGCCGAAACGTTGGCCGCCGCGCGCCGCGAGCTACCGGCGGATATCCTCGTGTTGAAGGCCGACGCTCGCTCGCTCAGCGACGCTGCGTTGCTGGCAAAGGAGGTCGAACAGCGCTTCGGCAGCATCGACGTGCTCTTCTTGAACGCCGGCATCGCAAAGCTCGCGCCATTCGATGCCGTAGACGAAGCCTTCTACGATGAGCACATGGACGTGAACGTCAAAGGCGTGATCTTCACACTGCAGAAGCTGCTACCGCTGCTCGCTCACGGCTCCTCCGTGATCGTCAACACCTCCGTCGCGGATCAGAGAGGCACGCCTGGTTTGTCAATCTACGCTGCAACGAAGGGTGCCGTCGCGGCGCTGGTGCGGAGTCTAGCGGTCGAGCTTGCTGGCCGCGGTATTCGCGTGAACTCAGTCTCCCCCGCCACCATCCTCACGCCGATTCAGGCAAAATTCGGGTTGCCCCCAGAAGTCGCAGCGGCGAGCGCGAAGGCGTACCAAGCGCGCATTCCCATGGCTCGTTTCGGGGCAGCGGAAGAGGTGGCGAGAGCCGTGAAATTCCTGGCATCAAGTGCTTCCTCCTACATGACTGGCACAGAAATACCGGTCGACGGAGGCTTGTCCATCGCCTAGCGCGCGAGGAGAGAGCGGCGCTCACAAAAGGGCGCCTGCATCGACCTCAACTCGCCGACCTCTGCCATAGGGGCGCGCGGCCGTTAGCTCTCGCTTCCGCCCAGGTTACTTCGATCATCGGGAATCGCGTCCATCATGGACAGCACCGATGGCGAGCTACTCGCCGAGGTGCTGGGTGAACTGCCGCTCGCTCCCGCCGGCGCGGCTTGGCCGTGATGGTGGCCATGGTGGTGGCCGTGATGTGCTTGCTGTGTTTGCGGCGTTTGCTGAGCGCTGCTGCTCTGCCCGGTCGATTGCGTTTGCTGGCTCTGCTCGAGCTGCGCTTGGAAAGCGGCGAGTTGCGCGGCCGCATCTTCGCTCGCCTCCGCGTTGGTCGGGTCGGTTTGAGTTTGGAGTGAGTCAAAAGGCGACGACGAACTGAGGCTGCTGATGCTCATCTTGGTTCTCCTTGGCTTGCGAGATTGCGAGGTTGCGAGGTTGCGAGCAGCCGCACGCAACTGGTGTGCCAGCGGTCGGACATAAGAAGACATATTTCGAACGCACACGCTCGATCGCGCGTTCCGCAAGGATCCGCACGCAAATCACCTGCTCGGTGGTGCGCTGCGCGCGACGCGCTCAGGCGTAGTCAGCGGCGGAACGCCAAAATCCAAACGCGCGCCGAACATGCCGCTGTCACGCCGCTGGCGGCGACGCCGACTCGCGTCGCGGGAATGTTTCAGTTTGTGTGCTTCGACGCCGCTGCGAGGGCAACCAAACGCGAGGTCGTCGCCGTTGTAAGGTGCGGATGCCCACGGTCGCTGTAGCCAAACAAGATGCCAAAGCGAAAGTCGCCAGCCGAGTGCCGGGTTAACACGGTGCTGGTGCGTCCGAGCTCAGTTCACCACCGGCTGATCTGGCTGAGCGGTGTGGTATGGGCAACGTCAATCGGCTGCGGTGGAAAGAGTTCGAACCCGGGCAGCGGGGGAACTCTCGGCGGAGAGTCGAGTGGCGGCGGAGCAGGCGGCACAGGCTCTGGCGTCGGCGGTGCTGGAACCGCGCAGGGCGAGAGTGGCGGAACTATCGGCCAGGCGGGCAGCGGGAATGACGTCTGCGGCAGCAACCGCGCGCGCTGCGACGATACCGACTATTGCGTGGACAGCTCGAGTGCGTGTGACCTCAATGGCTCCTCCGCGGGGTGCATCGCGCGGCCTGAAACCTGTCCCAACACGTTTAGCCCAGTCTGCGCCTGTGACGGGAAGACGTATGACAACGAGTGCCTTGCCCGTCAGCACGGTGCCGACGTGTCCGTGATCGGAAGCTGCAAGGTCTCTGGATCCGGCTTGGTGCCGTGTGGAGGAGGAATGGCCTGCAACCCGCCGTTCGCCTATTGCCAGGTCATGAAGGCGGTGGGAGGCGGGCTTCCGCAACGCTCCTGTCCGCTCCTGCCCCCGGCCTGCCAAGCCGCGATCGCGAGTGGCCGCCCAACGTGCGCTTGCTTTCCGAGTGACACTCCCTGCCTTTCGGATTGCACGCTTGGAATGTCCGGCGCCAATGGCTTCACGCTGGTGTGCGCTGGCGACTGAAGCCGCCAGCGCAGTCCGGTTCACTTCGCGGCGTCGAACGCTTGCTGGAAGTCACTCGAGAAGGCGCCATCCGTGCGACTAATCTCGGAGCCGGTGTCCCAAAGCACGGGCACGATGCCGCGCGTTTTGCAGGCCTTGGCGACAGCAGTCATCCAGGCGACGCGCGAAGCGGACTCGCGCACGAACGGTGCTGTGCCGACAGTCACCCCAAACTCACCCAAGATGACCGGGATCTTCTTGTCGGTGCTGCAGGTACCGAGCTGGGTGAACAAGTCGTCCAGCGCCGTCTTCTCGTCAGCGGTGCCCCACGTCGTCGAGAGCGGCGGCTGGGCTGTGTTGTCCGCCTTGATCGTGAAGGTCCACGGCGTGTAGTAGTGGATCGAGAGGAACAACTTGCCGGTGCCAGCAGGGTCGGTCGGAACGGTGAACGCGGGCACGCAGGTCTTCTGGATATCCGTGTTGAAGCCCGCGATCAGCAGGGCTCGCGTGGCATTGAAGCCGCCTTGGGCTCGTGCGGTGGTGACGAACAGCTGGTTCATTTCGTTGAGCGGGGGAATATTCGGGGGACCGTACTGCGTGCCGTCGGTCGTCCAGCTGCCTTCCTCGTTCATGCCTTCGAGGATGAGCTTGTGCCCGACTCCGCTGAACGCCGTGCCGATTTGCTGCCAATAGCTAGCGAACTTCGTCTTGATGGCGGGCGTGAGCGTCCACCCTGGCGTGCCCTTTTCGTTGTCGATCCAGCCGCCATCCCAATGAATGTTCACGATGGCGTACATCCCCTCCCCGATGATCCAGTTCACGACTTCCTTCACGCGAGCCATCTTCGTGGGGTCGATGGTGCCGTTGACGGCGTAGGTATCCCAAGCGACCGGCACGCGTACCGTCTTGATGCCGCGGGTAGCGAGGCCATGGAGGAAGGCTTGGGTGATGAGCGGCTCGCCCCAACCGGTCTCCCACTGCATCGTGTTCTCTAGCGTATTGCCGATGTTGGTACCAAAGCCCAAGGCGGTGACCAACGCCCGGGCATCAACGGGGTCGTTGCTGCCACCACCAGCGCCGCTGCTGCTGCCACTCGCGCCGCTGCTGCCACTCGCGCCGCCGCTGCTCGCACCCGCGCCACCCGGGGCGCTGCCGCTGTTGCCACTCGTGCTAGGGCTGCCGCCGCTGCTTGAGCCGCCACTGCTGGCACCCCCGGTCGCAACCGGTTGGGCACCTCCGGCGGCCCCGGCCGCGCTGTCCTTGGACGAGCAGGCGAGCCCGCTGAGCAGGAAGACCGGCGCGGCGAACGCAAGCCATAAATGTCGCGACGATCTCAAACGAACACTCGAGGATGCAAGCATGTCGGAGCGAATTGTAGCTCAAGTGAACCTCTTCGTCACTCGAGGGGCGGCAATCCTGAGGGGCGTCGAGCGCAACGCTGTCTCGGTTCGCGAGAATTTTTCACGGGACCACGTGCCTCCGAGTCAGCACTTCTACGATAGCTCTTCAATCAGAGGAACTTCAGCGCGACCGACGCTGAGGTCATGTCCACTGCGCTCGCGCTCCTCGAACGCGGCGAAGAGGAGCGACGAGCTGTCCCCTGGACGACGCTCATCTCCGACCACTTCTTCGCTCTCGTCACGGTGACTGAACACGAACGCGGCTCACGACTTTGGCATGGTCACGCGACACGAGTCCGTGCGTTTCGACCCAGCGCGCCACGGTGGCAGCGTGATCGCGGTACGCCCGGTCGAGGTCGATCTCCTCGGGCGTTTCCGCTAGCAGCGTGGCCCAGCGGCGATCCGCGCTTCGCACGGACTCGCCCCTTTGGGCCATGGTTCGGCGCGCTCGTAGCTAGTACGACGAGACAAATAGAGTACTGAGGACAGATTTACCGCGCTGGAGGGTTTCTGCGGCCCTCACCCTCGAGGGCCGCGGAAACCCGGAACGCACATCCGAACCGAAGTACTAGTTGCCGGTGCCACCGGCGCCGGCGGCGCCCATGCCACTGCTGGGTGCAACACACAGAGGAATGACGCCGTTGTCTTTGGGCGCGAGGGTTGTCAGGTAGATGCCGATGTCCGTCGCATCGCCATCCGTCAGCCCAGCGAGTGCGCCCGTGGGACCGGACGGCATGGGCGGGCACAACGGCTTGTTGTCTTTGCTAAGCCCCTTGTGTAGCGCCTGGACGACGTCGGCCGGCGTCCAGCCGGCGAGGCCGTTTGTGGCGGGGGTCAGGTTCGCCGAGTAAATCGTGGCCGGGAAAACCGGGGGCAAACCCAGCTGAGCGCGCGTGAAGGGCTCGTTGCCTTGGAATAACTTGTCCGTCATGAGCGGGATCGCGCCCATGGCATCATGCTGCGAGTGGCACTCCATGCACGCACCAATTGAGCCGGCCAGGTAGCGACCGTTCTGAGCGTGCAGGTAGTCCGGGTCTGAGAGCGCGAGCGTCGTGTCTGGGATCAAGGACGCGGGAACGGGGCTGGCTTGAGTTACGGGGAAACCCAGATCCTGGCGCTCGGGGATCTCGTGAATCACCGCCGGCAGGCTGCGCAGGTACGCGACGACTGCGTCCGCGTCAGAGTCCGTCATGTTGTGGAACACGTAATACGGCATCATCGAGAACAGCGGCTTGCCGTCGGCGTCGATGCCATTCTGGAAGGCGTTTTTGATTTGCGCGTCCGTCCATTTGCCCAAACCCGTGTCCATGTCCGGGGTCAGGTTGGGTGTCGGGACTAGGCCCTTCGTGTCATCAGCTGGGTTGAGGTCGGCGAAGGCCGCATTGCCGGCCAACATCATCGCGGAATTGGGGACGCCCATGGCGTCACGCGGAGTGTGGCAGTCCGGACAGCCAGCAACGTGCACTACGATGTACTGGCCGCGCACAACCTGCGCGCTTTGCGCGGCGCCCGCGGCGCCCGCGGCGCCCGCGGCATCCGCCGACCCAGCTGCACCAGCTGCACCAGTAGCTGCACCACCTGCGCCGGCCTCTCCCGCCGCGCCGGCCTCACCGCCCTTGGCGGGACTCGTGTCGTCACTGCTACAAGCGCCCATCATACTTAGAACCAAGCCACCAATAGCGGCCAAACGAAGCGTTTTCATCTCTACTCTTCTCCTACTAAAAGAAACGAGCGGCGAAGAATAAACGCTTTTTGCCGATCTCGGCAGCGGTTTGTTTGTGCCTAGAAAGCGCCGCAAAGCCGGGCCCCCTCGGGAACGCAGTGGGGTATCCGGCCCTGCGCTCTGAGCGCGGCCGCCGCACGCTGCCAGCGCCCACCCTGCAAACGGAGCAATCACGCGCCCCGAGTCGTTCCCTGCCACGATTTCCGGAGTGTAGCACAGGGGCATGCCCGAGTTCGGGGCGGGCGCTCACGACCCCGCAGCGCACCTCGCAGACCGCACCGTTCCGGGCATTTTTGCGGCGCCTCATCGCGCGCGACAAACTCACAACACCAAACCTGGACGAGCAGCGTCATGACACCAGCGCCGCGCCCATAACAGAGGGGATTGGTGCAGCCGTGCAGCACGGGCGGTCCCCGCGCGGCGCGCTCGACTATGTTTGTGCACAAACGTACTCGAGCGCCGCGCCGGCCTCCCCCATTTCCACGCGCGGCGCCCGCCGCGAGCGCGAGCACGGAATTCGGGGGAAACGCGAGCACTGAACGTGGGTCTCTACGCCACCCAAGTGACCGTTTGTGTCCCCGCACGCTTGTCTCGGCCGCACAACGCTGGCGTTTGCTAGACTGTCGCACTTGAGAAACCTAGCCACGGCGTCGCGCTTATCACTGGGGTTCGTGCTGGGAGCACTGGCCGTTGCTTGTTCGCCGACTAGCGCCCGCGCGCCCTCGGGTGGCTTCGGTGCGCCCGTGCAGCCACCTGCGCCTGCGCCTCTGATCACTGCGCCCGCGCCGCCGCCCTTAGCGGCGCCGACGCGCGTCAGCTCGTTGGCCACGGTCGCCGCGCCAGCCGGGTGGGTGAACTTCGGCGGCTTGGTGCTGCCTTCGATCCCGGGCCTCACCGCCCCACCGCTGACCGCAGCACAAGCCGCGCCCGCGCCATCGGCTGCGCCCACCGCTAGCAACGGCTGGGTCACCATCGGTGGCATCACGGTGCCGGCCATCCCCGGGCTCACCGTGCCCTTCGCCAACGGTGCCCCGGCTGCGGCGCCTGCCGCGGCAAGCCTACAAGGGCGCTGCGGTGTGGCCCACGTGAACGGCCACCACATACCGCTGGATTGCATGACGCCAGGCTACGGCTTGATCCCGTGGGCCTCGAAGCTCACGCTGAACCGCGGCCTGATCAGCGCGGGCAAGGGCTTCGCCGGCGCAGCACCGCTACCGAACACCGTAGACCACCGCGCAGACGGCACGGAAGGCCCGATCCGCGATCAGCAAGACGTGGGCGCGTGCACCGGGTTCTCGCTCGCCGCAGCCATCGATCATGCCGCCGCGCGGCTCAATGGGCCGATGTCGCCGGTGTCCGTGATGCACGTCTGGTCGCGCTATCACGACCCGCTGATCAGCGAGGCCGCGACGGACAACAAGGGGCACGGCCTCACGGTAGAGTCCGCTTGGCCGTACGACGAAAAGGCCGCCTGCTCCTGGGATTGCCAAGACTCCTGCCACGATGACTTGCGAGTGGCGTGCGCGGCTCCCGATCCGGTGCAAGTCAGCTCCGCGGACTCGAAGACGAGTGTCACGCTGTCGAACGTCACGAAGCTGGATGAAACCGATCTGGACTCGTTCAAGGACGCGCTCGCCAAAGGCCAAGACATTTGGTTCGGCATGCAGGTTGACGCGGACAGCTTCTCCAACGTGAGTGGCAAGAACGCGGTCGTGCCCGACGGCACATTCCGCAACGGCTCCGGCCACGCCATGGTGCTGGCCGGTTACAACGTGCAGTCGAACGGCACGTATTACTTGATCCACAACAGCTGGGGTTCCAGCTGGGGTGACCAAGGCTACGCCTGGATCCACGAAACCACGCTCAAAAACAATATCGAGAGCGCGTACTTGGTGGACGTCAGCG
>JBDTJC010000224.1:0-51287 GCA_039936055.1 Polyangiaceae bacterium | reverse complement strand
GCTGCAAAGCCAAAACCAAAGGGCCGACGCCCGCACCCAAACCCAAATACCGGATTCTGTCCGAGACCGATCCCAGGCAGCGCGCGAGCGCGGCCCCGGCTCGGCCTTGCCCGACGCGCTTCGTGATGCCCGAAGGGGTGAAGCCGCTGCCGAGCCCCCTCCCGCTCCCCAACCCCAACCCCTTCCCGGGGCAGCGCGCGAGCGCTCCCTCTTCTACGGATCAAGAGTGGGGCCCGCGGGGCCGCGGTAGCGAGGCCCGTCCAGTAGATATAGAAGTGCGAAGCGCGCGCTCGGCGCGCGGCTATGGTTATGTCATGCGGCAAGTGCGCCCCGGTGGTATACAAGAGCCCGACGGTGGTATACCCACGGAAGCTGGCGTTTTGTCGAAGCTAGCCTTTGGTTATGTCCCAAGTGCGCGCCGGTGTTTTGATTGCGATCATCGTGTTCGCCGCGTTCGCGACGTACGCGTTCTTGGCTCCCGCGATCTATCAAACCAGCGCGCTGCTGGTCGTCGATCCGGTCAGCTCGGCGTCGCTCGCTAACTGGCCGGAGCCACTCGAAGCCGCGCGGCGCCTGAACGAGGCGGTGCTCGACCGCAGCACTTTGGACAAGTTGTCTCGGGCGCGCGCGGGATCGAGTGCGTCCGGCGCAATCGCACAGGCCGCGACCGAAGCGCACGAAGCGCTCGCGGTCGACTCGAGCGACGGCCATACCTTCAGCATCGGTTACAAAGATTCGGACGCGTCGCGTGCGCAGCGGGTGTGCAATGAGCTTGCGCAGCACGCGGTGAGCCTCGCGCCACAGGTGCTCGCTGATCACACCACAGAACGCGCGGCAGACCTCAAACGACAGGAGGATACGCAAGCGCTCGTCGCGTTCCTTGCCGTGCACCCACAGGTCGCCGCTGAAACGCCGCCAGCCGCGGACCAGTCGCCCGACATGGATCCGGCGATTTCGGCGCTACAAGCAGAGAAGTCCAATCTCGAGCGACAAATCTTGAGGGTCGAGAGCGGTCACGGCTCCGATGATCCTTACGTCGATCCAAAACAATCCGACGTTACGCTACTCAAGCGCCGACTGGCGGAAATCAATACTGGTCTGGCCACGCGGCGCGAAGCGCTGGCCTCCAAGAGGGTCTCGCCGCCCCTGTCGCCGGAGCTGCGCGCCGAGTGGAAGACCTTGCTGGCGGCGGTCACTCGCGCGAATGCTGCGGCAAATGCCCCCGCTGGCCCGCAGCTCATCGCGAAGGTGACGCGAGCCGCACTGCTACCGACTTCACCAATCGATCCGAATCGTCGGTTATTGTTATTTTTTGGCTTAGTTTTCGGGATTGGTCTCGGCGCGACGTTTGCGCTGTCGATGCAAGCGGCGCAACAGCGTCGTCCGAAGTCAAGCCGTCCGCCCAAGCCGACGGAAGTCCTCGCGCGGATCCCCGTGCCCATACCCGTCCCTGCCGCGCCGCTCTTGCCGTCGGGGCTCGGCCCTGCGGTGCCGTTGACTCCGCGGCTTGCGAACCCCGTCAACAACGCGCCCATCGTCCCCATAGCGCAGCGCCAGATTTCGTCGAACCCGCCGTCCACGGCGGTTGCTCAGCTCGGTGACGGTCGCCCCGCGGCGCTGCCTGGCACAGGTGGCGCCGCGGCAGTTCCCGAAGGCTCAACTTCCAGCCGTCCGCCAGCGCGCCGCTTCGCCTCGACCTTAGTGCTGCCTCCGAGCGAACGTCCGATTCCAGCGCAGCTCGTCACGCCTAAGCCTGATCCCGTGTTGGTCTCCGCCAATCAAGCCTGGGAACAGCAAATTCGGGCTCACGATGTGCCCGGGTTCGCAGTGGTGAAGGCGGGCTCCGAGCCACCGCCGCCCGAAGCACCGCTGGCTTCGACCCTCGCGCACACGCACGCCACGCAAGTTATTTCGAGCGCACCGCCGCCACCGGCGGCAGCCGCACCGCGTAGCGGGCGTTCGCCGAACCAGATGAAGGTAACGCAGCCGCTGGGGTCGTTCATCGCCGAGGCTATGTGGAACGATCGCCGGTCTTCGGAGCCACCGCGCTCGTACCCGCCTGAGCCGGCCCCCGAGTCGCGTTACAGCTACGTGAGCTCGGTGCCCGGTGCGCCGAACGCGCCACCACCGCAGCGCCCCACACCGTTGCCGGCGCGTGGCGCCAACCCGTCGCCGCCGCCGGCTGCGCAGCCGCAGAAGCAGGTGATTCATGCCCAGCCATCGCCGCAAGGGTGGCACCCCGACCCGAAGCTGACCCCCGACGCGCAACGACCGCTTAGCGAGCAGCTCTATGCTTACGCGGTGGAGAATTGCTTCGTCTTGGCC
Source organism: Polyangiaceae bacterium (assembly GCA_039936055.1). Taxonomy (GTDB): domain Bacteria; phylum Myxococcota_A; class Polyangia; order Polyangiales; family Polyangiaceae; genus PMG-095. The sequence continues at coordinate 48,962 of JBDTJC010000224.1, read as the reverse complement.
GTCGTCGGCGTGCCGGAGTCGACCTCGCACAAGTCCCGCGTCGCCGCGGAGTTGGCGCTTTCACTCGCCTCGTCGGGACACCCCCGAATCCTCCTCTTGGAGGGTGACTTGCACCGCCCTTTGGTACAGAGGCTGATGCGGGTGAATATGCCGCTGACTGCCGGCTTTTCTCAGCAGTTGAACGAGCGCACGCATGAAAGCCACGACGTCCTGTGGACCGTGGTCAGCTGCTCTAAGTCCCTGGATGTGCTCGCGGAGGGTATGATGCGCTCGCCGGGGCTGGTGTTGTCTCGGCAGTTTGCGCAGTGCCTCACCGACCTGCGATCGTATTACGACTTCATCGTGATCGACGGACCGACGGCCTCACTCGAGGTGGACTCGGGTGCACTCGACGCTGTCGCTGACGGCCTAGTGACGGTCTGTCCGCCCAACGGCTCGCCCGCGCTCGCTCACATCAGCGCGCTGTTCACCAAGAAGCGCTTCAGCGCATTCGCCGTCGCGCCTTGAGCACGCGCTAGTGCAGCGCAAGTGAGTTGAAGTGAAGTATTTGGCCGTCGCGCTGGACTAGCAGCCTGCGAAGCAGCCGTGGGGTTCCGGGGCGAAAGCCCCGGTGACACGGGCCGTCGCGACGGTGCACCGCATGCCGCGAAGCGGACAACCGCTGGCGATTGTTGATGGTACATCACACGCGGTGCACTAGCTGTCACTCAACGCACACTTGGTGCCAGCGCTCGCGCGTTTCTGGGACAGGGACCGCACCACCGGGTAGGCGTGGCGGGGTCAGCTCTTCGAACAGCGTGAATTCGCGCAAGCGCGTGCCGGTATTCTCGGCATAAGCGCGACAGATGAAGCTGGATAGCTCCGGGAAATGAAACGGGCGCTCGCGCTCTTTGAACGTGAATTTGTACCAACGCGAAAAGCGCCAGCGCACGGCCGGCACGAGGTCCGGCACAGCAGCAGCGAGCGTGTCGACATGTGTACCGGCGGCGGTGGTTCCAGGCGCGTACCAGCGTGGGATGGGGTAAACGACGTCGAACAAGCCGAACGGTTGGTCGAGCCACAGCCAGCGGCCGCTATCCGAAAACCAACGCGGTTGGTGGATGTGGCTCCCCATGAAGGGGCCCCAAGCGAGGCGTACGAAATTGCATAGCAATAGCGCTAGCACCAGGCCTTGCCCCAACGCGGCGCGCAGGTCTTGCCAGGTCTTTTGCGGCTGCTCGAGTAGCGACGACCAATTGGTCCCGAGGCTGAGGTTGGCCTTCTTGGCCACATAGTCGAACCACTCGGGGCACGCGAACAGCGCCATCGAGCTCAACATGGCTTCCGTGAAGACCCCGACGCGCATCGTGAGCAAGATGCCCACCTGGACCGCAGCGCCCACGCCCACCGCAAACAGCCGAGAAAGATTGCGCTTCACGGGCGAAAACGCGAGGAACGCGAACGCAAACTCGAAGCCCAGCACCGTCACCGTAGTGAGGCGGCACAGCAAGGGTGAGTGCATGAGTAGGTGCCCGGGCGGGCGCGCGAAGCCGGTCAATTGCAGGCACTGAAAAATCACGTTCTGCGTTAGCCACCCCTTTCTGAACTTCAGCCGAGCCGCGCAAAAGTAGAGCAGCGCGATGTGCAACTGAAGGAAGCGTGGCCCGAGCATCGATACGGCATGCGGCGCGCGGCGACCAAGCCGTACGTCCGCGCTCCAACACCCGCTGAGGTCGGAGAAGATGCACAAGAACATCAGACAACGCACCAGGTCGTCGCCGCCGTCGGTGACGTACGGATTGCGCGAGACGAGCGACGTCAGAAATAGCCAACTGATGGCGGCCGCGGGCCGAGTCCGGTAGCCGAGCGTGAAGGCCAGCACGGCGCAGCAGCCGAGACCGAAAAGCACCGCAACGGGGCCGAAGCTGCCGGTGAGCCCAAATACGCCCCAGGCGTACGGGTCGCTCGGAACCGAGCGAGGCAGCATGCCGTCGTCCGTCAGGAATGCGCGGAGATCACGGGCGTAGTTGAAAAGGTCGTGGCAGACCGTCAAACCGAGCAGGATACGAAACAGCGCAAATGGCCGCGGGTCAGCCTTTCCGAGCCAGAATTGAGCGTGCCAGGGCAGGTCGGCGGCGCGAAATTTGGCATCGGTGCCCGGAGCGCTCACGGCGACCCGCTCCCGTGGCGCTCGAGCAGGTGCGAGGTGATCAGCGAGACCAGCCAATCCTGCGTCCACAGGGGCGTGAAAGTGTGGTCGGGGCCGTGCTTGATCTCCATGTGGAAACCGCTGACGCGCCGCATGTCGCCCGCGTCCCGACCGAGGTGCTCCTCGATTACGTCGATGCCGCCGTCTTCGGCGCTGTACACGAGCAAGCACTGCGCGCCGCGCGCGCACAGTTGCCGAAACCCGCGCTCGACGTCCGTAGCCTCGGCAATTCCGCCGGTCACCTTAGCCAGCAATGATTTCAGCTCGCGCAGGCTGCGGCGCTCCGCGCGCCGAGCCAACTCCGCACCGATGGCCGCTACGCCGACGTTGCCGCCCGCTATCCGCCGCCACGTGTCGACCCGGAACAGCGCGCGACGATACTGCGTCGTTGACTTGAAGCTCTTCCGCATCCGAATCTCGAGCGAATCGCCCTCCTGCCAATGGAAGGTCAGCGGATTGATCATGACGACGCCGGAGACGCGAGGGTCCGCGATGGCCGTGTGGTACGCGACATACGCCCCAGAGCACAGGCCAACGAGGACGAAGCGTGTTGCCCCCTGCGTTTGCGCGAAGTCCAACCCGGCACGGGCTTCCGCCAAGAAGCGCGTGGCATACACGTCGTTTTCTTTCCCATGGCTCGCCACCGGACTGTCGCCCATGCCTGAGAAGTCCATGCGCAGCACTTGGAATCCCTGCTCGGCCCATGCACGCGCCATGCGCACGTACATGCGGTTGCTGCCGAGGTGGTTGTTCGCGCCGATGTTGAGCATGAGGACCGCCGTTCGCACCTGAGCGCTGGGCACTGCGGGTTCGGTGACGATCCCGAACAGGCCTCCGATGTCGACGACGCGCTCGCGCGTAGCCGGTGTCGGCGTCATCATGTTCGTCACCGAGGGCCTGACCGACACCGGGGCCACGGTGTTCGAGCGCGAGGGTTCGTCGCGGTAGCTGTCTGTGGGAAACAACGGGTCGAGCCACGCGATGATGGCGTCGAACATTTGCGTTGGGACCTGCGACTTGAAAGGGTCCTCGGTCATGTGGTCGGCATAACCGGGCGCCTTGCACAGCTCCGCGTCGACATGGAGGCCCCTCAGACACGCCACCAGCTCGGGCTCGCCGCTCGGCAAGTCATCGCGCGCGACGACCAAAGCGTGCTTGGCGGGTTGATGCTTGAGCTTGCTGAAGAAGAGGTTGCTCAGATCATGGCGAGTCGCCTCGCCGACCATGAATCCAGCGATTCCGAGATCGTCTGGCTGGATATCCTCCGGTCGGCGGCCTGCGTCTTTCAGGGACTGGAGGGCGCGCATTTCGCGTAGCCAGGCCTTTCCGGAACGCGGGGGCGCTATCAGCACCAAGGCGGCGACCACCGAGCGATCCGCTTGCAGCGCGGCGAGCAGTGCGCCCAGGCGCAGCCCGATTAGGATCACCCGGTTCGAACGGCTCAGCGTCGTTGCTTCGACGATGGCCCTGCGAACACTGTCCAACCATGCTTCGAGCCGCCCGGGATCGTCGTCCGAGCCGGCGGAGTCGCCCGTGCCGTCGTAGTCGAAGCGCAGCGCGGCAAAACCCTCGGCGGCGAGACGCTGCGCCAGGCGACGGTTGCCACGATGTGCGACGAGCGCCTCGTGCCCAAAAGGATTGCAGATCACCACCGTCGCGCGAGCGGTTTGCCCGGCCGGCGCGTGATACCAGCCGAACAGCGGGCGTTCCGTCGCCCCAAACCAAAATGAGCTCGCGGGAGGAATAGAGTCGCGCGGCACCGGCTCTGTTTGCCCGCGCGGTCGCCGCACGCTGAGGGGTGCGGACGCATCTTGTCCGTCACGTGACATCCGGGTTCATCGCTCCCTCCATCTGGTCGAAGCCGACCAAGACACTCCGTTGAGCCACCGCAGCTCAGGCTCACCTTTAGGCCGAGCCGGCATAGAAGTATAGTTCCGGCCCACGCGAACGACGACTGACGAGAGGCAGTAAATGACGAGTGCTCCCCGCAAGCTGCTCCGAGTAACCACCGATGAACGCGGGCCGCTCGTCGTGCTCTTGCACGGCTTCGCGGGAACCCCAGAGGACCTCGAGCCCTTCGCGCGCTCACTCGGGGTGCCCGCGCAATTCGTGTTTCCCGAGGCACCGGTGGACCTCGGGCCGCTCGGGCTGCCCGGTCGCGCCTGGTGGCCGTCCGATGGGACCGGCCGCAGCGCCGCGATGTGCTCGGGAATTGCGCGGGATTTGGCCGACTTCCAACCCGAAGGGCTCGTCGAAGCCCGGCGCGATCTAGAGGCGTTGCTCGACGACCTTTGCGCCGAGGCCGGCCAGGCTCCCCTGGTGCTGGGGGGCTTCTCGCAGGGCGCGATGCTCGCGTTCGAATGCGCGCTGCACGGACAGCGGGCGCTACGCGGGCTGGTCCAGCTTTCCGGAGCTCGCATCGACCGCTCCCATTGGGATCCGTTGCTCCCGAGGCGCGCTGGAACTCCCGCGTTCATCAGCCACGGTCGGCAGGACACGGACCTGTCGTTCGAAGCGTGCCAGCGCTTCGAGCAAGATCTACGGGCCGCCGGTTGGCTCGTGGAGTTTTGTCCGTTCGACGGCGGCCACGAAATTCCAATCCCGGCTCTACGCGGGCTGAAACGCTTCCTTCGCAGGCTGTGAAGCGACAGTGGAGTCATGGCTGCCCGCCGCGGGCGCCGACCACGACACGCGTCGGGCTTCTCGCGTTGAGTGGGCGCACGAAGCCCCGCGGTTTCGCCTCCGCCGTCGCGCCGCGAAGAGTGAGCACGCGCTGCTGGCCGGGGGCGAGTTCGAAGTACGAGTCGTCCGCGGCGAAGCCAGGTACATCAATGGCGACTGCGTACGCGAAGCGGCTGCCTTGCACTTTCAGCCGCCACTCGTCTCCGGAAACGGGCTCGACCGTCGCCTCCAACCCGAGATCATCCGCGCGCTCCGCTGGCAGACCGGTCGGAAAATAACAAGCCTGCGCGACCAGGCTGCTCGATTCTGCGCTGGTCAGGGTGGCGATGGCAACATCGTATTGACTCGGGCCAAAGCGGTAGGCGCGGGTCAAATCGAAGAACTGATCGAACAGCGTGGAGGCTTCGACCTCGAGCGCGCCTCGGCCGTGCACCTCGATCGCGCGAGTGCTGTGGGCGACGCGCACCGAGCCGCTACGAATCAGCTGCAACTCCAGCCGCGCGCGCAGCGGTTCCGGCGCGTCGTTGACGACGTGAATGCTCAGGCCGTTCAGGCCTTCGTCGGAGAAGAATACCGTTTGAGCCTGCATCGCACGCTTCACGTAGTAGTACGCGGCCTTTGGCACGCCGAGCGCGTCGATCAGGCCCCAGCCCGCGCCGGGCCAGAGATCGCGAAGAAACCAAATCAACGCTCCTCGACAACTCGAGGCGCCTCGGCGCCATTCGGCGAGCGTTCGCGCCATGACTTCGCCGCTCGTCACGCGACCGAGAGCGAGCGCACGTTCCGTATCTTCATAACGGAGCGCAACGGGATCGACGCCGAACAACAGCTTCGTGTAGTAATCGCGCACGTCGTCGAAGTCCCACCCGGGACCACTGTCGCGAGGCACTCGGGCCTTCCAACGCGGGTCATGAAAGGGTGCTCGTCCCTCGCCCAGCACTTGCTCGATCGTGGACTCCTCGGGGATGTTCGAGAACCCCAAGCACTCCGGCGTGAACCTCACACCGGCGCGGCGTGCGTCTTCGAGCGGCCGCTGATAGGCTCCGACACCGTAGTAGTGGGTCAAGCCGACGTTGGGTTGGAAGGGCAGCGCGCCGCCAGTCGGGGTCGATGCCACGTACGGGACGTCTGCTCGGCGCGCGGCGCTCACGTGGCGGAGTACCTCCTCGAACAGCGGCACGCGCCACGCTTCGCGCGGTAGGCCCAGCATCGCGACTTGTTGCTCGATCTCGCTGTTGCCGCACAGCACCGCCAAGCTTGCGCGCGTCTCGGTGCGAGAAAGGAATTGCTCGGCCTCGCGTGTCACGTTGGTTCGAAATGCCTCGTCTTCGCCCGGATAATCGCAGTTGGCGAACATGAAGTCCTGCCAAACCAGGATTCCGCTGCGGTCGCACTCTTCGTAGAAAGCGTCGGATTCGTAGACCATCGTACCGCCGACGCGGAGCATATTCATGCCAGCCGCGTGGGCTTGCTTGACCGATGCGACTGTGGCGGCGTCGTTGCCGAGGGACACCACGTCCGCGGGAGTCCAGCAGGCGCCTCGGCAGCGGATCTCCACGTCGTTGACGAGCACCGCGAAGCCGTCGTTCGCGTTCGACACGGCGATGCTTCGAAAGGCGAGAGAGTCAAAGTGGAGACTATGCCTCACCCCATCCACGGTGACGTCGGCACGCGCCGCGTAACGCGCTTGCGCCCCGTAGCCTTGCGGCCACCAGAGCTCGGCGTCCCGCACTTCCAACTCCGCTTCCAGTACGTCGGAGCCATCCGCATCACGGCTCACGCTCAAGGCGGCGGAGCTCGAGCCGACGTGGAGCGTCGCGCCCTCTAACCGTGCACCCAGCACGTCGATCGAGAACCGCGCGCTGACGAGCGCCCGCCCGTGTTCGACCCGAGGTCGCAGCGCCATTTGGCGCACGGAGAGAGCGCGCCTTCGAACTACGCGGACCTCCCGCCACGGGCCGACTGCTGCTACGGGTGGTGACCAGCCGGGGATACGCCCCAGTAAGGTGGTGCGGAACCAGCGCAGTTGTTGGCGTTCGATGAGTCGCGTCTTGAAGCGCGGCCGCGGTCGACGCACGGCCGTCGCCACGTCGAGCGAAGAGAAACGAAGCCAGAGTTCGTTCTCGACGCTCACCAGGGTGGAGACGTCCAGTTCGTGCGCGCAGAACATGTTTTCCGAGCGGAGCACGTGGCTACCGTTGAGCCAGACGTCAGCCAGAGTCGCGAGGCCGTCCAGCTCCAGCCAGAGGGATTCACCGGCCGCGCAGGGAGTGCTGGCAAATCGAGTTCGGTACCAAAAGTCTGAGCCGTCGAAATTCCGCGTAGACGACCAGTCCCATTCGCCACGAGCTTGCAGCGCACTTGCTACCGTGCCCGGGCATTGCGCGGGCTGCCACTGGAGCTTTCGGTCGCGGGCTTCCTCGGGTGAGGTCGCTGCCGTCTCGGTCGTGAGCACTCGCGCTTCGGCGAGCAGCCAATCACTGCTCAGCAGTTCGAGCTGGTGGTTCGTTGCAGCGCGAATGCGAGCCATGGCTGCGAATTCTTAGAACGCTCACGCAATGGCGTCGAGTATCGTCATGGTGTTGTCCCACCGCTTCGCCATATCTTCGAAGATTGGCGCGAAGTCGGCCGGCTTTTTGGAGTTGGCAGCGCGCGCGCCCTTCAGGATCAGCGCCTTGGCGGCGTTCGAGATCTCGTCCAATTCACTCGCGGCGCGGGCGAACCCGAGCGGTTCGCGTTGCTCAAGCCAGCGCAAGTACGCGGCGCTCAGCTCGTAGCCGGAGCCGCATTGCCGCGTCGTAGCGAAGGCGAACGCATGATAAAAACCGATCCCGCGTGCGCGGATGTTCTCAAGTTCCGCTTCGAAGTGACGCCCGAAGCGCTCGATCGGGTTGCTCTTCGGCCTGCGGCCGAGCCAGGCTCGCAATAGCTCGCGTGAACGCGAGACGAGCTCCTTCTCCGGCAAACGCTCCACTCTGTCCATCTTCACCAGCTCGGCAAAAAGGGGCATGAATGTCGGGTCGGCCGGCGTATCCAGCCGAAAAAGCTTCGCGAAATCCTCATCCTCCAGCTGAAAGTAGCCGGCGTTGTGAAAGTAGCCGAGCTTGCGGGCCTCGACGTCGATCGACTCGATCACGATCGTGCTTTTCGTGTGCTGCGTCCGGTAATCCGTGCCTTGGGTGTCGGGTAACCAGAAGGCGTCCGCCTCGGTGAAGATCAGACGCCCCTCGCCGATGTGGAACAGCGTGTGCTCAAGGATCGTCTTCCAGACGTTCAGCTCTTGAACGCCGATGCCGTACAGTACGTTGAGATCGACGTGCGGCGGCTTGTAGAACGTCCACTGGTCACCGTCGAAGTCACTCGCCAACGTGAACGCCAAGACTGCGGTCGGGTCGAGTTTGGCGGCGTGCAGCACTTCCAGCCACACGTCCACGTAGCAATTCTTTTCCACCCAGGTTCGGGATTCTGCGTGCAGAGCGTGGCGTTGGTAGTTCGCCGCGTCGAGCTCCCAAACCGAGTGCCGACTCATGGCCACAGCTGCTCACGGACCTGCTTGGGCCACTCCGCGGGCACGAAGCCGTGCGTACGAAACAGGGCCATTACGACGCGTTCCATCCCGAAACCGAGACACGCGGTCTGGGCGATGGCGCCGTCCGGGGTTTTGATCTCGAAGATCTTTCCGAAGTGCTCTTGATGGTAGTTGAAGGAACAGACCGCGGTCGGCTTGTCCTCGGAGATCACCGGAATCAAAACCTCGAACTTGAGCTTCTGCTCCCGTTGGCTTGCTGCAAGCATGCGCCCACCGCGGCCGAAGAACGGGTCGGCGGCGACGTCCGACTTGGCCGGCAAACCGAGCGACAAGAGCAGCTCTACGCCGCGCTTGAGCCACATGTTTCGCCAGTCGATTACGGCGTCGGGCGAGCCAACACGCACGAACTCACGGACACGGAAGGCTTGCATGCGCGTCGGTTCGTCCGACGGCTCGTGCCGGAACACCCAATTTTGCATGTCTACCAGCCGACCTTCGACTGGCACGGTGCCCGTGAAGCTCGGGTACACGGGGTAGCAGGCGGCAGGGGTCAGCACGACGCCCGTCATCTTTTGCAGATCATCCCACGGCTGCTTGTCGTGGATGCGCTGCGACAGCTCCTTGTGCTGCATGTCGGTGCCGAAGAACGAGAACACCGTGCCGGCCAGCTGCGGAAAGGAGTCGAGGTACTCACTCTTCTCGAAGACTTGGCGGTCCAGAATCGGCGGGAACGCCATGACCTCCGCGCCGTCGTTGCGGGCGAGGCGCGTCACCAGGTCGTTGAAACGTGCCAGCACGTCCTCGAACACCGCGCCGCGCCCGAAGGCGCCGGGTACGCCGACCGGAATGATGAGCTTGTTCCGGACTAGGCCGTCATACAGATCCTGAGAGGAGAATTGATTGGCCATCTTCAGTCGTCCTTCAGCACGAGCAACATCGAAGCGTTGGTGGCGTAGATGCGGTCGTTGTTGACCATCAAGGCAGCGGATAACGAATCGCGCAAATAAAGACCAATCGAAAACTTGGAGTCGTTCTTGTAGCCCATGATTCCGCAGATGGAGAGGCAGCGGTGAACGATGTCACTCAGGCCCTGCGACGTGGACACCTTCACGTTGTTCATCTTGAGCGCGAAGGCGATCGAAGACAGGACCTCCGTGCCGGCGTCCGGCCTGCTCATCAGCTCTTCGCATTCCGCGGCGACGTCGTGCACGTTGGCGCGCATCGTTTGCAGCATGCCGGCTACCTCCGCCAGGCGCAGCGCGCTGGGCGGCGTTGTGCCCGGCTTTGCGCGAGCTTGTGTGCGCACGAAGGCGCGCGCGCGAGAGACAGCGGCGGTCGCGATGCCGAGCCAGGAGTTCGCCCACAGCACGTGCGAAAACGGCACCATGGTGTGAGCCGCAATGTCTGCAAACGGGGTTTCTAGGACCTGAGCCAGCGCGCCAGTTGAGCGCAACTTGAAGGGCGGGCTGCACGTGCCGCGCATACCGAGGGTATCCCACACGCCATTCACCTCCAGCGTGTAATCCGCCTTTCGTACCAGTGCCAGCGACTGGTCGTTGGCGGGCGCATCCGGGGAGCGCCGTGCCGTTACGAGCAAATCGTCCGCGTGCGCGCCGTAGGAGATGGTCGTGGCGTCCTTGCTGAGGCTGAAGCGCTCGTCTTGGCGCTCGACAGCGCACACACTGTTGCGCATTTCACCGCCGACACCGGCTTCGGACGTGACGGAGGCAATCAGATTTTGCTTCTCCACGATCTCCCGCAAGTAATCGCGAAAGAAACTGGACTGCCCCGCGTGACGTACGATGCACGCGACCTGAATCTGATGCATGGCGAAGACCATGGCGGCGGAGGAACAGTGCGCCCCGAGGGCTTGGCACATCTGTGACAGCTCGATCATCCCGCAGCCGAGCCCGCCGAGCTCCTTCGGCACGAAGGCCGAGAGCAGGCGCGCTTCTTTCAGCGCATCCAGAGCTTCTTTGGGGAACCGCGAGTCGCGGTCAACGCTGCGAGCGTTGGGCCCAGCGACCTCGATGCCGATGCGCGTAGCAGCGGCTACGTGACGGGAGTCGGTTTGATTGTTCGTCACGGTTTGGTTCCTCTCAACAGCTCAAGAGCCAGTGGTCAGTTCTTCGATGGCCCCGCGAATCGACGCGAGGCTCTCGAACACGCCGCGCTTTAACATCCGGTCCGGGAATTCGATGTCGAACTTGCCTTCGAGCGCGAGCATGACGTTCACACTTGCGTGCGACGTCAGCCCGGCTTGATACAAATCCGCATCCTCGGCGAGGGTTGTCGCGTCGACCGAGAGGCGGCCGTGCTCCTTCAAAATCGTTCGAATATCCTCGATCATTGGCGTGCATTCCTCGAGCGGACTGGGGTACCGGGTCGGCGCGGGACCATTGTGTTTTAACCCGGCTGACGACACCAGCGCCAATCTTCCGATCTAGTCATAATTGCGGTCAAGCTAGAACGGGCGCTTGTGGCAAACGCCCGAGCTTTCGTCTCGCTTCAAGGCGATTCCACTGACGATCAAGCCAGCTCCGCGCGCCCAACGGCCAACCAGCATTCGGGCGCTTCCGAAGGGCGGGTTGTTCGTAAGAACACGCACCGTGAACGCCCCTTCGTGAAGTAAGACCTCGAGGTCACGCCAGTACAGAACAGTTTGGCTCGCCGGGTATTGCAACTTGTACGCGCTCTCCTTTGCTGAGAACACCACGCTTGCCAGCTCGTCGACCGGACCGAACTCGGCGCAGCGTGCCAGCTCCTTCGGTGAACAGACACGTCGCGCGAATTCAGGGCTGACGCGACCGTCCAGCTCGACGTCGACACCGACGCCCAAGTAGTCGTCGCTTGATGCCACGACGGCGGCGCAGAAGACCTCCGCGTGCGAGATGCTGCCGATGACGCCGTCGGGCCAGAGCGGCTCACCGCGCTTCCCGCGAAGCACCGCCTGATCAGCCCGATCGAACGCCCGAAGTGCATCCCGTGCGCAAGCGCGCCCGCCCCAGAATTCCCTCTTGCGGCGAGGGCTTGCGCCGGCGACGAGCAGCTCTTCGGCCGCGTTAGCAGGCGCGGTCACGTGTCGCGGATCGCGGCCCGACGTGGCGATGCCGCGCGCAAATAGGTGGCTCAGGAGCGCCTGCTGCTCCTCCAAACTGCCGGCGGGGTCGCTTCCGCAGAACCCACCGCCTCGCGACACTCCGCTCAACGTCGCCCGCTTTCTTCGGGGCGCACGTCTCCGCGGAAACCTGCCTGAGGACGCTGCCACGGCGCGCGCGGTAGCCAATCAATCAACACGCACGTGGAGCGCTGTCGCAATGTAGGGGGAGGTGCGCGGCTGGCGTGCCTCCTCCCTTCTGCAGGACTCAGGGCGCCCTCGGAGCCGCGAGCATTTGCCGCGCGACGATCCCGAAGAACTGCGGATCGCGCAGCAAGTAGCGACCCGCCATGCGGCGCGGGTCCTGAGCCAAACGATAGGCCCACTCCAGCCCCGAGTCGGACATCCACTTTGGCGCGCGACGCTGCGCACCAGCAATGAAGTCCAGGCTGGCGCCGACGCCGATGGCTACGGCCGAGCCCAGCTGGGCTCGGTGCTCGTGACTCCAGATCTCCTGCTTCGGCGCGCCCAGGGCGACGAGCAGTAAGTCGGGTTGCGCGACCCGAATTCGCGCGAGGATCGGCGCTTGAACGTCCGCCGCGCCGTTCACGTCCACCCGCGCGCCATCGGTGCCGACGATTTTCAGTGACGGCAGCTCTTCTAGCATCTTTTGCTGGGCGAGCTCTGCGGCGCCCGCTGCGCCACCCAAAAAATAGACTCTGTGACCGCGCTCTGCAGCGCGCCGCATCAGCGGCATGATCAGATCCGACCCCGACACCTTCGCGGGGAAGGGTGTCTTCAGCAGGCGACCGGCCCACAAGAGCGGCATCCCATCCACTAGCGAGAGACTGACGTCGGCGTAGGCCGCGCGAAAACGCGCGTCATGTTCGACCTGCACGACGTGGTCGACGTTCGGAGTGAAGACGCGGCCGCCAGCCTTAGCTGCTACGAGCGAATCAATCGCGTCCAACGCGCCGTTGAGCGTCACCCGATCTACCGAGAGCGATCCGATCCGGACTCGGTTGAGCTTCGCCTGTGTGCTCAAGAACCGGTTCCGCCCACCACGACCGGCACTGTCTTGGCGAGGATGTACAGATCGAGCCAGGGCGACCAGCTGCGCACGTACTCGACGTCCAGGTGAACCCGCTGATCGAAGGTCGAGGCGTTGCGCTCGGTCACTTGCCAAAAGCCGGTGAGCCCGGGGCGCACGCGCAGGATGATCGCTTCGTGCCCGTTCATGTCTGGGATCTCGCGCTCCAGGTATGGCCGCGGGCCGACGAGGCTCATGTCGCCCACCCAAATGCTCCAGACCTGCGGTAGCTCGTCCAAGCTGTACCGACGCAGGATTCTGCCGATGCGCGTAACGCGCGGGTCGTGAGCGAGCTTGTGAAATTCTTCGTACTCGGCGCGCAGGGCGGGGTCACGCTCGAGCACTTCTTTGAGGCGCTGTTCGCCGTCGCCGTACATCGTGCGGAACTTGTACGCAACGAAGCGTACGCCGTCTTGGCCCAGGCGCTTCTGTGAGTAGAAGACCGGTCCTCGAGAGTCCAATTTGATCAGCAGCCCGATCGCGGACACGATCGGCAGCAGCAGCAACCCGCCGACCGTGGTCAGCACGACATCCATCACGCGCTTGGCCAGGCGGGGACCCGCGAGCAAGAGCTGGCGCTGGACCTCGATGCCGAGCACGCCGCCCAGGTTGTGCGTCGGCGCGCCGAAATGCGCCATGGAAAACAAATCCGGAATCACCAACACGCTTGAGTAGCCGTCGGCGTAGCGCTCGATGATTGCCAACAGCTTCGCCGGGTCCATCTTCGGCATGGCGATGACGATGGATTTGATGTGCAAGCGCTGCGCGAGGATCGGCGCGAGCTCCAGGCCGCCCACGACCGGCACGCCCTCCACCTCGGCGAATTGCTCGAGGGCGAAGCGCGCGGAAGGCGTGTCGTAGTCCTCCCGCACGGACTCTGGCCCCTGGCGCACGGACTGCACCATGAGGTCGTCTTCACCCCAGGTTGCGCGTACCGAGCCGTGCTTGCTCGGGTCGTCGTCCAAAATTGCGACCGGCTTCAGGCCGAGTTGCGGGCGGCTTTGCAGAGTCGCCACGACGGCCCGCCCAACCTTGCCGGCGCCGAGAACCACGACCGGCTGACCCCACCAGGGGCGGCGAGCGCACTGCCAGCGCAGCGTGGCTCGGCCGATCGGCACCAAGAACGCGGCGGTGACCCAACCGAGCAACCAGGCGCCGTGGGACACCGCGTTCAACGGGCCGCTGCGCCCCAGAACTGCTACCGCCCAGGACCCCGCGTAGATGAGGCAAGTGGTAAGCGTGGCGCGGCGCAGCTCTTCCGGCGGGCTAGGCGGAGTCGGAGCATATAGCTGCACCGAGGCGAACGCCGCGATGCATACGGGTACGATCGCGGCGACACTGAAGCGTTGGGTGCCGGTCAGCGCATCGCCCGCGAGCACGAACCCCGCAGCCCCGGCTGAAATGGCCAGCATCGCGACATCGGTCAGGATCAACAAGCAGAACGAGAGCAGCGGCCGTCCGGGGACCTGTAGCCCGACGATCGACGGGTTCTTGCGCGCGCGCTGGGCCAGGCCTTTGCCCTTGTCATTGGCGATCTGAACTTGCTCGATCAGCGCCGCGGCGATGGCGTGCGAGTCACATGCGCCCATGCGCTTCAAAATCGCGCCGACGTGCCCGCCGTGCTCGGCTTGGAACTTCAGGGCTTCACGCAGCTGTTGCGGCGTGATGATGCCCTTGCGGATCAGCAGTTGGCCGATCTCGTTATTGCGGCGGCGCCGCCTCTTGTAGAATGCGGGGGCGCGTGGCCCCGACCCGTTCGGCGGCGTTGCAATGAGCACGGGTTTCTCTTCACTGCCCATTCAAGGCGAACTATTCGGGAAGAGCGCGTCCGACCCAGCTGACTTTGGCTCCGTGGATCGCGACTCGAGTGATCTCGAGCATTACCGCGGAGTCAAAACCATCGGCGGCGCTCACCTCAACCGTCGGTCCGCTGACGAACCCACCGACGCGAACGTCGTCCAGGATCCGTACGACGTTGTAGGCGCCGCGCCTGATGCGAACAATGCGGTACGTGGTGCCAGCTACCTGAACCATGCCCTTCACCAAAGTTTGCATTTGCAGGCATTCATACTCTCCCTCCGCACCCGTGTGAAGGGGTGGCGAGCTAGCCGCGCTACAGCGCTACTTGAACGCCGGTAGCCTTGACATTCAGCATGGATTATTCGAGCGGCGGCTGTACGGCCGACTGGCATCGAGTGGTCCTTGCGCGCCTGGCCGCGGCCTCGATTTCCAGGTCTGCGCAACCGAAAGCCTGTCTCAGCGTGGCGGCGGCACGGCCTCGGACTGTGTCGCGGGCTTCGCGCGCGCTGGTTTCATGAAGGGTGCTTCGAAAAGGCGGAAGAACCCGTAAGACGCAACCAAGGTTGCTCCCAGGCCAAGCGTCAGCAAATAGATCAGCATCGCTTCGCGACTGACGTGCAGCGGCACGAGAACGTACTGCCAGAGGATCTGAAGCAGCGGGGCGTGGATCAAATACAAGCTGTACGAAAAGGTGCCGACAAACACCAAGGGACGCCACGCGAAGACCTTGACGAGACCGCTCGGTTTGGCGCTCGACGTTGCAGCCAAAGTAGACATGGCCAGCAAGCCGACCGGAAGGTCGAGCATAAAGAAGCGGTCCTCCGACAACCTGACGCCCCAGGCATAGGTGACAGCGATGATCGTCACGAACAATAGCCCGGCGATCAGCGCCCAGGGCGTTCGTGCTCGCGCGCGGACGAACCCAGGATCCATCGAGCGGGCGAGGTGCGCTGCCAACATCCCAAGCGCAAACATCCCCAGGAACTGCGGATGAGCTCTTGTCACACGTGTCGCGCTTAAGCCGATGCGGAGGGCGTATCCCAACAGTAGCGCCGTCGGCACTACCCAAGCAGCGCCATACCGGCGCCATGCCAGAACCAACAGTGGGACCACGAAGTAGATCTGCCATTCGACGGCGATCGACCAGAAGACGTAGTTGATTCGGCTAGTCGCAAACAAATCCTGCAATAGCAATAAGTGGCTAACCACCGCTTCCGTTGTCACGCCGATCGGAAAGTCCCAAAGCGACCCCGTCGGCTTTCCGATGACCGTCCAGATGAGCAACAAGCACAGCGCGAGCGCTGCGTAGTATGGCGGGAGAATCCGGCGCGCACGACGCTTTAGGAATTCTGCCGTTCCACCCCTCACTTCACCGCCATTTCGGATGACCGGAAGGGTCAGACAAAAGCCCGAGACGACAATGAAAACCGTCACGGAGAGGTGTCCCGCCACCATCGAGAAGCGGCTCAACGCCATCGGCCCGTGTAACTGTACGACGTCGCCTGTCGAGACTTGTGCGTAGGCGTGATTCAGATAGACCACCAGCGCCGCGCACGCTCGGATTCCGTCGATGTGGTCGAGCCGCGACTGCTGCTGCGGTTCCACCACGAGGGTGCAAGGCGTCATGGGAGCGATTTTTACTGCAGTTCGCAAGTGGCGTCCACGCAACCCTGGGGGGAGCGCAGCGCGGAGCGTCGAAAGTGAAGCGTAAGCGTTCGGTTGTAGCGCCTAACGCACAGTGGTACGGCTGACCGCTATGGCGAGCTTACTGCCAATCAGCGTTGTGCTCCCGACATACAACCGTCGTAAGCGTCTAGAGCGAGTGCTGGCGGGTCTCGATCGTCAAACCGCGTCCGTCGACCTGTTCCAGGTCATCGTCGTCGATGACGGTTCGAGTGACGATACTCAAGAGTGGCTTTCTAAAGACCGGCCGCGGGCGTACGAGGTTCGCGTGGTGAGACAGCAGAACGGTGGGCCCGCTAAGGCACGCAACGCGGGAGTTGCTGCGGCAGACGGGGAGTTGATCGTGTTCCTCGACGACGACGTCGAACCCATGCCGGAACTACTCACGGAGCATCTACGCTCACAAAGGGCTGAGCTAAACGTCGTAGTCATGGGCCCGATGGCCTCGCTGCCCCGTTACGCGCAGCCGTGGGTTGCTTGGGAGCAAGCAAAGTTGGAGAAACAATACGCCGAGATTGCGCGTGGCGACTGGAAGCCGACGTTTCGGCAGTTTTGGACTGGAAACGCTTCGGTTGCGAGAGAGCATGTCCTCGCCGCGGGCGGTTTCGATTCGTCTTTCTTACGTGCGGAAGACATCGAGCTGGGGCGTCGCTTACACGAGCGCGGCCTACGCTTTCGCTTCAATCCGAAGGCACGGGGTCTGCACCACGCTGAGCGTTCGCTCGCCGCCTGGGAGGCCATGCACAAGAGCTACGGCGCGCTGGAGGTACAGATTTTCGGAGGCTCCGAGTCTCCCGATCTTCACAACATATTGGCGGAAAATTTGAGTCGGTTGCACCCGGCCTCCCGTTGGTTGGTTGGCAGCTGTGTTGGACGGCCGCGAACAGTTGCCGCCGTACGCCGCTCGCTGCGCAGCCTCCTAGAGGTAGAGGAAAAATTAAACGCACCGCTCGCTTCCGATCAGGTCTGTGGCGCGCTTGCAAACCTAATCTACTGGCAGGCCACGTGCGAGGCGCTCGGCCGAGACGCTTTCGAGCGCTTGCTGCGGCTTAGTGACGAACTGCGCGGACACAAGACGCGCGGCTGACACGCTACTTGGTGGAGCTCGTGTACGTCGCCTCGCGCGGTGCCCTGACTTGCGCAGGCGTGACGTCGGCGTTGCGCCACGCGCCGCTGGACACCGCGAGCTTCGCGGCGGTCGCGAGCGCTGGCGCAACGATGAAGACACCTGTCCAACTCCCGAGCCCCATGTCGCCGTAGCACTGGATATAGTAAATCTGGATCGCGCCGAAGCTGAACAGGGCGGCGGCTTTGCCTTCAGGACTTTGGATACGGCGATAGGCTCGCATCCCGCAGTACACGCCGCCGACCCAAAGCGAAGTGATGCCCATGAACCCAAAGTAGCCATAGAAGGCCCACAGACCGAGGATGCTGTTGTGCGGAATGTAGAGCTCTAGAGCGTAGTCGACAGCGGGCAGCGAGATGACCTCGAAGAAGTGCTGTCCATAACCTGCACCGAAAAACGGAAACTGATGAATGGTGTAAAGGAGATCGAAGTTTTCGATATCTCGCCATTGCGTCGAGGAGTCCGTGCTCGAGTCCACCGCCGAGCGGATTATGTTGACGGGTTTGAACACGCCAGCCGTCGAGCCCCAACCCACGACGCCATAGACGATGAGTACCGGGGATAGGAATTTGAGGTAACGCTTGATCTGCTTCTTGGTCGCGTTTGGAGGCGTCGAGAAATAGACGGTCAGCAGCACGAGCATCAGCTGCACCCACACCATGCGCCGGTTGTTGGCCACCATCCCGCCCGCAAAAATCGGAAACGTTAGTAAAACTAGCCACGTGGTTTTGGGCACTCGCTGGATCACCAACGCACAGAGCAGAACACAGGCCGACGCAAACAAGATCGAGTCGTGATGGGTAGTGGCATAGGGCAGACCAACCTCCCCGGTCATCGGATCCGGCGGCAACCAAATCGTCGCGCGCACGTACATCGCCTGACAGGCTCGAACGCCCGCGGCGAGCAGCACCACCTTGGCGACGGCCCGGACGTCAGCTTCGCCACGTAAGCCGGCTTGAAACAGCAGGAAGAGAATCGGCAGGTACATCACGCGGTCCATTTGCCAGACGGCCATCGACATGTCCGCGCCGCCTCTCAACTGCCCGACGATGAACACCAGCAGGATTGTCGCCAGGGAAGCCTGGGCGAGGCGTATCAAGATTTTCGGAGTCTGGAAGTTGCCAATGCTGTCAATGGAGGGCCGGCGCGATCTTCGATAGATTGCAACGATGCCGAGCCATGCGAGCATCACGTCCATCCCGGAAAAGAACAGACCGCCGCCGATCGTGTTCTTGAGGTGCATTAGCATCAAGGAACCCAAGCTGAACCAAGGCGTGTGCCATTGGCCGAAGCCAGGGATCTCGCTCGGATTTTCTAAGGTAAGACCCAGAAACATCAGCACGAGTAGCGAGGAGCGCAGGGGAGCGCGCGCCATCGCGAAAAAGCTCAAACCCAAGACGAAGGGCGCGACCAACCAGCCCACGACGCCGTTGTCCAAAAGGGCAGCGCCGAAGGCCAGCACCATCGCGGCGATGAACGCGGGCTTCACCCCCGGGGGGAGAGCGGTGGCCTTCATGTGCTGCGCGTGAACGAGAAACCGCCGGTCACTCTGATTGCGTCGGCAGGTGCAACTCCGCCAGGATGGGGAGCTGTAGCTGCTCGGCTTGCCAGCGCTCGACCAGGATGCCTTTTCGTAGCTCCGAGACCAGCGGTAACAGCAACGCGAGCAAAAAAGTCACTACGATGCCGGCACCCCAAATCACGATTGCTTTCGGCGACGTCGGTTTCGAGGGCGCCTCGACCGGGACAATCACCCGATAGCGGTGGTTGAAAGCTGCCTGGGCCGTATCGAGCGCGATGCGGCCCGCGCCGATGTCGTCCCGCAGGATGCCGTACCGAACGACCGCTCCGGAGAGCTGCTGGGCCAGTGCTTGGTCGGTGTCACCCGTTTGCAGGGCTTGAACGACGGCTGGCGGCAGCGGTTCGGCAGTGCCAGCAGCAGTCCGAACCGCGACCGGTTCACCCGAGGCCCGTGCGGCCGCGAGTTCTCGCGTTTTGACCTCTTTGGTCAGATCGCTTACGTGCTCGGCCAGCGCCTTCTGGTCGGCCGACACGCCAGAAGCCAATGCGACCCGCTCTTCTTGCATCACGACTTGAGGATGCGCCGGGGTGAATCGAAGTTTGAGGTCAGCGAGCTTCTGGCTCTCCTCGCGCTCTTGTCGTTCGCGATCCGACTCGAGCGCTGCCAACTTTACCTTCGCCGCCGCTAGATCTTCTTTCAGCGCGGGCAATTCCGCATCTGGCGGCACCGGGCCGCGCGGCGCCGCCGCAACACGCAGCACGTGCCTGATTGCGGTCGGGGTGCCACCCGTAGGCGGGGCGGCCACCTCTGCGCCCGGTTGCGCCACGGCCCGTTCGCTCTGATTGTTGATCTGTTGCGCGAGCTGCTCGATTTCTTCTCGGAGCTTGGTGGCATGCTCGTCTAGAATCGTCACCTTCTCTTCGAAGGCGGAGACCTCGGCGGTGTGTCGAGCGTTCAGGAAGCTCTCGCTGGCACTTTGCGCCACCTCCGCCGCCGTTTGCGCATCGCTCCACTCAGCGTCGATCGTGAGGCTCAAGCCGGTCCCATTGATCTGGAGCTTGTTCTCCAGCGTGCCGACGAGGATGCTGACTTTCGTCTTCTCGGTCGGCGGCCCCGAGAGCGTTGCAAACAACTGGTCTTTCAGGTGCGACAGCGGCGGTCGACGCACTTCCGCCTTCGCGACGAGCCCGATGTCTCGGATCATTTTCTCCAAATTCTCGTGGCTCAGAACCAACCCCGACGCGCCGTTCAGCGGGTTGTAGTTGTTCGTGCCGCCCTCGAGGATCGGGTTCGACAAGGCCATCAACACGGTGGTGCACCTGTACTTGCGAGGAATGAACGCGTTCGCCAAGCCTGTTAGGATCAGCCCGATGGCGACCACGGACGCGACAATCCTCAAATGCGCGCGAACCGCGCGGCGCCCGAAGGCGAGGTAGCTTTTCAGCTGCTCGATCTGGATCCCCCCGCCTTGTTCTCCATGCTCTTGGTCCTCTGAATTTTCCATGATTTTGCGACGCTTCAGCCGAGCCGGGGATACACGTAGAGCACCAGGATGAGGTAGATGAGGTTGAAGATCGCCATCTGCACGAGCGCTTTTTTGAGCCCTTGCTTCGCGTTTTTGGCGTGCGTAGCTCGGATCGGAATAACGAGTGACGCGATGATGACGGACAGTAAAACCAGCTTCTGCATGAGGCAGCAGCCTCCTCAAACCACGCGCTAGCGTAGAACCTGAGCTGTTCTTGCGCAACTTCCTGAGCTGGCCGACCACTTGGCTTGGCCCGTTTCGAGCCGGTTTCTCTGTTTTCGGTTCCCGGGCAAGCGCGGCGCTGGATTGCGGCACTGCTTCAATTCACGTGGCGGTTGCGCATTATCCAGCATGCGCATATGAAATTGCCGAACTTATGCGCTGTTTGATTCTAGCGGCAGGCCGTTTCGATTCCGCGATGCAGGCTGGCATTGCCGGGCACCGCGAACCACGGCTGGATGTCTTTGAAATTGCCGACCAACTAGGGGCGGATTTTGTCGACTTCAAGGCGGTGGACGCCAGTCGGGATCCGGCGGTGAAGGTCGTCGCGCGCGCGCTCGGCAACTCGGCCGCGGTCGCGTTTCTCGGCTTTCGGCAACGCGCCAAGTACGACGCTTTCTTCACCACGGGCGAGGACATTGGTCTTCCGCTCAGCGCCCTGCTGAAGGCGACGTCCGCCCGCTGCTCGCACACGATGATCGCCCACACACTGTTTCCCGCAAAGAAGCAGGCTTTCTTCAAGTATGGGCGGGTGGGAAGCCGCGTAGATCGCATGCTGGTCTACTCGACCTCCGAGGAACGCCTCGCGATAGATGTCTTAGGCGTAGACCCCGCGAAGGTCGAGCGTATCTATTACCACGCCGACCAGCTGTTCTTTCGTCCAGATGGCCGTCAAATCGAGCCGCAGCTCGTGTGCGCGGCCGGGCAGCTGCTGCGCGACTACGACTGCCTCGTTGATGCGGTGCGAGGCCTGCCCGTGCGCGTGCAGATTGCGGCCGGGAGTCCCTGGATCGATCACGCCCTGAAGCCGCGTCAGGC
This sequence comes from Polyangiaceae bacterium, assembly GCA_039936055.1. Lineage (GTDB taxonomy): Bacteria > Myxococcota_A > Polyangia > Polyangiales > Polyangiaceae > PMG-095. Next base: position 27,682 of record JBDTJC010000224.1, on the reverse strand, counting down.
GTTGCCAGAAAACGTCACTTGGGGACGACTCAATCGATTTGACTTGCGCGAACTCTACGCCCGCTCCGCGCTCGCGGTCGTTCCCATTTTGCAGAACCACTATCAAACGGGCATCGCGACGATTCTGGAAATGATGGCGATGGGGAAGTGCGTCATCGCCACCCGCACGCACGGCCAGAGCGATACGATTACGGACGGAGAGACGGGCGTGTACGTTCCTCCCGGTGACTCAGCTGCGCTGCGTCGCGCGATCGAAAAGCTTTTGGCAAACCCTGAGGATGCTGCCCGCATAGGGCGTGCAGCCCGGCTGTTCGTGGAGGAGCGAGCCGGGCTCGACTTATTCGTGACTCGCATCATCGCGGCGATTGGTGAGGGACACGCCTCGCGCTTCGGATGCTGACGGTCGCGAGATGCGTGTGGATACTAACCCCGCCCAGGCCAATTGATGTTTAAGAAAATTTTGGTCGGCCTGGCGTTGACCGCTTCGGTGCTCGGGGCCGTGGGGACGGTTTTCGTGTTGCGCCGACACCACACGCCCGTTCAATCGGCGGAGGTGAAAGCCACGGCGCGGGCCTTGATTCCGCTTCGAGTTGCCGAGCTGATTTACGACGGAAGGCTGGCCACGGGCTGGGAGGATTGGGGTTGGGGCCCGCACCAGCTCCCGACTCAGACCGGCCCGGCGAAGATCAGCTTTGCGGGATACGGGGGAATTCTCGTGCACCACGTAGAACTTCGAGAGCGCTACGGTGCTGTCTCGTTTCGCTATCGAGCTCCGCCGGAGTGGTCGGAGTTTCTCTCGGTTAGCCTCAAGTTAGGGGGAACGGAGCACGCGGCGTTTCCCGTCGTGCAGCTCCAAATGCGTCATTTGGCGACGGTGGGGGACGGGTGGCAGGAGGCGTTGGTTTCGTGGTCGGAGCTCAATCCTTCGAATCTCCCCGTGGACGGAATCTCGATCGCCGCACGTTCGAGCGTCGGTTCTGATTGGGTGCAGCTCGACAAAATCATGTTGACCAAGCCGGACGCGCCCGGGGAACCGATTGCGGGGCCAGCCCGTGAGGTCAGCTTGCAGGTTCAGTGCGGCGCCGCTACTCATCCAATTAGTCCGCTGATCTACGGAGCGTCTAGTGGGGATTGGTCAGCAGGAATTACTACGCAGCGCATTGGCGGAAATCCGATGACGCGCCTCAATTGGGATCTGACCGACACTTGGAACACGGGTAGTGATTGGTTTTTTGAGAACGTGAAGAATGACGCCGGCGGCCTGTGGCAATGGCTTGAGGCAGGTACGAGCCACCACATGCAGACCGCGCTGACGGTGCCGATGATCGGTTGGGTCGCGAAGGACGGGGTCTCCGTCGGGTTTCCGCGATCGAAGTTCGGAACTCAGCGGAAGCATGACGAGCATCGGCCGGAGGCGGGTGATGGGTTCCGATCGGACGGCACGATGCTCACGCCTGGACCCCCGACGGAGACGAGCGTCGCCGCCCCCCCGGAGGTGATCGCTCGTTGGATCCGGATGGTTCGGGCGCGAGATGACGCGCGCGGCGAGCGCTCAGTATCCATGTACCTGCTCGACAACGAACCCTCGCTTTGGAACGCGACCCATAGAGACGTTCACCCAGCACCTCTGACGTACGACGAGCTGTTGGATAGGACGATTCGCTACGCGCTTGCGGTTCGCGAGGCCGATCCGCAAGCGCTCATCGGTGGGCCGTGTGAGTGGGGGTGGACTGGCTACTTCTACTCCGGCGCGGATCGCGAGAATGGTACTGGAATTCACTCGGATCGGCGAGCGCACGGAAATACCGCGCTGGTCCCCTGGTACCTTCAGCAGCTTGCCAGCTACGAAAAGGCGAACGGCAAGCGGCTACTCGACGATCTGGATCTACATTTCTATCCCGCAGCCCAGGGCATCTACGGTGCGGGAGCACGCACCGACGCCGCAGGCTCGGAATTGCGGCTCCGCTCCACACGCGCTCTCTGGGACCGTGGCTATCGGGACGAGTCGTGGATCAACGAGCCCGTCGCCCTAATTCCGCTTATGAAAGATTGGGTTTCGAAGAACTACCCCGGCCTCAAAACTTCGATCGGCGAGTGGAGCTTTGGTGCTGACGATCACATCAGCGGCGCGCTTGCGACGGTAGAAGCCCTCGGGCGATTCGGACAGGAAGGCTTGGACTCCGCGTTCTACTGGGACGGCCCCAAAGTAGGCACCAAAACGCTGCAAGCGTTTCGCGCGTTTCGCGACTTCGACGGTAAAGGCGGGCGCTTCCAGGATCTATCCGTGGCGACTCGCGACGCAGAGAAGGTTTCGCTATTCGCGTCGCGTAACCCAGCTGGGGACCGGCTCGTGCTGATCGTGGTCAATGAAGATTCACTGTTCAGTGTGAATGCGACAATCGGGTTGGACCAATGCGGAGTGCGCTTGTCTCAGCGAAACTTCAGCTACGGGGCGACCTCGACTACGATCACGGAACAACTTCCGGTCGGTGGCGACAAGGCCAGCACGATCGTCTCGCTGCCGCCGTACTCTTTCATGGTGCTCGACATTCAAACGTCGAAGCCCCGATAGCGCTACCCGCGGTGGTTTTCGAGTTGATCCGGGTGCACGAGTACGGAGCCGAGAAAGCGCTTCGGCCCGATCAGCTTCACCGTCTTATTTGCATCCGCGCTGGCCATGCGCTCGAGCAAGATGCACAGGACTGCCGCGTCCGAAGATTGCGCGATAGACGCCGTTACCGGGCTTGCGTCTGTAGGGGGGAGCGCGACGATCAGCCGCTCGCCTGAGCTCGTACAACGGCGAACTTCGTTCAGGAACGGGTTGAGCTGATTGAGCGGAACTATGGTTCCGTCCGCTACCTGGATCGCGCTCCCGATGTGGACCATGGCCGTTCGCGACAGGTTGACCGCGATACTTACCGTAAAGTCCAGCGGCGCGCCCTCACCAGCGGGAATCAACACCAACGACCGCCACGGACGTCGTTCTATGGCCAGCCACAGCTGTTGCCATTGCGGATCGTGCCACGGTTCGACGTGAACCCGGCGCGCCAAAACACTGGTCTGCTCCGGGGCTTCCTTTGGTGCGCTGCCGGCACGCTTGTTACTCACAACACACGCTCCAGCCACGACCATAGGCCGGAAGCGCTGGCGGGGCCAGGGGAAACCCGAGTTACGTCCCGCCCTGGAAACACACGGGAAAGAGAAGTGCGCGTGTGCTTGCGTGCTGTCATTCCGCTCAGGTGTAGGGTGCGCCTGTGCTAACCTGTTCGCGACGCACATGCCCCTGCTCGCGCCGATCCTCGCGCAGCTGATCACCCTCAATCTGGGTGCTCGAAACGAGGCACTTTATATTGCGCCCACCTCGAATCACTACCTGGATGACTCGCGCGCGCTCGTCGCGCTGCGCTTTGGCTGGCAGCACAGTCAGCTGACTCTTACATACACTCCCTCGCTGATCCTCGCGAACCTCGGGTCACCGCCGATCGAGAGGCTGCTGTCCCACACGGTCGGCATCAGCTCAAGCACCGAGATCAGCCGCGCGATCGTTACGGTTAGCGAGGTCGCGGTATACGGGCAGGTCGATCCAACCATATCGGCACTCTCCGGAGGGCAGCTCGATCCCACCAACAGCCAGCTGCAGAACGGTGGCGGGAGCGGGGCGGGCGCCGGAGGGGGTTCTGGGCCCGGAAGCACGGGGACCGCTCCCGGCACAGGAGCCGGTGCCGGGAGCGGTCCTGGCGCGGCCCAACCGCTCGTACTGAGTCGTGTTTTGCGCGTGGAGTCGTCGACCACCACGGCGGCCTTGGCGTATCAGTTCTCGCTCGCCGACACCGCGGGCGTCAGCGCCTTGTATTCAATCGGCGGCGGAGCGGACGCTTCGTCACGCACCGTCTCCCCGGTATTTGAATCGGTCCGCCTCGGCGTTTCCTGGCAAAAATTATTTACGCCTGCAGATACTGTAACGAGCGTGCTCGCCAGCACATATGGCTGGAGCGCGGACGGAACTAGTGCTTTGATCACAGGTGTCACGGAGCTCTGGATGCACGCTTTCAGCGCCATGACAAGCGGTCGTTTGGGAGCGGGCGTGGCGGTCACCCGCGGCACTCCCGTTGACGGCGCGAGCCAGAACTCGGTGTACCCGACCATAGACGCGGCACTGGCACACTCAGAGCCACTTGCGCGGGGGATGCTTGCCATGAGCGTCGGCGCATCCACTGCTCCGGTTATTGATCCAATCTCGGGCGCTATCGATCCCCGTCTCGGCTTCACGGGGGCCCTAGGGTGGAGCAAAGAGAAGTTTGCAATTGGGGCGTTCGGGACCGCAAGCGTTTCGGTTGCGGGTGCGGGCAACCAGGGCGCACAGGATTTCGCAGGGGCTGAGCTGCGTACTTCGTATCAACTGACGCCCGTCCTGTCGGTTGACGGCGGTCTGCGCGGCGCGTGGCAGGTCTTCCAATCGCAAACTGTCGTTCCTCCTTCGTACGCCATTTTCGTGGGCGTCTCGGTTGGGGGCTCAGTTCACGTGTCCGGTCACTAGCGCTCAAGAAGGTGTGTCGTAAGCCGTCCGCTCAACGCACGCGGACCGTGACCCTGATGCTTGAGCTCGGCCATATGCTCGCTCGACAGCGGCACAGCAACGAAGCCAACCTCACCGCCGCCGTTCGTGCTCGCACCGAGGCGCCCGCCAAGCTCACGTCGTTCGCGGGTCGAGTCCGGTGCATCCGGAAGTGTCGTTGTGGGCCTACGCTTCAAGTTTCAACCGACCCTTGAGGGGCTCGATGAGCCCTGCTCAGTACTGCGCCATCGCGATGACGCGGACTGTTTGATTGCGGCGCCCGCCCGCATACGCCCGCATGGTCCGGGCAAATCCGGTAGTTGCCCGAGAACACTGGCGATCTCGGGCCTGACCCGCAGCGTCAATCTGCTTCCGGAATGGCCCACGTCGGCGTATAGGGTGGTGGTGAGGCACATCATTCAATGAGTGAATCAGCGAGTCCGCGGTTTGCCGTAGTTGTCGCGACACGGAATCGAGGACGCAAAATCGTTCCCCTGCTTGAGTCCGTACTCGCCGGGTCAGAGCCAAGCTTCGAGATGGCGATCGTCGATCAGAGTACTAACGACGAAACACGGTTGGCCATTGAGCCGTTCCTCGTCGACCAGCGCATCAAGTACGTTCACTCCTCGCTTCCCGGCACCAGCCGCGCGCGCAACGCTGGCGCTGCAATGACGACCGCCCCTATCCTGGTGATTACGGACGACGACTGTCTTGTGCCGGTCGACTGGCTCACGTCCATCTCCGCACCCTTCGCTCTTCACGCACAGGTCGGCGTAGTATTTTGCAACGTAAAAGCGGTGCCGGTGGACAAGCCGGGTCACACTCCACAAATTCGGTTCCCGGCGAGTCGTGCGGTGGAAAGCGTGCAGGCCGCATGGGCCAATTCACGCAAAGGCTTGTCTTTGGGGGCTGGCATGGCGGTCCGGCGCAAAGCGTTCGAGGACGTTCAAGGCTTCGACATCGTGCTCGGGCCGGGCGCCACGTTTCAAGCCGCGGAAGACAACGACCTCGCGTGGCGCGCGCTCGTGAAGGGTTGGTGGGTGTTCGAAGACTCCGACACCACCGTTATGCACGACGGCTTTCGCTCCCTCGACGAGCTACGTGAGCTCATCAAGCGCGACTTCTACGGTGTGGGCGGGACCATCGCCAAGTACATCAAGAGCGGGCACTGGCAAATCAGCGGGCTCTTCATTTCCTGGGCACTCCGTTTCGGCGTGATAGAGCCGGCGCGAGAGCTCCTCGCAGGCAAGCGCCCACGCGGGTTTCGGCGCCCTTACATGTTGGCACGCGGAATGATTGACGGCTTGCGCAGGCCGGTTGACACGCACAGCATTCGCTACTCCCCGTGATGCGGCTATAAATGCCTGGCTAGTCTCGCAAGCGGCTCGCTAGGCGAGCCGCGAGTGCAACGATCAGCAGCGTTGGGTTGAAGTGGCCCACGGTCGGAAAAGTGGAGCTACCGGTCACGTATAGGTTCTTGATGTTGTGTGCCCTGAGGTCTGCATCCACCACGCCGTCGGCTGCTGAGCTGCTCATTCGAGTCGTTCCTGAGTGGTGCTTCATGTCTTGAAGCGGGGGCAGTTCGTCGGGCTTTTCGAGCAGCTGGCTGCGCAGTGAGAAAATTCCGTGCTTCTCCAGGATGCTCTTGAATAGGCCGTGCATGCGCTGCTGTGAACGATACGTCGCTTCACCGATTTTCCAGTTGAGTTGCAGGGCTGGAATTCCCCAACGATTTCGGCGCTCCCAGTCGAGCGTAACGCGGCTTTCCGGATCCGGGACCTGCTCCATTTGGTCGACAGTGATGAGCGTGGAAGGTTCATTCCGCGCGATGACGCTCCGCAGCCCCGCACCAAGCAGCTCCGGGGCGCCGGTCCCCACTGCCAGCAAATCCTTCCGCGGCGAGCCTTCGTCGCTGGGCCCCCGCTTCAGTCGAGCCAGGAGCCGCTTGGCGCTCTGGAATGCGGCCAGATCGTGCATGGGAGACGTCAAATGGGCGTGCAAGCTGTGGTTGAGCAGCCCCTCTTTACGCTGCATGTCAGGCGAAAAGGTAAGCCGCATCTGCACCTTGCCGAACCGGCTCTTGCGCTTCTCACCGAGTAGCGTGAGCCGCTCGCGTTGCTCTTTACTGAGATCTGTCAGATCGACTCGTCCGAGACCATCCCCGCGCGGATGATCCATGTAGAAGCGCCCGACGAGATCTCGCTCATTCGCGATACCGGCGGCGGAGCGACGCGTGGACCGCAGCAGCAACCTCGTGTTCTCGAGCGCACCGGCCGCCAAAACATAGGTCGAAGCTTGGATCGTGAAGCGATTACCGAAGCGGCCACAGGTTTCCAGTGAGTCGATGTGAGTCGATGCTTCGTTCGGAACGAGCTCGGTAGCGGTGCTGTCCAGCAGCAGTCGCACGTTCTTGGACGCTTCGAGAGTCTTCCGATGGGTTGCCCCCATGAGCGCGCCGTCCGCCCAGAGGAAGACGCCGAGGCTGCTCGTGCCCTCTTGCTGGAAAGTCTGGATAGTCGGGTTGGTCGGCCAGTTCTCGATCTGCAATTTATCGAAGTGTGGCACCTCCAAAAGTGCCCCCGCGCGCGCGAGCCAGGGCGCAAGCTGTTCATAGCTCAGCGGCCAACCGCTCCAGGGAACCCACGACCTCGCTGTAAGATCGATGGGATCTGGCAAGGCGATTCGTCCGAACCACAGATTCGTGCTGCCACCGTACCAACGACCTCGCGTCGGGATCTTGTTGGTGTGAGGCAGGCCGAGATGCTCGATAGCGAACAGCTCGTCTTCGCGTAGCTGATTCTGCTGGAGCCCACCGGCTTCGAGCAGAATCACGGAGCGACGCGAGCCATTTAACTCACAAGCGAGCGCAACACCGGCAGCCCCGCTGCCAATCACACAGATGTCCGCGGTCAAGACCGATCCCGCAGGCACGTGGTCACTCTCCTCGAACTTCATACCAGCCTCCTCTGGTCGTCTGCACGACCAAGACTCCCTCCCAACGTTTGCTGCTTGGTCATGAACCGGTGACCGACGGCGTGCGCGACGCAAATAGTTGCCGGCACACCCACACAAGTCAGAGTGAAGAAATCTCCAACTGGTGTCAACCGAAGCGGCCGGAGCGTGGTGTCAGCTTCCGCAAGGAGAGGGTAGTGGGTGAGGTGCAGACATAGGAAAAATGGCTCAATGGCTCTCGAATGAGCGATTCGAGCGACCATCATCGCCGCGGGCGTGGCCTGACGACGTAGTGCCCGTCGCCGTGGAAATCGTTTGGCTCGACGTTCAGCCCTTGACGGTCATGAACTGGCACACGTGATGCTTCCTCACGTACGCCGCTGCCCGAACCGCGAACGCCGTCTTAAAAACCGACGCGAAGCCGCGGACGACCTTCACTTATCGCGGCCGGACAGTGCCCGGAGCGGTTTCGAGCATTGACGGTTTGGCTAAGCCGAGGCGGCGGAACCTCTACAGTGTCGCCCATTGCGCGAAGCTCTCTAGCCGGTTTCGGTCTTCGTCCCGAGCTTGACTGCCCGGTTCAGACCGAGCGAAACTACGATTAATGATAATGGGGAGCTCAATGATTGCGGCGCTGCGGGTCCTCATCCGAGGGGACCTGGCGCGCTACGCCACACACGGAGTTTCGGAAGTGCAGCGTCTCGAGGAAGAGCTGCAACAGACCCTCCAAATCAAGCATGCGTTGGGCGTCAATAGCGGGACGAGCGCGCTCATTTGTGCCCTTGTGGCCGCGGGCATCGGCCCGGGGGACGAGGTGCTCGTCCCTGCCTATACCTGGGTCTCGTCTGCCGCTGCCGCGCTTGCAGTTGGCGCCGTGCCCGTGCTGGTCGAGGTCGACGAAAGCTTGACCATCGATCCCGTCGACATCAAACGCAAGCTCACGCCTCAGACCAAGGCCATCATTCCCGTTCATATGCTGAACCTCGTCTGCGATATGGACGCCATCATGACGATCGCCCGCGAGCACGACCTGATGGTGATCGAGGACGCTTGTCAGGCCGTGGGCGTCACCTACAAGGGTCGCCGCGTCGGCGGCATCGGGCACGCCGGAGCTTTCAGCTTCCAGCAACGCAAGAATATCCACGCTGGCGAAGGCGGCGCGGTATTGACTAACGACGATCGCATCTGCACTCGCGCGGTCATGTATCACGACGTGGGCAGCTACACGCGGCCGCGCCGCTTTGCTACGGATGAGCCGCTGTTCGTGGGCGTGAACTACCGCATGCCCGAGCTTTCCGCAGCCATATTGCGGCCACAGTTGCGGCGCTTGGACGCAAAGCTCGCGCGGCTGCGAGCTCGCCGCCGTTTCGTGCTGGATCAGCTCGACCGGCGCTTCAAGGGGAAGTTTAAGGTGAGCCCCCATCACGATCCAGCATCGGCAGTCGGCCTGTGCCTCACCTTCGAGACCGCGGAGGAGGCACAAGCGTTCGCCAAAACACGAGGCACGAGCCGGCTGATCGACACGGGTCGCCACGTGTACACCAATTGGGAGTCCGTGAGGGGCAAGCGGCCCGCACACCCCAAGCTCGATCCTTACGTTTGGAACGCGCGAACCTTCCAGATCGAGCCTGACAGCTGCCCAAGAACACTGGAGATCTTGAGTCGGACCTGCAGCATCAACCTGCTCCCGGAATTGCCGATGCTCGCGTATCGAATGGTAGTCCGGCGCATCGTTCAATGAGTCAGTCACCCGGATCCTACGACCTCGCGCTTGTCCTCTCGCACCAAACCTGACCCGTTTTTGACTCCTTGTGAGTCACGGGTCATTCACTCCGTGCGGGGCGCCAGTCAGTGCCCAGGAACGTTGGCCGGTTTATGCTCGGGAAATTTGGTGTCGAAGTCGAACGTCTTCGTTTGGGCGGCGATGATTCGGGGCACTTCGACCGTGTGCGGAGCAAGCACGCTGAGGCGAACGGCGTCGGGAGCATCGGCGGCCAGGTGCGCGCCGACCAGATCCTGAAGGGTATAGAAGACGCTGCGCGTGCTCAGACGTCGGCTCAGGTTGTCCTTGGCGTTCGCAATTTTCTCGGGGAAATGTTGCTCGAACTCGTCCGAGTACCAGAAGAGTAGCGGGACGGGGAGATCGTACTCGGTGTTCAGCATGTGGCCGAACGAGTTGTGCCCGTGGTCGTTGAGGTTCTCGCCGTGGTCGGACACGTACAACATAGCCTTCACGCCCGGCGTGCTCTCGAGCGCTTGGATCAGGTTCGACAGGAAAAAATCCGTGTACCTTATGGTGTTGTCGTAAGCGTTGATGATCTCTTTGTCAGTCGACATGTTTCCGGGTGGAAAGAAGCGAAAAGAATCGGGGTAGCGCGTCGGGTAGTAGAAGTGGCTCCCGCTCATGTGACACACGATGAAACGCTTGTTGTTGCCGTTCGGCTCCGCGACCCGCGCTCGGTTGACGTCCCCCAGCAGGATCGGGTCGTAGCGTCGCTCGTAGAAGCGCAGTGTGCCCGCTTCCGCCGCGAAGCGATTGATAAGACCCGTGGTCAAATCCCGCTGCTGAGTCGAAAACCAATACGTCTCGAAGCCGAGCTCACGATAGACGGAGACGATGGAACGTTCATCGGCCGTTCGGTTGGGGTCCAGAGCATGACCGCGCGTGAGAATGAACGGGACGGCGTCTTTCGTGACGGACGCTTGAGAGACGACGTCACGGAACGCCAGCAAGTTCTTCTGCTTGTCGAGTAACGGCGTGGTGGGCCTGGGGTAGCCGTACACTCCAAAGTGATCAGGACGCGCGCTCTCGCCGATCACCAGGACGTACGTTTCTGGCCCGTTTACGGCAGCGGGTCGCGTCGCCTTGAAGGAAAATTGGGCCGCGTCTTGCGAGCGTTTGGCCAAGTCGAGTTTCAGCGAGCGCGCCACGAGACCTTGCGGAAAAACACCGAACGGAGCGCCACGATCTTGATACAGCATGAAGCTGAAATAGCCGCCCGAGTGGTAGGCCAAGAAACCGTATAGTGCGAGCAGCGCCGCGAATGCCGCGCCGGTCAAGCGCCAGCGTCGAGGTTCCCGCAGTTGGCGGATCTTGAAGGTGCAAGTCGCGTAGAAGACGAGAAATAGAGCGATCGCGATGGCTACTTTGGAGCCGTTAGTCTTCAAGTAGTCGCCGGAGTCGTACAGATTGTCGAGGATCACCAGGATGGTGCTCGAGCCGAGCCGCATGTGGTAACTAAAAATCAAATACAGGTCGACGGCCGTCGTTAAGTAGAGTGGGAACATCGCCAGGTGGGCGAACAACGGACGACGGATAAGCAGCTGAACCAGCAGCAGCCAAGCCATCGAAGCTGGGAGCAGGAACAACAGCGAGCGGTCCGGCCCGCCTTCGCCGATGCGCAGCTCGTAGAAGAACAGCGGCGATATCAAGAAGAGGTTCATCCCGAACAGCCAGCGATGCTGCCAGGCCCAAGGTCTGCTCTGGTTGACTAGCCAGCGCAGCCTGTCGAGCCACGCGCTAGGCACGCCGTTCCCCCCAGAGCTCACTTGCGATCCCTCCGAACGCTCGTTGGTCCTTGAATCAAACCGTTCACCCAGCTTCATGGCGTCGATGGATAACATGAGGAGTCGGGCGCGACATACCCGTAGCGTCCGAAAAAAACGGATTGGGGACGTCATGCGGCGGCTCAATGGTACAATGTTGAGCAGAGCGCCGAGCCGGGAGCGGACTCGAGTGGCGCCGAAGGCGGCGTTATCGTCGCTCGGAGTCATCAGCGAGCGAATCAGTCTCCAATACGGTGTTAGCGTCGTTCCCGCATACGCTGAATCAGATTGGTGTCGTCAGTCGACGACCCATGCCCGGATCGTTCGCGGGCAACGCCGTGGGAGACTGGAAATAAGCCGGGATCGCCCGTCGTTGAGGTCGAAGCCGCAGCAGGGCCCGTCAGCTCACCCAGGAATTCGGTCAGGTCGCTTTGCTCTCGGGCGGATAAGTTCAACGCGGCCAGCTCGTTGGTGCCCGGGTAGCCCGTCTTATCCCCGCCGTCGCTGAAAAACGCGACGACCTTTGCCAACGAACCCAGCTGGCCACTATGCATGAAGGTCGGCCGCAGGCCGACGCAGCGAAGGATGGGCGTACGAAAAGCGCCACTCATTTGGGGTGTCACCGTGATGTGCAAACGCGAATCGTGGCCATCGCTGAACTTGCCCTGGCTGTTCAACGGATCGGCGAGAGCTGCCGCGATGCCAACTAGAGCGCCACCGTCGTCAGAGTCGGTGAAGTTTTGTTGCACGACGCCAGGCCGTAACCCGACATTGTGGAACTGCTGATCAGAAAGAAAGGGCCCCGAGTGACACGACGCGCAGCGTCCTTTGCCGACGAACAATTGGGCCCCACGCTGTGCCGCGCGTGACAGCGCCGTTCCATCACCATGCATCCAAGCGTCGAAATGACTAGGCCCACACGTCAGGGTGCGCTCGTATGCGCCGATAGCCTTTCCGGCGTTGACGACAACGCGCGTGACGGCTTCCTGGTTTGCCGGGGACATGCTGTCGAACTCCGCGTGATCACCGGGGATGCCGTGGAATGTTCCGTCACAAGTCGGCGGCGGCGAAGTCGGATTCTTCGGTTGGCATCCCGTGAGTCCTGCGCTGAGCGCTGGGAACTGCGTCGAATCGTCGAGCGTAGGCATCGCGCCAAACAACGCTTCATAGTCCGCCTTGTAACGGCGAAATAGATATTCGGCCACGAACAGCCGCGAGCTGTTCATCTCGACGACCGACTCGATCGGACCGAAGGGCTGGTTGTACAGGGCATCGCGGCGCCCATCCCACATCAGCAAACGCGCCTGTGCGACGTCGAGCAATGACGGCGCACGACGCCGGCCCCAACCAGCTCCCAACGAGATTTGGCGCTGGAAAGAACGTGTGTCGGAGAAGCCAGCGCTAGGAAGGTGGCAGCCAGCGCACGCGACCTTGCCGGTGTCCCCAACTTTGCCGAGTGCGCCTGGACTGCCGTCGTTGTCGGCGTCTAGTAGCCGTCCCGCGAATGCGGTGTCTGAAAAGAGAGTTTTGCCCCAAGCCGCAGCGCGGGCGTCGTCTGACCACTGGTTCGTTGAATCTTTGGGTGCCGCCGGGAGGGTGGCCGGCGACAATGAATGCAACGCCGCGGTATCCCCCGCGCTGAATATTGGATCCGGATCATCCTTCTGCGTCCCGTTGCTGGCAGCCGTTGCTTGGCCGCACGCGCTGACCACCATCCCAACCGCGACGACCGTCGCGCGCAAAGCACATGTGCGGCGCTCGTCTTGCGCGAGCGGTGTCAGTAGGGAAGGCAAGGGAATCTCTTGTCGTCCCATGCGGGCGGCGCAACTCCATTCTTGAACGCAAGGTCGTCGAAATGGCGCTTCGTCTCGACGCACTGATGAGCATGCATGAACGTGTATGGGCGGGCTTGGTCGCACACCAGCTCATCGGCGGCGCCCTCGTGATACAACACATCGCCGACCGTGTACGTGACCGGCCCGGACAATTTTACAGCGCTCGGCAGCAACACGCAGCCTGCCGGTTGGTTGTCCATGAAGACGTAGATGCGTTGCGATGAGATGAAGGCATCGAATCTCGTCAAGCGATCCATGCTGGCGTGCTCGAACGGCGCGTCGTTGGGCTGCGCCGACACTTTTTCATTGTCGTAATCAATCAGGCGATGCTCAGCAGCCTGATTGTTCACGTCCCAGGAGCCGACCAACCCGGGAACCAGCCCGTGGAACGCTTGCACCTCGAGGCGCATGGACGGACCCAGGATGGGCTGAATCAAGATGTTGTTGCTTGCAGGGTTTTTCAAGCCCTCCTGCACGGGGATGTCTTGGTCAGTCAATAATAGCTGCGGGTAGCGCCGGTCGGTACTGACGATGTCGACCGACATTGTCGCGTGCAGGTATTTGTTCGGGTCGGCGTCGATCCTTGCCTTCGTTCGGGCGCTGATTCGGATCTTACCGGTGACGTCGTGCGCGCTGTCGTCGAACGACTCCCAAAATTGACCAAGGAACTGTCCGAACGCGATCACGGGCACGTTCAACGGCCCCGGCTTGTCCAGGCGATAGGCGGTGATATCTAGATCGTTCGTTTGCCAGCGAGCGCAATTGAGGTCGGTGCAGCCGGCGACTTCGGTCACGGCTCCGAGGTCCGATCCGACGTTGAACCCTTGGTACCAATCCCAGTCGCCTGCCTTGTGTGGCGCCGGCGTCACTTTTAGAAACGAACGCGCGATCGGCATCGGATTACCGACGACTTTGTCGTACTGACCGTTGATGAACACCTCGCCCGTCGGCGAGGCCTGTTGAAGCTCGTCGAGCGTTAGAAACGTTTGGTGCTCCGAAGCTTCCAAGTGCTGTGGTGATAGGTACCCCTGAAAGGGACAGCCGTTCTTCAGCGCTTCGACGACAAGTGTGGTGTCACCTGTAAGTCCGGACCACTCGACATGCCAGTCGGGCGAGGTTCCTTGATAGGCCGCTCGTTTGAAGCGCTCCTGCCCGGCCAGGAGTTCAACGTGAATGTGCGTGCCCTGATAGAGCACCGCCATGAGGGGTTTCGTATCGGCGCCCGCCGCGGCGTTCAGGACCTCGAATGCTGGCGCGGGTGGCGTCGTGTCGCCGGTGTGGGCGCTCATTGCGTCACTGGTGAAGTAGTACTGCTGATGCTTGAGCCAGCCCTGGCCCGCAACTAGCCCGGCGATTTCCGAGCCGAAGAGGGTATGGGTGGTCGCGCCGGTAGCCGCGGGCACGTAGAACACGATGCCGTCGTCACGCCAGCCGGCGGCTAGCATCCTCTGCTGGTCATACGCGTGGGTGGTGTAGACCTTCACGCGGCTAGCCCGCCAGCCCTCTTCGCCATCCGACGCATAATTGGCCAGCGCGTACACTGGGATGCGCCCGGCGCCTTTTGTCAGGTACACGTATCCTAGAGTGTTGCGCTCAGGCTTCGGGTCGATCGTCGCCGTCGTCCCTAGCTTGTCGAAGACGAACAAGTCAGGATCGCCGGCGTTCAAGCTGTTCCGGAGATCGTACGTCTGCCGCATGCCGGCACATCGGTAGATCGCGTTCTTCACGGTGAGTGAGCCGTCGGAGAATGCCGTGATATCGCCGTCGTCTGGTAAGGGATACACGCGGTAGTCTAGCGCCCCATCTACGGGATCGAAGTCGATGCCCACGGAGTCGTCGCGCAGCGTACCGACGACGTTGGTCAGGCGCGGTAAAACCGGCAACTTCGTCGTCACTGTCGTGCCATTGTCGGTAGCCGTCATCGTGCCACCCAACGACACTGGCGTTGCCGGGTGTGAGTTGCTGCTGCCGCCGCCGCAACTCACCGCAACAGCGCCACTGACAGCAGAAAGGCTGGCGATCAGCGCAAAACTAAGGCGGAACTTCTGGTTCATTGCTCTGCTCCACGGACCCAAGGCAAGCACTTAGTCGTGCGAAGTCGGTTAGCAAGGGCACCCTGGCAACCGCTGCGGCGTCGACGAAACGTTCTGACTTTAGCAGCGAATGGGTCGATTGCAACGCGTCCGAAACGCGGCGCACCTCCTTATTTCCAGGCTTCCAGCGCATGCAGAAACGGTGGCAAGCAGGGCCATAGACGGCTGATGGCTCTTATGAAACGCTGACTAGACAAATTCATGCAGTCGTCGCAGGACGAGAGCGGCGACGCGACGGTGCAGGACCAGCGCGCGCTTAATCGCCTCGTAATCAAAAATACCTTCTATCTCACCGCGTCCCAAGCGTTTACGATTCCGCTGGCGATTGTCGTCAATGCGGTGATGGCACGCTACTTGGGCCCTTCCGACTTCGGGTTTCTTTACCTTGCATCGGCCATCTGCGCGTTCGGCTTCCTGCTCGTGAATTGGGGCCACGACGGAGTGTTGCCGGCCCTGGTTTCGCAAGACCGTTCGCGGGCGGGAGCGCTGCTTGCAACGAGCGTTGTCTGGCGCGCGTGCTTGGCTATCGTCGTGTCCGCCGCGTTGGCATTGGCGTGTTTCCTCCTTGGGTACGGCAGCACCTTTCAGTGGATTTTGGCTCTGAGTTGCCTCGGCGCCACGCTGAGTGCCGTGTTGAATTCGAGTAAGGACACGATCAGAGGCTTTGAGCGAGCGGACATCGTTTCGTACACGCACGTCGGAACGCAACTACTCACGGCCTTGGTCGTGGTTCCCGTCTTGGTCTTCGGGGGTGGCACTCGCGCGGTGCTGTTGGCGCAGGCCGCACCGTATCTACTCGTGTCCTTTCTCGTCTGGCGCGTCCTAACCTCGGTCGGGGTAGGTCGTCTCCTGATAAGCCGCGAAGCGCTCACTGCATTGGCACGCGGCGGGACCCCATTCGTGTTCTTTGGGCTGGCTATGGCGCTCCAGCCGAATATCGACGCGGTCTATCTGTCGAAACTCGGCACAGCCGAGGCGATGGGTTGGTTCGCCGTCTCGCGAAGATTGACCGGCGTTCTAGTTTTTCCAGCTGTCGCACTGGTGGACGCCCTCTATCCGACGCTATGCCGCTTACACGTCGGAGAGCCGAAGGAATTCGCGCGAGTTACCCGGGGCGCGCTGAACAGCGTTTCTCTCCTGGTGATGCCGGTCGCTCTCGGCTGCGCATTGTACCCCGACATCGGCGTCGCAATTTTCAACCGCAAGAGCTTCGGGCCGTCGGAGGACAACTTGCGAGTGCTGTCGTTGTTCCTATTGCTGGTCTATTTCTCGATGCCACTGGGGGCGTGCATCCTGGCGGCCGGCAAGCAGCGAGCCTGGAGCATCGTTCAGTCACTATGTGTGGTGATCAGCCTGGTTTTGGATCCGGTACTGATTCGGTATTTTCAACGCCATACCGGCAACGGCGGCCTTGGTGTTTGCGTCGCCTGCGTGGTCAGCGAAGTCGTAGTTGTCGGGTGCGGAGTCGCGCTCGCGCCGCGCGGTGTGTTCGACCGCAAGTTGCTCAAATCGATCGGACTCGCCGCTGTCGCGGGAGGCGGGATGGCCGTTGCAGCTTGGCTGATGCGCCCCGTCGTCACTCCCTACGTGGCTGCGCCGGTAAGCGTCGTCCTGTACGCCGCGTTGCTCTGGCTCCTGGGTGGAATCAGCAAGGAGGATGCCGCGTCCCTAAAAGGGTTCGTCGCCCGAAAGTTGTCTCGTTCGCGCTGAAAGCGCGTTGCGTCAGCAGCGCGATCGGACGAATTCGAACAGCCGGCGCGCGTTCTCTCGCGTGGAAAAGCGCTCGACCGCGTCGGCTCGGCAGTTCTGGCTCATCGTGTTTCTCAGCGCCGGACTAGCGACAATGGACTCGAGTGCGTCCCCCAAGCCAGCCGCATCGTCGATGTCGACCACGTGCCCGGTCTCGCCCTCACGGACCATGTCGGGCAGACCGCCCACGCGGGTGATGACGAGTGGTAGGCCGGCGGCAAGGGCTTCCATGCAGACGAGGGCATAGCAATCCGCGCGAGTCGGCAACACGAACAGGTCGCAAGTTCGGTATAGCTCGCCCAGCAGCGGGGAGTCCGTTGTCAGATTTCTATGCACAGTGACACCCGGCTCTTCCGGTACGTCTGCAGGGGTCACGAGCACGAGCTCGGCTCGGCCGCGCAGGCGACTCCGAAACACCTGCAA
Source organism: Polyangiaceae bacterium (assembly GCA_039936055.1). Classification (GTDB taxonomy): domain Bacteria; phylum Myxococcota_A; class Polyangia; order Polyangiales; family Polyangiaceae; genus PMG-095. The sequence goes on along the minus strand of JBDTJC010000224.1, from coordinate 10,529 downwards.
GAGCAGGTCGCCTCCCTTCCTACGGAAATCCCCACCGACGAACAGGACCCGCGGGAGGTCGTGGTTGCGGTCGCCGACGCTGAAGTTGTCGAGGTCGACACCGGGAGGAATTACGGCGACGTTCTGCTCAGGACAGCCGTAGTCCTCCACGAACGACTGCTTGGTCCAATTCGACCAAGCGACGAAACCCGCGCAGCGAGCGAACAGCTCGCGAAACAGTCGTTGCTTGCCTCGCTGTGCGAACGAATGCTCGTCTTTCAAGCCGTAAGCCGCGCGCATGTTACGCTTGTTGAGCGGCGTCCCGTCGCTGGAAATGATTGCGGGCTTCTTGAGGAAATAGTCAACCGATAGCGGGGCCAACGTAGTCGTGTGCACGAAGATGCCATCCACCTCGTTCAGCACCGGCCCGATTGCGCGCCGCGCGCGTAAGCTGCCTGTGACCGTCCAAGGTAACCTCGAGGCCTTGAAGTCGATTGGCAGCCATCGCGGTCGATCGTCCGGAATGACGTCGTCTTCACGACGCAAATTCTGATAGTGCGTGATGCTGCCGAGCGTTTGCTCCATCACATACGCAATTGGCTTGGCCATCGATTGTTTCCGCAGGGGCGTGACAGGATAGCCCGACTATTCGACAACGATTACGTCGCCAGTTCGCAGCGGGAAGTTCGCGGCCCCACCCTCGTTGCGTAAAATCGCGTCATAGGTGAAGCGAATGCGCTGAAACGTCGGAAATGGACGCAACACGAAAATACGAGACTTGTCCGCGTACGGTCCAGGACCGCCGGCTTGCGCTAAAGCTTCGACGAGGCGGGCAGGGGGCTCCAGCGTGAGCGCCCCCACGTGTGCGATCTCCCCAATGGAGGTGACTGACACCGGCTGTGAGGCTTCGATGTTGACTGTCACGCGTGGGGTCACGATGAACTGTTTGAGAGTTCCCTCGATTTCTCGTGCCAACTGGGAGGGGTGCTTGCCGGCCGCAAGTACTTCACCAGCGAGCGGTAGGGCAATTCGTCCGTCTCGCCGGATCTTGCCACTCGCGGTCAAGCCCTCTTGCTCATAAACACGAATGTTGATCGTGTCACCAACGCCAATCACGTACTCAGCGGCGTCGGTACTCCACGCGACGTTCGGTAGATCCCGATACCAGGTGAAGGCACCTGCGCTGCCGCAGCCGACGGCCGGAAGCAGAGAAAGCCCAGCGACCAGCGCCCACCGTCCGAGCACCGAGTTGACCGATCGCAACAATTGAGGAAGCACGATGACTCTATGCTAGCGCGGTGCTAGGTCTCGCATCAAGACCGACCTCCGGAAACAGCTTCGAGCTGCCCCATGACCAGACCAGCGCAATCGCGCCTCGCACCAAGCCCCTCGCGAATGCGTCGAGTATTGCGGGTAGCGACCAAACTGAGCGCATACGCTTATCCGGCGATCTTGCTCGTGTGGTGCCTTTCGCTCTATTGGGTTGGTGAGCGTTGGTGGGTAACCGCCGCTGCCTTGTACGCACCGCGCGCGTTGTTGGCGTTGCCGCTGCCGTTCATTGCTGCGGCGCTTTGGGCGACCGGGCTTCGGCGCCTTCTCTGGACTCAGATCCTGGCTGCAGCCCTCGTGCTGTTCCCGTTGATGGGGTTCGTCATGCCCTGGCCGTCGTCTAGCCCCAAAGGCAGGACTCTGCGCCTACTAAGCTTCAACGTAGATTCGGCTTTTTCGGGAGCGCAGGGGATCAGCGAGCAGATCGTGGCGACATCGCCGGACGTGGTGTTGGTGGAGGAAGCTCCCCCCTGGGACAAGGCTCTGGCCGACGGTCTCCGCGCGCACTTCCCGTTCGTCGAGACGTCAACCCAGTTCATCATTGCGAGCAAATTCCCCATCGAATCAAGCACTGAGCCAGCAAAAATTCCGTTCTACAGCCGCGAACGTTCGCCGCGGTTCATGCGGTACGTGCTCCGCACGCCGCTCGGTCCAGCCGTCGTCTACTGCGTGCATCCGCTTTCTCCTCGCGGAGTACTGCACATTAACCGCTTCCGCGGCGCGTTTCATCAACTGCTGAGCGGGCAACTTCTCACGGGCGATTCGGAGGCCGAGATGGAAAGCAACGCCACGCTCAGAGCGTTGCAGGTGGAGGCGATGGCATTGCAAGCCGGACACGAGTCGTTGCCAGTAATAATCGCGGGCGACACCAACCTGCCGGGTTTGAGCTCGACCCTACGCCGGACGCTCGCGAGCTACGAAGATGGATTCAGTGCGGCCAGCTGGGGCTTTGGCTATACGTACCCGACCAAGCATCCGTTCTTGCGCTTGGATCGCGTTGTCGTTAGTGAGGAACTGCGGGTTGTGTCTTTCCAGGTCGGTTGCCGTGGCGTCTCCGATCACCTGTGCGTCGTAGCGGACATCGGAGGGCGTCAGTGAGCTTCGTCCTCAACCTCGTGCTGCTCGTGTTGAACGTTCCGGTCACACTGGCGGCAACTTACTTGTTCATCGCGACTGTTCTGTCGCGCCGACTGCCGTTGCCTGCGTCAGTTCAGGCGTCACGCCGCTTCCGCTTCATCGTGCCTGCGCACAACGAAAGCGCTGGAATCGGCCCGACCGTGCAGAGTCTGCTTGCCGTTGACTACGACTCGTCTCTGTTCGACGTCCTCGTGGTTGCGGATAATTGCAACGATGACACTGCAGCATGCGCGCGCGCTGCGGGAGCCGTAGTGCTGGAGCGCCACGACGCGGAGCGTCGCGGCAAGGGTTACGCTCTACATCTGGCGTTTTCGAATTTACCGCCGGAGGTCGACGCGGTGGTCGTCGTCGACGCGGATACTCTGGTTTCAGCGAACCTCTTACGCGCGTTTGCGGCACGTCGAGATCAGGGTGCCGTCGCGATGCAAGCCGACTACGCCGTTCGCAACCCGGAAGCATCTTGGCGAACGCGTCTGATGGCAATTGCTTTTGGGGCGTTTCACATCGTGCGCTCGCGAGCTCGCGAGCGGCTAGCCTTGTCTTGCGGTCTTCGTGGCAACGGAATGTGCTTCAGCGCTTCGCTCTTGGCCGAAATTCCCCACGATGCCTTTTCAATCGTCGAAGATGTCGAGTACGGCATTCGTCTCGGTGAGGGCGGGTACCGCGTTCAGTACACCGATGAGGCTCACGTCTACGGCGAGATGGTGTCGACGGCGGCCGCGGCTACCTCGCAGCGGCGGCGTTGGGAGGATGGGCGCAAGGATCTCGTGAGCCGCAACGCCATGCGGCTGTTGCGCAGCGGCCTCGCAACGGGTGACCGAGTCCTCATCGACCTCGCGCTCGATCTACTTGTTCCGCCGTTGTCGCGCATTGCCGTAAGTGCGGTGGTCGGCCTGCTTGCCGCGGGCGTGCTGTCGGCTTGCTCGCGTGCGGTAGCGCCCAGTGCTGTGCCGTTTGCGTTCTGCGTTGCGGCGGTGTTCTTGTATGTGCTGCGCGGCTGGTCGGTCTCGGGAACCGGTGCGAGAGGGCTTCTCGATCTCGCGCTCGCCCCGGTTTACGTCATCTGGAAGGCAACCCTGAGTTTGCGTCAGCCGTTCCGCCAGACCGCTGATTGGGTACGCACCAAGCGCGAATAGTGATTGTGGCCTGAAAGTACTCGGCCCGTTCGGGTCGCTAGTTGCGGTGGGTGATTTTATCGATCATTGCAAGCAATTTTTCGGCGTTCAGCCGCGCGTCAAAAAGCGTTTCGATTCTTTCTCGACCGCGGTGCCCGAGCGCTAGGCGGCGGTTGCCGTCCTGTAGCAGGGCTTCGAGCGCTTCACGCAGACCAGATCCATCCTCCGGTTCGACCAAGTAACCGGTCTCGTCCTGCACGACGATCTCGGCGATGCCGCCGACATCACAGACGACCACAGGTAGTCCCATGGCCATCGCTTCAAGGGAGGCGATAGAGAAGCAGTCCCCGCGTGTCGGCAACACGAACACGCTCGCGGCTTCGTACAAGGAAAGCAGAGGCTTGCTGCCCGCGAGCAAGCCTCGATGCACCGTGACGCCCGGCTCGTTGCTGAGAGGATCGCGGGTTACGATGTCGAGTTCGCACTTACCCCGCAAGTGTTCGCGAAATACGCGAAGCAGCAAGCTGCCGCCCTTCCGCTCGAAGTCACCGCCAACGAAGAGCAGCCGTGGCAACGCTGGCCCGAGTACACGCGCGGGCTGGTGCCACTGCGCGAGATCGATGCCAGGGGGTACAACGGCGGTTTGCTCGACTGGTACGCCGTAATGGTCGACGAACGAACGACGAGCCCAATCCGACCAACCGACGCAGAGTTTCGCCAGTCTGAACGTGCGCTTGACAAGCGCGTGCTTCAAAGCGCCGACCAGACGCGACTTGTCGACTGTGTGAGCGTACTGAGCCGCTTGAGCGTCGAGTAGCGCGGGGGTTACGTCAGTCCAGAGCAAAGTTGGCGTTCTGCCAACCGCTGGCTGCTGAAATACGGCGGGATTGTGGGTTAGAAAAAAGAGCGCGTCGAAGTTACCTCCCGCCAAAGCCTGGCTTGACTGCACGACACCCCGCAACGTGCCACCGAGGCGGCCGGGCAAGGGCAGTCGCTCGATAACTCCCCCCGCTTTTCGGTAACTGATATCGACCCACTTCAGCTCAGGCCGCGCTTCGAAGTACGGCTGGAGCGCCGCCGCAGCGCTTCCGATCCCAACCTGTCGCTCCATCAAGCAGCACACTCGCGCTGCTTGATGTTTGGCTCCGGCCGCCGGCATGATCCCTCAACCCTTGGGTGCTCTCAAGGCTGATACGGCGGAATGCCGATGCCCTGATACCGCATCCCCGCTTTGACGACATCTGCCGGCTTCCAGATGTTGCGCGAATCCAAGAGCAGCGCGCCTTGGGCGGACGGCTTCATGCGCTTCTTGATTTCGGCGAAGTTCGGCGCGCGGTAGCTGCGCCACTCCGTCAGCAAGACCAGCGCGTCTGCGCCATCCAGCGCGTCGTAGTCAGCTGCGGTAACATTTACCTTGGAGCCGAAGTGCGCGGCGAAGTTGGCGGCGCCTTCCGGGTCATGGCCGACGACGTGTGCGCCTTTGGCCAGTAGCGCGTCTGTCAGTTTGATGGAGGGTGCTTCGCGCACGTCGTCCGTCTCGGGCTTGAACGAGAGGCCCCAGAGCGCGACCTTCTTGCCCGCAAGCGAGCCGCCCAAACCGGCCTCCACGAGCGACATCAAGAACACGGCCTGAGCTTCGTTCACGCGGTGCGTGGCCTCAGCGAGGACCATCTCGACGCCGTTGGCCCGGCCGAGCATGGCCAAGGCCTGAACGTCCTTCGGGAAGCATGAGCCGCCGTAGCCGGGGCCTGCGTAAAGGAAGCGCTTGCCGATGCGCGAATCGGAACCCATGCCCGAGCGCACGGCGTGAATGTCAGCCCCCGTTGCATGGCACAGGCGCGACAGCTCGTTCATGAACGAGACGCGCATGGCCAGCGCCGTGTTCGAGGCGTACTTGATCAGCTCGCTCGAGCGGGGGTCCGTGATCACCATGCGATCACCGGACAACTGCAGCGGTGCGTACAGATCGCGCAACTTTTGCCTGGCATTCTCGCTGCGCGCGCCGACGACGATGCGGTCCGGCTTGAAGAAGTCTTCGACCGCGGTGCCTTCCTTCAGGAACTCCGGATTCGAGACGACTTCCAGGCGGACACTTGCTTTGTCCAGGATGGCTTGGACCCTGTCGCAGGTGCCGACCGGCACGGTGCTCTTCATGGCCACCAGCGCGGGCGTCTTGGCGATTTCCACGATCTTGTTGGCGACCGCGAATACTGCGCTCACGTCAGCCGAGCCGTCATCGCCGGGCGGCGTGCCGACGGCGATGAAGTACACGTCCGCTTCGTTATACGGCGCGTCGACCTGGGTAGCGAACGTGAGCCGCTTGCTCTGCACGTTGCGGCGAACCAAGTCCGAAAGACCCGGTTCGTAGATCGGAATCTTACCCTTGTGGAGATCCGCGACGCGTTGCGTGTTCACGTCTACGCACAACACGTCATGACCGAGCTCACTGAGCCCGGTACCCGTGACCAACCCGACGTACCCGACTCCGAACGCTACCAACCTCATGCTGAATTGCTTACCGGACTCTCGATCGGTTTGCAATACTCCGCCCGCACCGAAAAGCGCTCAAACCGCTGGCCGTTCGCACGCTCGGGGCGCTGCGCCGCAGGCCGTTGCGCGAGCAGGAAACACTGCACACGACAGCAGTGTGGCGCTCTCTCTCGTTTCAATCCAGCGCGTTCACTCGGCGAGAATGCGTCGGAAGTACTTGATGGTCTCTTTCAGTCCGTCGTCCAGTTGCACCTTCGGCTGCCAACCCAGCTTGGATTGCGCGATGCCGATGTCCGGCTTGCGTTGGCGCGGGTCGTCCTGTGGCAGGGGACGATTGACGATCTTGGACTTCGTGCCGACGAAGGTGATGACCTTCTCAGCCAACTCCAGCATCGTGAACTCGCCGGGGTTGCCGATGTTGACCGGACCGGTGAAGCCGGTTTCCGTGTCCATCAAGCGCAGCATGCCTTCGACCAAGTCGTCCACGTAACAGAAGGAGCGTGTCTGCTGGCCGTCACCGTAAATGGTGATGTCTTCCCCGCGAATCGCTTGCACGATGAAGTTCGACACGACGCGACCGTCGTTCGGGTTCATGCGCGGCCCGTAGGTGTTGAAGATGCGCATCACCTTGATGTCGACGTGGTGCTGACGATTGTAGTCGAAGAATAGCGTTTCCGCGCAGCGTTTGCCCTCGTCGTAGCAGCTGCGAATACCGATCGGATTCACTTTGCCCCAGTACGATTCCGGCTGGGGATGCACTTCCGGATCGCCGTAAACCTCAGACGTGGACGCTTGCAGGATACGCGCTTTGACGCGCTTCGCGAGGCCCAGCATGTTGATCGCACCGTGCACGCTCGTCTTGGTCGTTTGCACGGGATCGAACTGGTAGTGCACGGGCGAGGCAGGGCATGCCAAGTTGAAGATGCGCTGAACTTCCACGTAAAGCGGGAAGGTCACGTCGTGCCGCATCACCTCGAACATCGGATTGTTGAGCAGGTGAGCGACGTTCTTCTTGGAGCCTGTGAAGTAGTTGTCGACGCACAACACGTCCTCACCGGCCTGCACGAGGCGCTCACAGAGGTGGGAACCGATAAACCCGGCGCCGCCGGTCACTAGGATTCTGTTCGTCATTCAGCGCAGCCTCGCAGGTTGTCAAGAAACAGAAAAGAGCCACCGATCAAACGACACGATTTGTCGCGGCCGGCTTTTCCGACGCCACTTCACACCCCCCAACGTAACCGTCTTGCACCGGTTTCGAGGCGTGGGGACGGCCGCGGAGAGCAGTCGACTGGCTCCGCGTTCAGTAGCCGTTCGGGTGCGCTTGGAACCAGCGCCAAGCGCTCTCGATCATCGCGCGGATGTCGGTTCGCTGCGCTGCCCAACCGAGCTCGCGTTTGATTTTGCTGGCATCGGCGTAGAGCATCGGCGGATCGCCAGGGCGACGCGGGCCCACGTCGACCCGGAAGTCGCCAATCACGCTGCGCGCAGCTTCCACGATCTCTTTGACGCTGTAACCGCGGCCGATGCCCAGGTTGTAGATCATCTGCGAGCCGGGCTTTAGTGCCGCTGCGGCTTGGACATGCGCTTCGACCAAGTCCTCGACGTGGATGTAGTCACGAACGCAGGTGCCGTCGGGCGTCGGGTAGTCCTCGCCGAACACTGTGATCTTTTCGCGCAGCCCGAGCCGCGTCTGCAAGATGACCGGGATCAGGTGCGTTTCCGGCTTGTGGTCTTCACCCACGGCGCCATCTGCGGCCGAGCCGGCTACGTTGAAGTAGCGCAGCGCCGCGAAGGCAAAGTCGCTGTTTTTTGCCGCGTAATCTAGCAGCATGCGCTCGCAGAACAGCTTCGACCAGCCGTACGGGTTGATCGGGCGTTGGATGGTGGTCTCGCTGATCGGCATGGTTTCTGGCTCGCCGTACGTCGCGCACGTCGAGCTGAACACGAAGCGCTTCACACCGGCTCGATCCAAAGCCTGCATCAGGCTCATCGTGCCGCGCGTGTTGTTGTCGTAGTAGACGAGCGGCACGTCCACCGATTCCCCGACGTACGCGAATGCAGCAAAGTGCATGACGCACTCCACTGAGTATTTTTTCAACGCCTCGACAACGGCGTCGGTGTCGCGCACGTCCGCCTGAACGAACGGCACTCCGGCGGGGAGGGATTCCTTGTGCCCGCGGCTCAAGTTGTCCAGCGCGATCGGTTGATGGCCGGTCTTCAAGAGGCAGCGTATGGCGTGCGAGCCGATATAGCCGCAAGCACCGGTAACGAGCACGTTCATGATCAGACCCTTACGCTGTTGCTGAGTTGAGAATCCGCGCGAGTTTGCGCGTGTCGGCCGGAACCGTCAATCCGCGCTCGCGGTCCTGCGTCCGAAAAACGATCGCGGGTCGCCCACGAAACGACGTTCGAACACCCAGAAGAATGCGAACGCCACGGTCACCGATAGCGGCACGCTGACGGCAATCAGCGCGGCCATGCGCTTGGCGGGCGGCAGTGCGAAGCGCTGGAGCGCTAAGTAGCACAGCGCGACGACCGGCAAGTGCGTGAGGTACAGGCTGTACGAGAAGCGCCCGAGCCCGACCAACGCGGGCGTTTCCAGCACTCGGAGCGCCGTGGACCGCGACGCAGCACTCGTGTCCAAAGCGTGTCGCGTGAGGTACGTAAGCGCAGCGGCCGTGGCTAGGCCGACCAATGCATCGCTCAGTGGCATCACTCGAAACCAAAATTTGATGAGTACCGTCGTGCCGACGACACAGGCACCGAGCAATGCCAGCGTGATGAGGCCGAGCGGCGCGCGCGTTCGCAGGCCGTGCTCGCTCGCGCGCGACGCGAAGTTGATGCCGGCCGCGCCCATGCCGAGCGCGAATAGACCGAGGTACCAAGTGTTTGCCGCATACGCGGTTGCAGGCGCGAACGCGAGCGGCAGACAGCCCACCACGAACCCGGCCAGCAGCGTGGCCAGCGCGCCGAAGCGCCGCCAGATGGGCAGCAAGAACAACGGGAAAAAGAAGTAGATCTGCCACTCGGTGGCGACGCTCCAGAGCGGGCCGTTGATGCGGTGCACGAAGCTCGGAAACAGATTGTGGATCAGGAGTAGGTGGCTGCCGACGGACCCGAAACCAAAGGCGGGTGACGAGTCATCCCAGATGGTGTGGGTCGGAACCTGCAGGCTCGGCACGAGGAAGAGCAAGGCCAAGGTACCGAGCAGGGCGGCGTAGTAGGGCGGTAAGATTCGGAACGCGCGCCGCGCAAAGTAGCTGCCCAGACCGCGCTTGAGTTCGCCATCGGCGCGGGCCACCGGCAGCATCAAGCAATAGCCGGACAGCACGATAAACACGGCCACCGCGTCGTGCCCGAAGCTCAGTGCGCGAAATGCGTTGTGCGCCAAGGACGGCAGGCTGGTCGGATCGAGGCGCTCGAAGACTGCACCGTGGAACAGGACCACGTACAGGGCCGCAAGTGCGCGCAAGCCGTCCAAGTACTCAAGGCGCAGTGCGTTTTTTCGGACCATGAGCGTCGGCGCGGCACGTGCCACACCCTTGCCTGCGCTGTTATCCGCGAACGCGATCTGCGTCAATTCACGCAGCGGACGCGCCATCCGCCGCGGAGTCGCCGTTCAGAGTTTCGGGTTTAGCGGGTCGTATTCGCTACCCGCTTTTGCTTTGCCCTTCTTAGGCGTTGGCGGGCTCGACGTCATCGAAGCGCCGATGGCCGCGTTCAAGCGTTCGCGCTGCGTCATGTTCGCTTCGTTCTTGGGCGGCGTCGCCTTCGCGACCGGAGCCGGCGCGGCGCGTGCCGGGGCAGGTTGGGGTTTGGACTGTGCGGCGGGCTTCGCTACTGCGCTCGGCGCATCGAGGCTCGTTGCGCCGAGCGTGGGCTTCGCGCCGGTCGTGGTTTCTCGCTTCAGTGACTCGAGCGACACGACGGGTGGCGCGCTCCCCGCGTTGGCCGGCGAAGGCGCGGGCGCGGGACTCGCGTCGTGAGTCGGCGCTGCCGCAGAAGTCGGCTCAGCCGCGCTGGTCGGCGCGGCGGCCAGCGCCGCTGAGAGGCTGCTCACCGTGCTGCGATCCGTCGCGCTGCCGCTTGATTCGAGCGACGCGAGTGTCCCGAACGAGGGTCCCCCGAGCGCCGCCTGTAGGCGTGTGTACAGGTCGTCTTGGTGCAGCGAGTGCGCGGCGTCGCGCACGACGTCATTGCGGTACAGCGTGACGCTGACGCCTGCAATCAACGCCAAGCCGACCAAGAACCGTCCAAAGCCACCGCTGCCACTGGCGACGCGCGGCGGCTGACTGACGACCAACGGACGAACACTGCTAAACTGCGGCACCACAGGCGCCACGAACGCCGCCTGAGTTTGCGCGACCGCGAGCGGCTCGGCGTACACGGGGGCTCGCACGATCGGCACGATCGGAACGGGCTGCACGACCGTGAGGGGATCGGCGTACACGGGGGCGGGGGCGGGGGCTCGCTCGGTCT